>CAYGHK010000104.1:0-1537 GCA_964349645.1 uncultured Candidatus Saccharibacteria bacterium | reverse complement strand
AGAACAACAAGAGCAATCAAGCTCCTGCTACCCACAAAGCTTAAATACGGTACCAGATAGCACCATGCTTTATCGCCTTCTCTGTATCGCGAAGACCTATACCTTGTGCCTTTAGTTCATCTCGAAGCCGGTCTGATTTTATCCAGTCTTGTGACTTACGGGCAGCTTCTCTTTCTTCAAGGATGCCATATTGTTCGTCAGTTATATCTCTTGTTGTAGAAAGGTTGAGCCCTAGCATGTCATCGATCATTACGAGGAAATCTTTAAATGATTTTTTACTTTCTGTACTTAAAACTCTAATCCATTGATTCTCAGCACTACTAAGATGCATTAATGCCTGGGGACTGTCTAAGTCATTATTAAATGACTTTTTTATATTGGAGCTAATTCCATTTAGAAAGCTGAATTCTGTCGAAGATGTATCAGGAAGCTCCCACAAAAGATCGGCAAAGCGTCGAAGATTATTAAGTAAATTTTGTGAAGCTTCTAGGTTTTCCCATGTAAAGTTTCCTTCAGTCCGGTAATGTTTGCTTAAAATCATTAATTTAAAAGCCTGTATGTCGAAGCCTTTGTCGGTAATATCTTTGAGCGTATAAATATTGCCGAGCGATTTACTCATTTTTGTGCCGTTCACTTTTATGTGGTTTGCATGAACCCATATGTTGGCAAATTTTTTGCCAGTCAAGGCTTCAGTTTGAGCGATTTCGTTGGTGTGATGCACTGGTATGTGGTCGATGCCACCAGTATGTATGTCTATTTGGTCACCCAATATTTCGCGTGCTATGCATGAGCACTCAAGGTGCCAGCCAGGAAAGCCTTTGCCCCAAGGACTGTCCCATTCCATGTCGCGCTTTTCGTTCTCAGGCGAAAACTTCCATAGTGCAAAGTCAGTCGGGTTTTTCTTGCCGGTATCGGCTACTCTAGCTCCGAAACGCAGGCCTTTAAGGTCTAGCTTTGCTAATTTTCCGTAGTCGTCCAATTTGCCGGTATCAAAATAAACGCCATCGGCAATTGTATATGTGTAGCCTTTTTCTTCAAGTTGTTTTACAAACTCGATTTGCTGATCTATGTAGTCGGTAGCTCGTGGTAGGTACTCGGGTTTTTGTAAGCCCAGTAGTTCGTAAGCTTCGTGATTGGCAATATCTATGTATTTATCAGCTACTTCCCAAGCGGTTGTTCCTTCGCTTAAAGCACTCTTGAGCATTTTATCTTCGCCTGCATCTTCGTCGCTTGTTAAATGTCCAACGTCAGTTATATTTTGTACGCGTTTAACTTTGTAGCCTTCAGCCTGTAGTGCTCTTTGCAGAACGTCCCAGTAAATATACGCGACCCAGTTCCCGATGTGTGGTTGGCTGTAGACGGTTAGGCCGCAAGTATACAGGCTAATCTCACCTTCTTTTAAAGGTCTTACTTCTTCTACCTGTCTACTTAGAGTGTTATATAGCTTCATATTCTTTTAGTGCTTTGTCTGTGGCAGTGATAAGTTCTTCAACTATTTTGTCATATTCTTCAAATACGCGAAATCCCGCAGCGTACG
>CAYGHK010000103.1:0-1567 GCA_964349645.1 uncultured Candidatus Saccharibacteria bacterium | reverse complement strand
TAGCTTTCGACGATTGGACATTAACAGATTACTCAGCAAGTCGAATTACACCGTAAGTGTTATTTTAATTGCAAACTTTGTTGCAAAAGCAAAGTCAGCCGTTGCTACGTTCGCTAACGCGTTTCGTGCACCTGTCTTTGCGCCAGCTTTAGTTTAATTACTAAAGCCGCTTTCTAGTGTAGGCAACATACTACTAGTTAAGCGTCATATTTATGTTGCTGGTTTTGCTTAGCGCAATGGCTAACAAAATAAGATTTCACCAAAGCAACTTTTATTTGTATTTTTGTTATTTCTAAAGCAGATAAAAGTTGTAAAACAATTAGAAACAACTAAGCTTGTAGACGAGTAGTCAGTTACCATTCGGACCCGGGCGCAATTCCCGGCAGCTCCACCAGAATTTATTTCATATATAAGAAAAACAACCGCCTGCGAGTAGCGGTTGTTTTAAGTTTGGAGACCTTTTTGTTTTTGAACCCCTGAGTAAGTTTTTTATTCAAGAGTTACCCCTATAATATCGCGTCAAAACGCTCATGTCAACACTATTTTTTAACAAAATTTTTCTTGTGGAAAACTAATTATAGGCTTAAAAGAGCTGGTATAGTGAGGCTATGCAAGGTAAAGAACTAAATTTAGATAAAAAAGTAATTGACGAAGTGCTAATAATTTGGGATTACATGCAAATGCATCACAAATTAAAGCCAGCCGATATAATTTTTGTACTTGGAAGTCGTGATGATCGTGTTGCCGAGTATGCAGCTGAGCTTTATCACAAAAAATATGCACCCAAAATTATCGTATCGGGCGGAGTGTCACACAAAAATGATCTACTAGCTACTAAATGGAAAGAAAAATCAGAAGCTGAACATTTTTCGTCCATTATGATAAAAAACAATGTTCCAAAAGAAGATATATTGCTTGAACATGAAGCCACCAATACGGGTGAAAACATAAAAAACAGCTATTTTTTACTTAAGAAAGCAGGTTTACTACCTAAATCTATTATTTTAGTCCAAAAACCATATATGGAGCGTCGTACATTTGCAACTTTTATTAAACAGTGGCCATCTGCAGATAAGTTAGTTGCTATGGTTACATCTCCTAGGTTAGATTTCAAAGAGTACTTAGATGACGAACAACCGTTTAATGAAGTAATCTCAATAATGTTGGGTGACTTACAACGTATCGCAGAATATCCAGCTTTGGGTTATCAAATACACCAAGATGTACCACAAAAAGTACAAAAAGCGTATAATTTTTTAATACAACATGGATATACGAAGCATTTAATACAACAAAAATAACGATGTAAATATTATTTTTATATCTGTTAAAAAATATAATATTACTTTATTACAACAAAAACGTCTAAATATATATTGACGCTTATGATTATTTGTGCTAAAAATGAATACAAGCTTTAAATCAAAACAAAAACAAAATAAAAAGCTCGCACCTAGTTAGAACAGCTCCGCTGAGGCAAATATTTGACGGACACATGACGACAGTATCTTCCTAAGATAGTGGCGTCAAAGCTCCGCCAAAACAAAAAGTTGTATAAGCGTTGAGC
>CAYGHK010000102.1:0-1578 GCA_964349645.1 uncultured Candidatus Saccharibacteria bacterium | reverse complement strand
GCGGACAAAAGCTATACCGAATCATACCCGACGGGGGCGATTCTTTGAGGCCAGCCAACTGCCAAGACAAGACTTTGCTGGAAGAAGCTAGAGCGGCAGATAAAAAAGCATTCGATTCGCTTGAAGCTATCGACTAGTGACGTTGGTCTTTAATAATACTCACAATTCGTTCAAAGCTTAGTTTTTCTTCTCTTGATGTTGCGGTGTTTTTTAAAGTATAGAGCCTTGTGTTTATCTCCTCTTCTCCGATAAAGAGAAGATACGGAATATCTTTTTTCAGTGCAGTTTTTATTTGTTTGTCTGCTTTTTTTAGTGAAATATCTACTTCTACTCGAGAGCCTTCGGACCTTAGATCTTCTGCCAATTTCAGAGCTGCAGCCATTGACTCTTCTCCAAGTACTACCACGTAAAGCTCAGTACGAGAGTGCAGTTTTGGTAGTAGCTTATGAGCTTTTAAAAATTCTTCTGCTGTTGAAGCCCCTGGTGCAAAGCCTGTTACCGGAATATTGTCACCTCCAAACACGGTAGTTAGGCCGTCGTAACGTCCGCCACCAAACATCGCGCGATTGTTATCCGGGTGGTTGTCAAACACTTCAAAAACCACACCATTATAGTAGTCGAGCCCTCGCATAAGACTTATATCAAGCCTCATACTTTTTACTCCTGCTTGATCTAGCATTTGAGAGAGTTGGCTCAACTCAGCAAAAACAGGGTTGTCGCGAATTTCGTTTGGCAAATCTCGAATGGTTTCTGCAGAAAAAAGACTGGCGATTTTTTTGAGCCCTTTGTCGGCTTGTTCTGGCTCAAAAATTTCCTGGGCTTTGTCTCGAAAATCGTGAGCGGATATTTTGTCTTTTTTATCAAAGAGCTTCATCATGAGTTGCGACTGTACTACATCCAAGCCAAGAAAATCTTTCATGATAAAATCTACCAATTTGCGATGATTTATTTTGATTGTATACATACTTGGCTTGGCCTTAAAGGCTTTTAAGATACGGTCGGCAATAGTAATAATTTCGGCATCAGCTTGCAGATCCTCTACTCCGAAAATATCGACATTTAGTTGCCAAAATTCACGCTCTCTACCTTTTTGCGGACGTTCATAACGCATGAAATTTGCAATCGAATACCAACGAGCTGGAAAAGGAGTTTCTTGCTGGCGAGCTGCAATCATTCTTGCGACTGTTGGAGTCATTTCAGGACGTATTGCAACTTCGCGATCACCACGATCACTGAAGCGATAGGTTTCATCATTGACCAGGTCTGCTCCACTTTTTGCAGCATAAATTTCGAGCGGCTCAAGTATAGGCGCTCCGTATTCCTCGTAGCCAAAACTCTCGACAACTTGTCGCCAAGTATCGAATATGTAATTTTGTAGGCGTTTGTCTTCGGGATAATAATCTCGAGTG
Source organism: uncultured Candidatus Saccharibacteria bacterium (assembly GCA_964349645.1). GTDB lineage: Bacteria > Patescibacteriota > Saccharimonadia > Saccharimonadales > Saccharimonadaceae > JACPYF01. The sequence goes on along the minus strand of CAYGHK010000102.1, from coordinate 169 downwards.
CCTTTATAGGGTTGTTTACTGAGGCTCATAACTTCAGTTAATTATATCATCAAAAATGTGAGGGGCATACGACTGATAATAAAATAAGCCGGTCTAAAAGACCGACTGATTTTATGGTGGGTTGTGAGGGACTCGAACCCCCGACCCCCTCGGTGTAAACGAGGTGCTC
>CAYGHK010000101.1:0-1589 GCA_964349645.1 uncultured Candidatus Saccharibacteria bacterium | reverse complement strand
TAATGGTTTGCTTAAACTTAACGACTTCATATGTTTTATAGTATAACATTTTTTGTATATATGGTTCCCATAATTAGTTTACTAAAGTCTCCAAAGTTATGAGTTATACTAGAATCTATGGCATACAAAGATCCTAATGATCCCCGCAGGCTTATTAGCGGCCGTAAACACTATTTGAAAAATAAAGGGAAATACATTGCGAACGCTGTTGCAGCGAAAGAAAAGTTGCGTAAATATGTAAGAGGGAAAAAGAACAAGCCTTGTGCAGATTGCGGCGTCAAATACCCATATTACGTTATGCAGTTTGACCACATCAGAGACAAAGAGTATCATATCAGTACACTTGTAAACGCTAATAATGTAAAAAAGCTTGAATTAGAATTAGCAAAGTGCGAAGTTGTATGCGCAAATTGCCATGCAGAAAGAACCTATCAAAGGGGAGTAGCTCAATTGGTAGAGTAGCGGTCTCCAAAACCGTTGGTTGCAGGTTCAAGTCCTGTCTCCCCTGCCAAGAAAAACGAGTCTATCTTTGTAGGCTCTTTTTTCTTGTATTATTTTACATTTGCTGTGACCTTATCATTTGACAGGACTTTTTACTAACAATGTTATAAAATAAAACTATATGATACACCACGAGTATTCGATAGCAGGACACAATATCGAAACTCCTTTAGTAAACTCCGCCGGCTCAATAAATGGCACCAGTAGAGAACTTGTACTACGTGAAGTGGACATTTTAGCCAGTACGGCAATCGGCGCTATCACAGTTGGATCTTTTACCGTTCCTCGCCAAGAGGGCAACGACGTACTTTTTGGCAGTCCAACTTACTTTCATGACACAAAAACTGCAACTACATACAATTCTATGGGCTTGCCAAACATAGGGTTACTTGCAGCAAAAGAATTAATGCCTGAAATCCTAAAAAGAGCTCATGAAAAAGGTAAACCAGTCATAGCTAGTGTTGCCTCAACGCTACACTCAAGAGCCAATGGAGACTCATTTGAACAGCTAGAAAGACTTATCTATGAAATGCAGCTTACGGGTGTCGACATGATAGAAGTAAGCCCAGGCTCACCCAATACAATCACTCCAGAGGGCGGCCGCAAATCTTTAATAGCATACGACTACAGAGAAATGGAAGAACTAATAGCTAGGCTGGCACAGCTCGATAATATTTCTGACAGCTCTGTTGGGTTAAAGCTACCGCCATATACTTCTGATGAGCAGAAAAACACTGCAATAAAGCTAGCAACACTTATCAATAGGTGGCAAACATTTGAATTCATTGTTACTGCAAACACAATACCCAACCAACTAGTGTTGAATGAGAAAAACAAACCAGTACTAGCTGTTCCAAGCGGAGAAGCGGGTATGTGTGGCCCCTCAACTAAAGAGGTTGGACGCGAACAGTTACGTCTCTGGAGAGAGCTCCTGGATGATTCTATAGATATCGTCAGTACCTTAGGGCTCGATAGCGGAAAAGAACTTGCAGTTCGCTGTGAACTCGGTGCAAGCGCCACAGGCGGCGTAACATTTTTGTGGGAAAGTGATAATTGGGGCAGAGCAGTGTCAGACATAATTAGCGATT
>CAYGHK010000100.1:0-1673 GCA_964349645.1 uncultured Candidatus Saccharibacteria bacterium | reverse complement strand
TGCCAGGATTTAATTTTCTTGCATCCGGTAGAAGTTGTTCGACATACTCGGAAGCTTCGAGTTCGACACCCTTAGGTAGCATTTCGTTAAGTCGTTTAGTTGAAAAACCAGCTCCACAGCCAATTTCTAGTGCTTTTCCCTTTTTTAAGTCTGCCTCTTTTACTAGTGACTTAACTGCGCTGAAGTAGCCGTCAAGTAGTTTTGAGCCTATACGACCCGAGCCTTCTTCGGTGTATTTATGGTGAAAATCTTCTTGCTCTGGGGTTGCTTTGAGTTTTGTGTGGTCTATTTTAGTCATTATTCTAGTATAATATAAGTAATGAAATTAGTTGTACAGATTCCGTGTCTAAATGAAGAAAAGACACTCGCAGAAGTCATAGACACCATTCCGAAGAAAATTGACGGTATTGATGAGATTGTCGTAGTTGTAATAGACGATGGATCAACTGACAAAACTGTTGAAATTGCAAAAAAACACGGAGTTAAAGACTTTGTTACCCATAGAACAAATATGGGACTGGCTCGGTCTTTTCGTGATGGTGCCGAGTATGCACTATCTATTGGTGCCGACATACTGGTTAACACAGATGGTGACAATCAACATCCACAAAGCAAAATTGCAGACCTCGTACAGCCTATTTTGAGGGGTGAAGCTGAAATAGTTGTTGCCGATCGTCAAACTAGTAAGATCGAACATTTTTCACCACTGAAAAAACTACTCCAGCGATTTGGTAGCTGGGTGGTTAACAAAGCAGCGGGTACAGACTTACCAGATGCAGCAAGTGGTTTTAGAGCCTATTCACGAGAATCTCTATTTCGTTTAAACATCATTACTCGCTTTAGTTATTGTATGGAAACAATCATCCAGGCAGGTAACAAGCGCTTGGCAATAACTTCTATACCTATAAGTACAAATGTAAAAACTCGCGAATCACGACTATTTAACAGTATATGGCAGCATGTATTCGAAAGCGCCGCAGCCATTATACGAACATTCCTAATGTACAGACCAAATACCGTTTTTCTTACAGCTGGATTTACTTTGCTAATTATCGGTTTATTCCCATTTATACGATATATTTACTTCTTAGGCATCGGCAGCCATGGGCAACACCTGCAATCACTCATAGTTGGCATGGTTATACTATTTGCCAGCTTCTTGTGTTTCGCACTCGCCATCATTGCGGATATCATACGAACAAATCGTATTTTGATTGAAGAATCTATCGAGCAACAGAAACGTGCAAGATTTGAAAAATAAAGTCGAAAAAGCAAAACAGCAAATAAAAATTGGTGGGCGCTACGTTCACTTCAAAAACTCCGAGAAAATCTACGTTGTTAGAGACATAGCTATTTTAGAATCTACGGAAGAGGTTGTTGTTACTTACCAAGCAGAATATGGCGATAGGCTAACATTTGTACGACCTGCAAGTAGTTGGCTTGAAAAGGTAAACAAAGATGGCGAGCAAGTACCCCGTTTTACCCTAGTAAATTCATGATATAATACTTCTTACGCGGGCGTCGTATAATGGCTAATATGCCTGCCTTCCAAGCAAGCGATGAGAGTTCGATTCTCTCCGCCCGCACCACGTCAGCTTACTTTCATTTGTTATTAAGACTACGGCTTGGTTTGACTCACGGATAAATCACAAAAAAATCAGGAGAAATTATGA
>CAYGHK010000099.1:0-1680 GCA_964349645.1 uncultured Candidatus Saccharibacteria bacterium | reverse complement strand
GGTATACGTCAGGTATACGGAAGATATTTTGGAAAAATCGAACACATAGATGGCAATGCGCGTGAGGTTTGCGCAGAAATAGTCAAAAGAGTTTGGAATGGCACTTTCTACCGCACAAGCCTAGGGCATTACGACTTTTTTTGGATGCGCGACTTTGGTACTGTAGCCGAATCACTTACAAAACTAGGTCATGGAGAAAATGTTCGCAACACTTTAAAGTGGGCTCTTGAACATTTTGAAAAAATTGATCACGTAACCCTTTGTATAGACAAATCTGGTCGTACTTTTAACGCCCCAGACGGGCATAGTATAGACGCTTTGCCTTGGTTGCTACACTCGCTTGCCGTTAGTAACTATGAGCTCACTCGAAAAGAACGTGCTTTTTTAAACCGCCGCCTAGTAAAATACGCCGAAAGATATATCGACTCTTTTACAGGCCACCTAACCAAAAATCTTTACGCAGAGCTGCGCGACGCGGTATTTTACGACCGCAGTGCTTACTCGTATGCTTTGGTGGGTCGTTTGGCAGCGGCTGCTAAGGAACTTGATTTGAAATTTCCTTTTCCTAAGAGTCGTTACGAAGAAGCCTTAGTAAAATATTATTGGAATGGTTCGTTTTTTAAAGCAGATAGCAAGCTGAATGTTTTTAGTGCAGATAGCGCCTTGATGCCTTTCTTTTTGAAAGTCGTTGAAGATGAGGAGTTGGTAAACAAGACATTTGACTATATTAATGAAGAAAAACTAAACCGTCCCTACCCCTTAAAATACAGTAAAATTGGCGGGAAAGTACGCTACCGTTTTGGTATGGGGCCTGTAGCTATGCCAAACTATACCGGCAATACTATTTGGACATGGCACGCGACATTTTATTTGCATCTTTTAAAACGTTACAAACGACACGAATACAAAGAAGAGTACGAAAGATTCGCTTCGCTAATTGAGCGTCATGGTAACTACCCGGAGCTGGTAAACCCCGACGGCTCTTGGTATTATGCTCCGTTTTATCGCAGCGACCCTGGTATGGTCTGGGCTGCACTTTTTCTAGAATTACCCACTTCTAGTGATTAAAGGCTTGACAATTATTGTATAATGGCGTAATATATAAAGTCTGCCACAAGTGAAGTGGCCAAATGGGAAACAGATAGCCAAACCACAGAGTGAACCGACAGGCGTACACGAACACCCTGTCCCTATTCAAGCGGAAGGACCGCAGCAAAGTGGCAATACAGCTCAAACCCTAGGGCAGAGGCCCCTAAACCAAGACCTCACCACATAGATCTGGTAACACCAGGTCACACGCGCCCGCAAGGGAGACCCCTAGTACCCTATGTACTTTCCAAGCTCTGCTTGAATGTCATAGCGGAACACATTAGCCGTGAATAGGGAGGAGACGACGAGATTCCAACAATAGCAGACTTAGCCCGATTAGATAGTACTGTCTAATCCAACAAAGCAGCTTGAGGAAGTCGAGTTATCTCCTCCCTACTGGCTACACCAAGCCAGCGAGAAATCGCTGGCTATTTTCTTTGGTTATTTTTCCTTTTTGTCGTCTTTTTTATCGTCGACCACTTCGCCTTCTACAGGTTCATCAGCCTTCTTGTCTTCACCTTCTTCGGCTGGTTCGTCCGCTGGCGAATTCTCAGCTGCAGCTGCTTCGTACAACTTTGCGCCGATTGGCAT
>CAYGHK010000098.1:0-1729 GCA_964349645.1 uncultured Candidatus Saccharibacteria bacterium | reverse complement strand
TCTTGACGAGACAATATTCCTATCTGTTCGCCCTTTTCTCCTATAACCCGTAACTCTGAAGCTCTAATGGCTTCGTTGATACGTACCGACTTATTGATGTCGCAAAACTCCTGTTAACGTTTATTATTAGTTTCTAACTGTGTATTCTAACAGATTACATGACGGGGTGCAACACCTAGCTACAGGCTTTTTGAAGTTGAACGATACTGTAATGCTTCAGAAATATGAGCAGTCGTTATATTTGAAGCTTTTTCTAAGTCTGCAATTGTGCGAGCTACTTTAATCACCTTGAAATAAGAGCGGGTAGTTAATCCAATATTTTTAGAGGCTTTAGATAGTAGATTTTTTACATCATCACTGAGTTCAATTTGTTTTTTAATGTTTTGGCTAGATAGAGTCGCATTACAGAGAGTGTCGTCTTTGTATCTTTCTTGTTGTATTTTTCTAGCCTCATAAATCTTTAGGCGAACCGTATCTGCTTCATTGGTTTGTGACTTTTTCAGCAGCTCTTCATGGGGAACGCGGCCAACATGTATTACCATATCGATACGATCTAGTAACGGCCCTGAAATTCTTTTTTGGTATTGCAGTATCTGTGATGTGCTGCACTGACACTCACGTAAATCATCACCAAAATAGCCGCATGGACAGGGGTTTTGAGTTGCAACCAGCATAAAGTTGGCCGGGAAGTGTACACGACTATCAGCTCTGGATATCCTGATTTCCTTATCTTCGAGTGGTTGTCGAAGTACTTCCAGGCTTGCTCTGGGATACTCTGGAAGCTCGTCGAGGAACAGCACGCCTAAATGGGCAAGACTTATCTCCCCAGGTATTGGGTTGCGACCTCCACCGGTTAATGAGATATGGCTTGCCGTATGATGTGGTGCTCGAAAAGGTCTGTCTTCTAACTTTTCTGTTGATCCGTTTCCGGAGAGACTATGTAATTTTGTGACTTCTATCTGTTCACTTAGAGATAGTGGGGGTAGTAGATCCACCAAAGCTTTAGCGAGCATCGTCTTGCCCGTACCCGGTGGCCCTGTAAAGAGAATATTATGATGACCAGCTGCTGCAATTGTTAGTGCGCGCTTCGCGACTTTTTGACCATGGATATCGTCAATAGTGGAGTTAGATTTACTTTTATTTGTATTTATAATTTTGTGTGGGGTAGGGGCTATAATTTTTTCGCCCTTAAGGTGCAGATAAAGCTCACCAAGCGACTGAACTCCGATAATATCAATACCATCCACTAATGCAGCTTGATTTGCGTTTGCAAGCGGTAAAAATAAACTAGTAGCTCCACTGTTCTTTGCTGTTTCCGCAAGATGAATAGCTCCTCGTATTGGCCTAAGGTTGCCATCAAGTGAAAGCTCCCCTGCAAATAAAGCATTTTTTGTTTGAATCTCTTTGAGTTGTCCGCTTACTACCAAAATAGCAAGTGCTATAGGTAGATCGAATTGTGCTCCATCTTTAGGAAGGTTAGCTGGAGCAAGGTTTATAGTTACTTTTGAAGCGGGAAACTCAAGATGTGAGTTTTTGATTGCGCTTCTCACACGCTCCTTAGCCTCGTCTATAGACTTATTTGCGAGCCCAACGATCTGTAGGTTGGGGAGGCCTCTGCTAGAATCACACTCAACCTCTATAATTTGGCCGTTAAACCCAATATTTGTTGCAGAAAGAATTGTTGCCACCATAATTATTCTAGTAAAGCACTTATGGTATTAATCGACAA
>CAYGHK010000097.1:0-1763 GCA_964349645.1 uncultured Candidatus Saccharibacteria bacterium | reverse complement strand
TAGAAATATTGCAAAATATATTTTAGTGTGATATACTAGCTGGATAGCGAAAAAATCGCTGGATGAATACATAAGCCAAGTAAATCTATTCACTCAGTCTATTCTGACTATAAACTGTATATTCCTGGTAAAAACCAGCTTGTATTTCGGCAGTGTAGCCAAAGCCACACTTTCTCAATCCAAGAAGCTTTTTCCTCAGTAATATAACAGTTTCGTCGATATAGAAGGAGTGAACAGATTCACCAAATTCTTGTCATTCATCATTAATTAATGAATGATCATAGAAAGGTATTCATGCAGAGAAATAACTCTTTTAGTGGGAGAAAATCCTACTCACACAAAAAATCAAAATTTAGCGGAGGCGGCGGACGTCGAGGCGGCGGTTTTAACCGCGGCCCTAAGAAACAGTCTATCCACCCCAGTAAGTTTATTAACAAAGCAGTCATCGGTGAAGAGCCAGCTGTATATGAACCAAAACATCTATTTACAGATTTTGCGATCCATCAGATGTTAAAAGACAACTTAGTACATAGTGGTTTTACAAAGCCAAGTGCTATTCAAGACCAGGCGCTTCCGTTTGCCTTAGAAGGTCGTGATGTGATTGGGCTTGCAAACACTGGTACAGGTAAAACTGCAGCATTCTTGCTACCAATTTTAGAAAAACTATATGCAAATCGCGAAATTGCTTCTGTACTTATAATGGCTCCAACCCGTGAGCTTGCTCAGCAAATCGACGAAGAATTCCGAAAGTTTTCTCGTGGTATGAAGCTGTACAGCGCAGTTGTTGTTGGTGGTGTAAACATGGACAAGCAAATTCGTGAACTAAAACGTGGTCCACACGTTGTTATCGGTACGCCAGGACGTCTAAAAGACTTACTGAACCGTAAAGTCCTACGACTTGGTAACGTAAATACATTTGTACTCGACGAAGCTGATCGTATGCTTGATATGGGATTTATGCCCGACATCAAAGCTATCATGAGTGAGCTGCCGTCTGAGCGTCAAACACTATGTTTTAGTGCGACTATGACACCTACAATTGCTGCTCTTGTGAACGATCTTATGAAAAATCCCGAAACCGTATCTGTACGAAGCGGCGTAACTAGCGATCATGTAGATCAAGACGTTATTGAAGCAAATGACAAAATGCACAAAATCGAAATACTTCAGGAGCTACTCAAAAAAGAAGAGTTCGACAAAGTATTGGTATTTGGTGAAACAAAGTTTGGTGTACAGCGTCTTGCTAAAGCGCTAACAGACAACAACATTCCGTCTGAAGCAATTCACGGTAATAAAACACAAGCTCAGCGTCAGCGTGCGCTTAAGGCTTTTAAAGATGACAAAGTGAAAGTTCTTGTAGCAACAGATGTTGCCGCTAGGGGATTAGACATCTCTGATGTGTCTCACGTTATTAACTTTGACCAACCTCAAACTTATGATGACTACGTACACCGTATCGGCCGAACTGGTCGCGCAGGTAAAACTGGCAAAGCTCTTACTTTCATTGATAGACGATAATATTGCCAAATATAGGCTATAATATATAGCAATGGATCAGGACTTAGCAATCGAAATTATGCTCTCGGGAGAGAGCATTTTTTTGACAGGTCCGGCTGGTAGCGGTAAAACCTATGTTTTAAATAAGTTTATTCGACAGGCTAAGCATGAAGGCAAAAAAGTCGCGGTTACTGCGACCACTGGTTTAGCAGCAACTCATCTTGGTGGCAATACAATTCACGCTTGGAGTGGTATTGGTATTCACG
>CAYGHK010000096.1:0-1836 GCA_964349645.1 uncultured Candidatus Saccharibacteria bacterium | reverse complement strand
GTGATGAATATTCCTATTTGGCCAGCTTCTTTCCAGGCTTTCCATGCAGCATAAAACCAAAATATTTGCGACATCAATGTAACCGTCAGACCATATGCTGGAAGTTTCAGCGAAATAAGCAACAAGCCTCCCACCGTCATTACGGGCAGGAGAACTTGCGTTGCTTTATCGAAAAGCGAAGTACTTTCTTTTTTCATCTATTTTGCAAACTCTGTTGCTCTTGTTTCACGTATAACATTCACTTTGATTGTACCAGGATAATTCATAGTACTTTCAATTTTTGTTGCAATGTCGCGGGCAAGTTTGATGCTTGAAAGATCGTCGATTTTTTCTGGACGTACAATCACACGCACTTCACGACCAGCAGAAATCGCGTAAGCTTTGTCGATTCCGTCAAAGCTTGTTGCAACATTTTCGAGGTCTTTCATACGTTCAACAAAGTTCTCGGCAGAAATATTACGTGCACCAGGACGAGCTGCACTCATTGCGTCGACTATTCGTACTACGATAGCTTCTGGCGTGGTAGCTTCGATATCGTCGTGGTGAGCTTTGATAGCGTGGGCGATTTCTTTGCTCAAGCCATACTTTTCAGCAAGTTCTGCACCAATGTGGTGATGCTTGCCTTCTATACGATGCGATACTGCTTTGCCAATATCATGTAGCAAAGTGGCGGTTTTTACTGTTCGTACATCTGCACCAATTTCTTCGGCAATCATGCCTGCAATTTGAGTCATTTCGGTTGAATGTTTGAGTACGTTTTGGCCATATGAAGTACGGAATTTCAGCTCACCAAGTAGACGTAGAAGTTCTTTCGGAATACCAACCACACCAACTTCCCTAGCTGCATCTTCACCAGCACGGTCGACATCTTTGTCGATTTGCTTTTTGGCTTTTTCAACAACTTCTTCAATACGCGCGGGGTGTACACGACCGTCTTTCATAAGCATTTCTAAGCTTAAACGAGCAACCTGCCTTCGAACAGGGTCGAAGCTAGAAAGTACTACCATGCCCGGAGTGTCGTCCACCATAAAATCAACGCCAGTCGCACGCTGCAAGGCCTGAATGTTACGACCTTCCTTACCTATAATGCGACCTTTCATTTCGTCGTCGGTAAGTTTGATGGCAGTCACAGTTCGCTCGGCTGTTACTTCACTAGCCATACGCTCCATGGCGCTCAAAATTGCTGTCTGCGCTCGTTCTTCTGCCTGAGCTTCGGCGTCTTGCTGTAGTTTATTTACCAAGCCAACTAGGTCGTGCTTGATGTCTTTTTCGGTCATTTTCAGCAAGTGTTCACTGGCTTCTTTTTTATTTAGCTTGGCAATCTTCTCCAATTTCTCTTGCTGTTTAGTGCGTATGTCGCGAATCTCATTTTTTAAGCTTTCCACTTCGTCCTCACTCTTGCGTAACTTTTCGTTTCGCTTGTCTAGTTCGTCGAGCTTTTTGTCGAGATTAGTTTCTCGATCGGCTATGCGCTCTTCAATTTTTTGCTGCTCTTTGCGACGTTGATTTGTATCTTTTGTTGCATCGTCAGTCACTTTGAGTGCTTCCTCTTTAGCCTTTAGTACTATATCGCTAGCTTTAATTTTTGCGTTAGCGATCTCCTTTTCAGCTTTACTTTTAGAGTTTTTGTTTCTAGATTGGGTATAACCAAAGTATCCACCAGCACCAACGGCCACGCCGATCAGTGCGAACACGATCTCTAAAATATACATTTTAAACCTTCCCTTCTTGTTTCAAGGGGTAACGTGTATGCAGAAAAACTAAAGATCAGTCGCTTTAGAGGTGAAGGTCCAGACTATTATCGGTTATCAATTTACTCACATTTTCTCGCATTTT
>CAYGHK010000095.1:0-1839 GCA_964349645.1 uncultured Candidatus Saccharibacteria bacterium | reverse complement strand
CGTAGTATTTTTTGACGGTCGCAATGAACACGAGGCTAGTATCGGCAAATTTAAAAATGCTGTTGTTCCTAATACCAACACATCACGAGATTTTATAAATGAACTCGAGAGCGACAAGTACGACGACATCAAAGATAAAAAGGTAATTACTTATTGCACAGGTGGTGTTCGTTGCGAAGTTATCAGCTCAATGATGAAAAAGCGTGGCTTCAAGGACGTCTATCAAATAGACGGCGGGATAGTAAAATACGGTGAAGCTTACAAAGATGATGGATTGTGGGAAGGTAGTTTGCGGGTCTTTGACGAGCGCATGACTGTAGAATTTAGCGAAAATGCAAAAACAATTGGCCAGTGTGTGCACTGCAAGGGTAAAACAAGCAACTTTGAAAACTGCGCCTGGGTAGCATGTAATGATTTAGTACTTATTTGTAAAAATTGTAAATCAGACGAATCCAGACTATTTCACACAGATAACTGTCTTCAAAAGGCTAAAATCGGTGCAACATCGTAGTCCAAGCTCTTTCATACTATAATTAGTATTAATGAACAAGAAGTTGGAAGAAAAATTAAAGACCTTACCCCTCAGTGCTGGCGTGTATTTTCATAAGTCTGCGAGCGGGGAAGTGATATATGTGGGCAAAGCCGCGGTTCTAAAAAATCGCGTACGACAGTATTTTCAAAACGTTGCTGACAAAGATGTCAAAACTCAAGCACTGGTAGCAGAAATCGACATGACGGACTGGACAGAAACCGAGAGTGAAATTGACGCACTATTTTTGGAGTCCGAGATGATAAAACGTTACAAGCCGCGGTACAATGTGTTGCTGAGAGATGATAAAAGCCAGATTTTTGTACGTATCAACATGCATGATGACGTGCCGTTTGTCACAACAACTCGGCAGCCCAGTGATGATAATGCCGAATATTACGGTCCGTATTATAACGGTTGGGCAGTAAAAAAAGCACTTAGGTTGTTGCGAAAAGTGTTTCCTTATTACACTTCGTCAAATTTGCCAAAAAAAGCCGATCTGAACTATCATCTAGGGCTAACTCCAGGCCTTGAGGTCGGTAATTCATTACAAGATTACCGAAAAAATCTTCGAAAACTAACCAGGTATCTCAGTGGTGAGCGCAAAAAATTACTTCGCGAACTTGAGGCTGAAATGAAAATAGCAGCCAAAAAAAAGGACTTTGAAAATGCCGCCAAACTGCGCAACAGTATTCGCAATTTAGGTGAGTTGCAGCGACAAATTGTTTTTGGAAGAGATGAATTTTTAGACCTTAGTAAAGATCAAGCTTTGGTAGAATTGCGAGACCTACTAGGTATGAAAAAATTACCCCAGCGTATAGAGGGCTACGATATTTCTCATATGAGCGGCACCAACAATGTCGCCAGTATGGTAGTTGCGACCAACGGAATGGCAGATAAGCAACAATATCGTAAATTTAAACTGCACATTCCTGGCAATAACGATTTTGCTCATATGAACGAAGCCCTGAGCCGTCGATTTTCTGGCCGACACGACTGGGCTTTGCCGGACTTACTTTTGATAGATGGCGGTAAAGGCCAGCTCGATGCAGCTCTAAAAATACTGGAGGAAAAAGATCTGAAGATTCCTACGATCGGTCTAGCTAAGCGCGAGGAAGAAATTGTGGTGCACAAAACTCGCTCCAATATACAAATTGCGACTAATTCGCCAATTTCCCAAGAAAGTGAAGATTTTTTATTAATACTGTTGGACAAAAATTCCCACATTGTAAAATTACTGCAAAGACTACGTGATGAATCTCATCGATTTGCAGTAAGTTACCACACACATCTTAAACGTAAAAAACAAA
>CAYGHK010000094.1:0-1857 GCA_964349645.1 uncultured Candidatus Saccharibacteria bacterium | reverse complement strand
GCTCAACTAGAGTTAACGCAGGAGGTGCTTTCCCGCAGCTCAGCAACTGTTTTGTAATGGAAACGCAAGACGACATGGATTCTATCGCAAAGACCGTCAGCGACGTTATGTGGATCTCTAAGGGCACAGGCGGAATTGGTCTTTCTATGAACAAACTTCGTGCCGAAGGTTCACCGGTTAAGAGCACAAATACAGTCTCTACTGGACCAATCCCATTTATGAATGTCGTCGACGCAGCCCTTCGTGCTGTTAGCCGAAAAGGCAAAAAAGCTGGCGCACTAGCTTTCTACATGGAAAACTGGCACCTTAACTTCCCGCAATTTCTTGACCTAAAGCAAAACTCAGGCGACCCGTACCTTCGCGTACGAACCGCCAACACTGCTGTTTGGATGTCAGACGAGTTCATGAAACGAGTCGACAACGACGAAGATTGGTACTTATTTGACCCGCACGATACACCCGACCTATGTGAACTCTACGGCAGCGACTTTAGTAAACGCTACGCTGAGTACATTGCACTAGCCGAAGCAGGCGAAATGCGCACATTCGACAAAATCAAAGCCCGCGAGCAATTCCGTCAGATCCTCATAGTATTGCAAGCAACAAGCCACCCGTGGCTCACCTGGAAAGACACAATCAATGTTCGTGCGCTCAATAACAACACCGGCACAATCCACCTGTCAAACCTATGTACAGAGATCACTCTGCCGCAAGATAAAGAAAATACCGCAGTCTGCAATCTAGTAAGTATGAATCTTTCAGCACACTTACTTCTCGATAAGCGAGATTTCGACTGGAATAGATTGGAGCGTAGTACTCGTTCAGCAATCCGTCAACTCGACAACCTAGTAGACATCACTAACACACCAGTTAAAGAGGCTATGCATTCAAACAAGCAAAACCGAGCGGTTGGACTAGGCGTTATGGGCTTTACTGATGTTATCGAGAAGCTTGGCTATTCATACGAGTCCGAAGAAGCGTACGACCTGATAGACCAACTAGTAGAGTTCATTAGCTACCAAGCAATCGACGAAAGCGCAGAGCTTGCTAAAGAGCGTGGGGCATATCCTATGTTTAAGGGCTCAGGCTGGAGCAAAGGCTTGATTCCACTCGACACAGTAGAGTTAGCCAGTATCGATCGTGGCGTCGGCATAGACATCAACCGCACAACTCGTCTCGATTGGGAAAAACTGCGCAAAAAAGTCAAAAAAGGCATGCGTAACGCTACACTAATGGCTATTGCACCAACAGCAAACATTGCACACGTCGCCGGAACAACTCCTGGTCTTGACCCACAATTTTCACAAATATTCTCTCGTTCTACCCTTAACGGCAAATTCCTCGAAGTAAACGTCAACCTAGTTAACGACCTCAAAGCACTCAACCTTTGGACTGAAGTAAAGGACGACGTCCTAGCTCAACAAGGCGATCTCACAAAAATAGATGCTGTTCCACAACACCTCAAAGAGGTTTACAAAACCAGTTTCCAACTGTCGCCAGATGCTTTCATAGAAGTTGCCGGTCGAGCCCAAAAGTGGGTAGACCAAGCAATTAGCCGAAATATGTACCTTGAAACTCGTGATATCGACGACATGGTAGGTATTTATTCAAGCGCCTGGAAAAAAGGTCTGAAAACAACCTACTACCTACACGTTAAACCACGACATCAGGCCGAGCAGAGTACAACAAAAGTTAACAAGTCAGAAGCAATCGCCAAATCTAGCTCAAGTGGGTCAGGATTTGGTTTTGGCTCCAGAGCAAGATAAAATAATAAAAAGCGAAAGTAACGGGGGTAAAAGTTATGAGCACAAACAATACACAACAAGAAACACAAGAAGAAATCGAACTACGAATGAA
>CAYGHK010000093.1:0-1869 GCA_964349645.1 uncultured Candidatus Saccharibacteria bacterium | reverse complement strand
GTATGAAGATCTGAATATATTTATAACAAAAAAGGTCTATATTGTCAAAAGTCGCTAATCACTTAACTCTTGTAGACTACAGTTTAGTCAAAATCTCGCAACCACCATCAAGCACCAAAATTGTGTGTTCAAACTGCGCCGCCAAAGAGCCGTCGACTGTGCGAATAGTCCAGCCGTCGTCGTCAACTTTTACATGATAATCGCCCAAGGTTACAATTGGCTCAATAGCCAAGCTCATATTTTTTTTCAAAATAGAGCCGTGACCGGCACGTCCATAGTTTGGTATATCGGGCTGCTCATGTACACTGTGTCCCACGCCATGACCTACAAGTTCACGTACTATTCCTAGCCCTGCGTCATCAAGTACCGTACCGATAGCCGCACCTATGTCACCTACTCTCCCACCAGCTTCAATAGACTCTAAGCCTCTGTAAAGTGCGGCTTCAGTTGTTTCGATTAGGAGCTTTTTGTCACCACTAGGTTCTTCGCCAATTACCATAGTAAAAGCCGAATCAGTGATCATACCGCCAAAGTTAATTCCAAAATCAAACGTCACAACATCGCCTTTTTTAAAAGGCTTACCATTTGGTATACCATGGACCACTTCGTCATTGTTTGAAATACATATATTTCCCGGAAAGCCATTGTAGCCAGCAAAAGCACACGTTGCTTTCACGCCCTCCGCTTCACTTGCCACATATGCATCTACGTCCAAACCCGTCACACCAGGTTTGGCAACTTCACGTACTCCCTGTAATATTTCCGCCAAAATACGTCCGCTTTTTCGCAGATTTTCAATTTCTGAATTTGACTTAACTCTAGTAAACATCCTTTATGCTGCATCCAATATTGCGCCGATTTCAGCCTGAATCTTATCGTGAACTTGCCCGATCGAACCTTCGCCGTCAATATGTGCAATGGGTATATTTTCCTCTGTCAAATAGGTTAAGATCGGATATATTTCTTGTCGATATACTTGCAAACGTTTTTCTATTGCATCCGGTTGGTCGTCTGGCCGTCCACGCAATGACAAACGTTTTTCAAGCTCCTCACGTGGAACTTCCAATACAATAGCCAAAGAAATTGATCGTTGGTGATTTGGAATACTTTCAACTAGCCATTTTGCCTGACTCATCTCTCTTGGAAAACCATCGAGTATCAAGTGGTCAATATCACCTGCCCGAGAAAGGGCTTCGCCAACAATTATATTCATGCGACCAGAGTCAATCATACTTCCGCTATTGATAGTCTGTAAAATTTCTAGATCGTGCGTATCACGCAAAAGTTGGCCAGCAGAGATCCAGCGCCATCCGTGACGAGCCGCCAACATCTGACCTTGTACACTTTTACCCGCACCTGCGGGGCCGAAAAATAATATCATATCTCTATATTGTACTATATTTGAAATTGGCGCCGAATGAGTTTGGGAGATTAATTATTTCTATTAGCTTTGAAGTGTGTTTTTAGCTATCTGGGCAACTAGCGCCCCATCTGCACTGTTTCCGGCTTTACTTTTCACCATGCCAATAACTTTTCCAAGGTCTTTTACCTCAGCTGCACCGGTAGCTGCAATTGCC
The DNA here is from genome assembly GCA_964349645.1 of uncultured Candidatus Saccharibacteria bacterium. GTDB lineage: Bacteria > Patescibacteriota > Saccharimonadia > Saccharimonadales > Saccharimonadaceae > JACPYF01. The sequence continues at coordinate 292 of CAYGHK010000093.1, read as the reverse complement.
TCAACAACAAGACTTTTTATATCTTCTTCGCTCATTTGCTCTGGCAAATATTTAGCAATGACTACTTTTTCGGCACGCTCTTTGTCGGCCATTTCCTGGTTGCCACCTTGTTCGTACAAAACTGCGGCTTCATCACGTTTTTTGGCTTCTTTAGCAAACAGCGACTCAACATCAGCGTCAGCTAAACCTTCTTCGCGCTTGCCTGTTGCAATCTCTTGGTTTTGTATGGCACTCTTAAGTCCTTTTAAAACATCACTTAAAAAGCTGTCACGAGCTATCATGGCAGCTTTTA
>CAYGHK010000092.1:0-1957 GCA_964349645.1 uncultured Candidatus Saccharibacteria bacterium | reverse complement strand
CTCAACTTTACCGTATTTTTTCTCTATAGTTTTTTCTATCAGGAAGTCTGCTAGTCGTGGGTTTTTCGGTAGCAGTGAGCCGTGTAGATATGAGCCAATGACGTTTTTGTAGCGAGCACCTTCAGTACCATCTTGGCCGTTGTTGCCCTCGCCCTTTATGACAGTTCCTAGGCTTGCTTGGTCTTCATCTAGCCTAGTTAAGCCACTATGGTTTTCGTAGCCTATAATTTCTCCGAACTCTTCACTTTTAGTAACAATATTGCCGATGAGTCGTACAGGCCCACCGTATGTTTCGGCTTTGAATATGCCGATACCTTCGATTTTTTCGCCTTTATGTGTTTGGAAAAATCTTCCGAAAAGTTGGTACAAGCCACATATCATAAGCATCGGCACGCCGTCGTTGGCAAGTGTATGTAAATTCGGTCCGATTTTTATTAAGTCGTCTTTGATTTTATCTTGCCCGCTGTCTTGCCCACCACCACCAGTCACTAAGTCGACATCCATCGGGAAAGCCGCACCAGGATGATGCTCGATAAGTTCCACTTTGTAACCGCGCCATTCTAGGCGCCGTTTGAGGGTGAGTGTATTTCCCCAATCTCCATAAATGTTCATTTCACTTGGGTAGAGTTGTAGTAAGCGAATAGTTTTCATAGTACACGCTCCAAGTCGGCATATTTTGTAAGCTCTTTTCGCAAAGTCAGCATGGCAGTGTAGGTGCAGAAAATTCGTTTTGGTCGACCAGTTTCATTTATAAAAGTATCGAGTGCTTTTTTGAGGTCGGTATCGACGTAGTCAAACTTCACTTCGTCGTATTGTAGCCTCAGGGCCATGTCGTAAGCGCGTACACCACTAACCATTCGTACGCCAGCTTCACTCAAACTTTCAAAATCGACATCCCATAGCCATGACATATCGCGACCATCGGCATAGTTGTCGTTTATCGCTATCATAGTAGCAATATTTTTGGCCGAGAAAGATTTGAGTCCTAGTCGAAAGCCGCTTGGGTTTTTTACTAGTACTAGCTCGAGCTCTTGACCATGAACAACCATTTTTTCACCGCGGCCAAAAGCAGGTTTGATTTCTTTTAGTGTATCGATGAGTTTTGTTTGGTTTAATTTTTCACCTACGATCATGCGCACCAAGCTAATTGCCGCCGCCGCATTGAAGGTATTGTAGACGCCAGTTATTTTCAGTGGTGCAAGTACGCTTTCTCCGTCAATAATGAACTCAGCCTCATTTTTATTAAATGCGTTTAAGCTAACATCAGCCTCAATTTTTTCAATTTTGCTTACATCTTTAACGCCGTACAATTCATCATCAGAAGGAAACTCAGTTTTAATTGCGGCTTCTAAGCCAAAATAACGTACCTCTTTGTTTTTAGTGTTTTTTCCAATAGTACGCACCAGTGCATCTTCGCGATTAAGCACCACACCCTTAGTAGCTGATGTTGTAATAGCTTCGAGCATGTCGGCTGTTTTGTCTATTTCACCAAAGCGGTCGAGTTGGTCTCGCATGACGTTTAATATTAATGCATAGGCTGGCTTTATCTCACGAACAAAATGCACAGCATGAGCTTCGTCAAGCTCTAGTACTGCAATGTCTGCGTGTAGCGTTCCCTTTTTGTCGACTTTGTCCAGTAGCGCTGATATAACACCGCGCTTGAAGTTGCTACCAGTTGGATTTGTAAAAACTCTGAGCCCCTGACTCTTTAAAAGTTCAGTTACCATTTTGGTTGTTGTGGTTTTGCCGTTTGTGCCACTTATAACAACCACGCCAAGTGGAAGTTGACTCAGGGTATGGCTCAAAAAATCTTTGTCTATTTTTTCAACAACAAGGCCAGGTAGTGCAGATCCACCCCCGCGCAGGCGTGAGATATGACGGACTGTTTTTCCCAGTAAAGTAGTATGAGTTTTTCGCATGTATTATGACTATTATACGCGTTCAATAAAAAAAGAGC
>CAYGHK010000091.1:0-1994 GCA_964349645.1 uncultured Candidatus Saccharibacteria bacterium | reverse complement strand
GAACAATTATGTCAGAGTTTGCTAAAGTCTCAGCGTGTACTCCCTCGGCTTGCAGGGTTACTATCGCAAGTTTCACTATTTTCATTAGCTCCAAATCTATTCTGCCGTTGCCTATAGAAGCACAAGTTTCGGGTTCTAAGGTCTCAGCTATGTCACGCTTGTCTTCGGCGGTTTTAGCTTGTTGCCAGTCAATTCCAAGCTCACTTGCTAAATTGTCCGCGTCGCCTCTAGTGTTGCCCGTTAAAAGCAGTGCTTTTAAACCAAGATCCTTTACATTGTCTAAGCGTTCTTTAGCACCATCTGGTATATTGCCGCCAACAGTCAAAGTGCCATTGAGGTCTAGTATCAATGTGTCGATCTTTAATTTTTCATAGCCAGGTATGTCGTAAATCATTTTATGCGGCTTTTAATACCATTTCTACTTGAGGTAGAGATTTTATATAATCTGGTGCACCTTCTTCATGAGGAACGACTGTGTCAGTTTTCTCAAAGCCGAATCGTTCATAAAAGTTGATGGCGTTTTGGTTGTAACTCAAAACTTCGAGGTATATAGCCTCTTCATCACCGAGCCAGTCTAAAGCTTTTTTTATTAGCATTGTACCCAAGCCTTTACCCTGAAAATTCGGCTCCATGTAGATACTATTGATGAATTTTCTACCGGAATCTTCTGTAGATGCAACCACAAAGCCTACCGCTACATTATCAATTTGCGCCGTGTAACATATCCAGTCTTCGTCATTCTTTGCTAGTTTGTCTTTGAACCATGCGATTCGCTTTGGTACGAATTCACCGTTCAGGCCTTTGGCATTTATTTCGATATCTTTTGCGGTGATGCCTAGTTCTGGGTTCGGATAAGCCTCAATCCATGCTCGATCCCTGATATCGCAAATAATTCCTGCGTCATCAGGTGTGGCTCTTTCAACTTTGATTACATGGCTATTTTGCGGCATGTAATGTAACTTCAACCCTTATATCCCTGATATATTTGCCGCTGTCATCAAGCTCGTCATCGTTCATCCAGATTTTTTGTGGGATAGCTTTGTAAACACGGCGTACTGAGTCACCTTTAAACTTTTCTGCCTCATCCTCGGTCATCTCAGCGAGCTGTCCTTTGCGAGTTTGCGTAGTTCGTCTAGCTACAATTATTTCTGCATCTTCATCTAGCTCTTTTGCCTCAGCCTGTATATATACACCTTCGCCACTGCCTGCTTCGGCTGTAGAGTCATAGATGACGATAAAAACCCTACCATTAGTACGAATGTTCTTTGAATGTTGACTGTACTTGTCGGAAGACCAGTAAAAGTTAAGTTGTTTATCAAACCCGCTATAAACTGGGCTGTTCCAAGGTTGTCCTTCGTCGGAAACAGTAGCAATGGTTGCATACAATATTTTATTTATGATTTCTGCAGCTCGTTTGTTATGAAGATCGCTCATAAGTTTATAATAACAAAAAAGACCCTTGCGGATCACAATTTCAAAATTGGTGGGGGTGAATCGAGTTTAAACAAAGAGAAATCCCACCGAGTGGTGGGATTTCTGTGTAGTGCGATAAGCTACTGGCTTAGTAAGCTTTTTTCGCGCCGTCTTTTACTGCTTTTTCAGCGTTGTCTTTTGACATCATTGCACAAACAGTTGTTCCACACTTTGCGTGCTTTCCCTTGGCCATGTAGCCGCCTTTTTTAGTTTGTACGATCTCTGGTGCTGACAACTCAACGCCCTTTTCCTTACATTTAACGCAATATCCTGTAACCATGTCTATCTCCCCTTGAACATACCATTGTTCATTATAAATTTGGTGCGGGTGAAGAGACTCTAACTCTCGACCTCTTCCTTGGCAAGGAAGCGCTCTAAACAACTGAGCTACACCCGCATGTGCTGATTGATTATACCGAAAGGTCATTGATAGCACAACTGACCAGTTATTTGCTACAATGGTGGAGATATGGCGCCTTGGCCGAGAAGTTAGGCAACGGTCTGCAAAACCGTGTAGGCGG
>CAYGHK010000090.1:0-2049 GCA_964349645.1 uncultured Candidatus Saccharibacteria bacterium | reverse complement strand
AAGTATTTTCTATAGAAGGAAGCTCATCTACACCTCTTAGCACACCTGAATCAACTCCAGACACCGATCAGCCAGACGACACATTCGAGGCAATTGGTGAGATAGATGGTGATATTGACTGGCCAACTGGTAAAAAGAAACCTGACGAACCTAATAAACATACCGGAAAAGGTAATGTACATGTAGATGGCAACGGAACTTCAACTACCGGCGGCGTTGGAGCTACTGGCCCTGGAGCAGAGAAACCACACCAAGATGCTGGCAGCCAAACAAGCGACCAAGCCAACGAACAAACTGGAGGCGGAACACAAGGAAGCACCAACCCAGCTGAAGGCGCAGACCAAGGGCCAAAACCTAGCACACCCAACCAAGGTGCAAGTGGTGAAACAGGCTCGGGAATTGTAAGCGAATAAAATTAATTAAAAAAACAAAAATAGGAAAATAAAGCCATGAACAAACAAAATATTAAAAAAACTTTGCGCAGCATACGAAACATTTCACAGTATGCTCCACACCGCCTATATGCATTCGCACTTATCGGACTTGGTGTTGCCGGAATCGGACTTGTCGGTCTTGCCTACGGACCAAATCGTGCAACCTTTACCGCAGCAAATCCTGCTGAATACGTTACATTCAACTCTATCACCGACGCCCCTGGCTTCGGTGACGAGCGTAACTTTACATGGGCACGCCCAGTAAATGCTCCTGCTAGTTCATGGCAAACAGACGAACTAAATGTTGAAGACGGACAAGAATATTATGTTCGTGTTCGCGTACACAACAACGCCGCAGCCGACCTAGGTCTTGTTGCTCGCAACACTCGTGTTTCTGCAAGTGTTCCAAGCAATATAAGCAATTCAATAAATGTTCAGGCTACAGTATCTGCCGACAACGCCAACCCACAGCAGGTTTGGGACGATGTTGTACTTAAAAGCAGCGACCGTTTCAGTGTCGGATACGTGCCGGGATCTGTCCGTTACTACAACGCGCTTAATGCCGAAGCAGGTTTTCCAATATCTGATTCTATATTCACCAGCAACGGCGCACAAGTGGGTTACGAATCTATGAACGGTGACGTACCAGGTTGTAACGAATTCGCCGGTGCACTGATGTTTAAAGTAAAAGTATACAGCGAAAAAACACCACAATTCGAAGTTGAAAAGAAAGTTCGAAAACATGGTGACACTGCTTGGCAAAAAAATATCACAGCCAACCCGGGCGAAAAAGTTGACTACCAAATTGGCTACACCAATGTTGGAGAAACTCAGCAAAATAATGTAGTTGCTAAGGATGCACTTCCTGAAAAAGTAGCTTACGAAAATGGTTCTACAACTCTAAAAAATGCCAACCACTCAACTGGTAACGGTATGTCACTTGGTGACGGCGTGACTAGCGTTGGCCTTAATATCGGCAACTATACTCCACAAAGCAACGCATATGTCCGATTCACCGCTACCCTACCGCAAGAAAAAGATCTAGAGTGTGGAAACAATGTACTGCGAAATGTTGGATTCATTTATACCGACAACGGTTCCAAGCAAGACACAGCTGACGTTACAGTTAACAAAAAGTGTGACAACAAGCCGAGTTACAGCTGTGACGCATTGCAGGCAAACAAAATTAGCCAGCTTGAATATAGCTACAACGTTAATCTATCTCAGCAAAAAGCTACAGCAAAAGAAGTAATGATAGACTTTGGCGACGGACAAAATGCCGTACGTAGCGTTGGTTCATTACCAGTAAGCCATACTTATGCAAAGCCTGGTCAGTATACTGTTACTGCAAAAGCCAGTTTCGAAGTAGATGGTAAAACAGTAAAAGATATCACGAGCGATTCATGTAAGGTCATAGTGGACACTGAAGTTAACCCTGCAGCTACTGGTGGTAGCGCCGCAACTCCTGAAGCAATCGCTTCGACTGGCCCTGCGGAAGTATTTGGCGGTATCCTTGGTGTTAGTGCCATAGGTATCGGCATCCAACAGTGGTTCGCAAGCCGACGTGCTGTTGCCGAAGCATTGCACCACCAATAAATTAAGTAAATTAGCCGAC
>CAYGHK010000089.1:0-2052 GCA_964349645.1 uncultured Candidatus Saccharibacteria bacterium | reverse complement strand
AAGTATTTTCTATAGAAGGAAGCTCATCTACACCTCTTAGCACACCTGAATCAACCCCAGATACTGATCAACCTGAAGACGACACATTCGAATCAATTGGTAAAATAGATGGTGATATTGACTGGCCAACAGGCGAAAAGAAGCCTGACGAGCCAAATAAGCATACTCCAAAAGGTACTGTGGATGCAGACCAAGAAGGCACAAGCACTACTGGCGGCGTTGGAGCAACAGACTCTGGAGCAGAAAAGCCTCAACAAGAAGCTGGCAGTCAAACAAGCGACCAAGCAAACGACCAAACTGGCGGCGGAACACAAGGCAGCACCAAGCCAGCCGAAGGTTCAAATCAAGGATCAAACCCTAGCATACCCAACCAAGGCGCAAGTGGTGAAACAGGCTCGGGAACTGTAAGCGAACAAGATTAATTAAAAAAATAAAAATAGGAAAATAAAGCCATGAACAAACAAAATATCAAAAAAACTCTGCGCAGCATACGAAACATTTCACAGTATGCTCCGCACCGACTATACGCATTCGCACTCATAGGACTTGGCGTTGTCGGAATCGGACTTGTCGGCCTTGCTTACGGACCAAATCGTGCAACTTTTACCGCAGCAAATCCTGCTGAATACGTTACATTCAACTCTATCACCGACGCCCCTGGCTTCGGTGACGAGCGTAACTTTACATGGGCACGCCCAGTAAATGCTCCTGCTAGTTCATGGCAAACAGACGAACTAAATGTTGAAGACGGACAAGAATATTATGTTCGTGTTCGCGTACACAACAACGCCGCAGCCGACCTTGGTCTTGTTGCTCGTAACACTCGTGTTTCTGCAAGTGTTCCAAGCAATATAAGCAACTCGATAAATGTTCAGGCTACAGTATCTGCCGACAATGCCAACCCACAGCAAGTTTGGGACGATGTTGTACTCAAAAGCAACGACCGTTTCAGTGTCGGATACGTGCCGGGATCTGTACGTTACTACAACGCACTTGATACCGAAGCAGGTTTTCCAATATCTGATTCTATATTCACCAACAATGGCGCACAGGTTGGTTACGAATCTATGAATGGTGACGTACCAGGTTGTAACGAATTCGCCGGTGCGCTGATGTTTAAAGTAAAAGTATATAGCGAAAAAACACCACAGTTTGAAGTTGAAAAGAAAGTTCGAAAACATGGTGATACTGCTTGGCAAAAATCCATAACTGCTAATCCGGGCGAAAAAGTTGACTACCAAATTGGCTACACTAACGTTGGAGAGACTCAGCAAAATAATGTAGTAGCTAAGGATGCGCTTCCTGAAAAAGTAGCTTACGAAAATGGTTCTACAACTCTAAAAAATGCCAACCACTCAACTGGTAACGGTATGTCACTTGGTGACGGCGTGACTAGCGTTGGCCTTAATATCGGCAACTATACTCCACAAAGCAACGCATATGTCCGATTCACCGCTACCCTACCGCAAGAAAAAGATCTAGAGTGTGGAAACAATGTACTGCGAAATGTTGGATTCATTTATACCGACAACGGTTCCAAGCAAGACACAGCTGACGTTACAGTTAACAAAAAGTGTGACAACAAGCCGAGTTACAGCTGTGACGCATTGCAGGCAAACAAAATTAGCCAGCTTGAATATAGCTACAACGTTAATCTATCTCAGCAAAAAGCTACAGCAAAAGAAGTAATGATAGACTTTGGCGACGGACAAAATGCCGTACGTAGCGTTGGTTCATTACCAGTAAGCCATACTTATGCAAAGCCTGGTCAATATACTGTTACTGCAAAAGCCAGCTTCGAAGTAGACGGCAAGACAGTAAAAGATATCACAAGCGATTCATGTAAGGTCATAGTGGACACTGAAGTTAACCCTGCAGCTACAGGTGGTAGCGCCGCAACACCTGAAGCAATTGCTTCGACTGGTCCTGCGGAAGTATTTGGCGGTATCCTGGGTGTTAGTGCCATAGGTATCGGTATCCAACAGTGGTTCGCAAGTCGACGTGCTGTTGCCGAAGCATTGCACCACCAATAAATTAAGTAAATTAGCCGAC
>CAYGHK010000088.1:0-2168 GCA_964349645.1 uncultured Candidatus Saccharibacteria bacterium | reverse complement strand
GGCGTGAGGTTTATTAGTGGCGACGTACCAAGTGAAGGGTGGTTGGGCAAAAATAACGCCTATCAGGCGCTTGCCACTCAAGCTAAGGGCGAATATCTTGTATTTATGAGTGTGGACACCCGTGTTGCACCGGAAAGTATTTCTCAGCTGATTTCCTACATGCAGCTTGAAAAGCTGAGTATGGTATCTGTGCTTCCTCGTCGTATTGATAACCTAAGATCTAGTGTTATTTTTGCGCCTCTTAGGTACTTTTGGCAGCTTGTTCTACCTCTCAGGTTTAACACGCCTTTAGCAACTAGTATTTGGTCTATACGGGGCGATAACTTGGCTGAAGTTGGTGGATTTTCTACTTTTAAGGACAAAGTTGAAGTAGAAAACCTGCTTGCTTCGCAGTTGAATACTAAAGACGAATATAGGTTTTTGGTAGGTAGCCACCTTCTTAACGTTACGTATGCTAAACAATGGAGTTCTCAGGTAGAAACAGCTATTCGGCTATGGTATCCCAACTTGGGTAGAAGTATTTTTAGGGCATTTTTGGCTATTCTAGCCCACTTCTTATTGTTTATATTGCCGGCATTGGTGCTACTACAATTTTTGATTACCCTAGGGTCTCATGGTGATTATTTACAGGCCTACTGGCTACTTGCACTTGTATCTAGTGCGCTCGCAAGCTATCTTTATGCTAGCTATTTTCGTCAGGTTAAAAAAGTTAAAAGCTTGCCAGATTATCTGACATTTATAATTTCGTTTTTCGTACTACCTCTACTAGCACTCCAGGAAATTATTTTGATTATTGCCAGCTTCGTACAGTACAAAAGAGGTCAAGTTAATTGGAAAGGCAGAAATGTTTGCTATCCAATTGTGAAGAGATATTAGCTTTTAGCTATTGTTGTCGTGACCAAGCTCCGAAAGAGTAGCGATCATTTCTTTTTTCGACAGATGTGAAACTTTAATGTCGTTGTGATGAGCAATAACATAGCCTTGGATTATATGCTTTAGACGTATAGCGTCTTTTCGCCAAAAATAGTCGATAGTAAAATGATCTTCCGAGCTCATTACTCTGCTGGCTATGGTAATAGAACCAAAAAACGGACCAACGCCCGATGAAATGTTCAGAATATCCTCTATTCGTATACTTATAACCTCTGCTGACCAAAAAAAGCTGCGTTTTGTGATAGTTACTTTTGTTCGGTCGAGTGTTACGCTGTCTGGAAAAAAATCAAAAGGAAAAACTGCCGTTGCAGTTGCTAGTACTTCGTTTGATCTAGAGACTATTTTGTGAAGTTTTTTAAGTGCGTCGTTCTTTTTTTCTTCAACATCTTTGATTGCAGATTGGTTGTGAAGTATAAGTTGCTCTACAGGGTGAATGAAAGATTCTTTATTAAGTATTTGACCGAGGTTGATGATCGAGTTGAGTGCAGTTTTGCCGATTACTTGGTCTGGGCGATACAAGAATACATATGGACTGTAAAAAAAGTCAGAAGGTCGCACTAGTGGTAGGTTTCTACTCACCATTTCTTTATCATCCATCACACGCCCTCCTGTTTAGGATATTTTAATTATAGCACATTAGTTTTTGTCTTTATATATAATTTACTGCTCGGCCGCTCCTCTGTTAGCGTGTTATAATCATTAAAATGCGGAAGAAAAAAGTAACTAAACTAGAGCTTGCCAACCTGCCCCAAAGAAAAGTTTCTCTTGGGGTTCCTTTGACTGAAAATGGCAGTATACTTTTGGGTAGTTCTGGTCGTCGATCACTACTGAACAGTAGGATTATTGTTTCTCGTAGAGAAAGTAGTTTGTATGTCTGTCGTAAAGACGGCGAACCTATTCAAATTGGCAGGGTTTTTCCTGTAGATAGATACGAAGTTCTAGCCGTAGGATCGGCACCAATAATGGGCTTGAGAAATATTTTTAAAAAACCACTTGCTGCCCTTGCTCTACATCTAGATGGCGAAGGCAGGTGGTTGTTTGACGAAGAATTTCATGACGAAGAAAAAGGACCTGAAGATCTTAAGAAGTTCTTTAACAAAATAGCCTCTGTGTCCTTAATGAAGCAAAGGCGAGAACAGGCCTTAGCTGGCAGAGTTTAGCTCGTCTTTTTCATCGACCCAATCGCTAATTATGTCTGACACTGCTCTGCCCCAATTATCACTTTCCCACAAAAA
>CAYGHK010000087.1:0-2198 GCA_964349645.1 uncultured Candidatus Saccharibacteria bacterium | reverse complement strand
TACTATTTAGTAACTTTGGTTACTACACCAGCACCTACAGTTCGGCCACCTTCACGGATAGCGAAACGTAGACCTTGTTCCATAGCGATAGGAGCAAGTAGTTTTACCTTAAAGGTGATTGTGTCACCAGGCATAACCATTTCTTTGTCAGCTGGAAGTTCAACTTCACCAGTTACATCAGTAGTACGGAAGTAAAACTGTGGTTTGTAACCTTTAAAGAATGGGGTGTGACGTCCACCTTCTTCTTTGGTTAGAACGTATACTTCAGCGTCAAATTCTGTGTGAGGAGAAATAGAACCAGGCTTACAGATAACTTGACCACGCTCGATTTGTTCGCGCTCAATACCACGAAGCAAGATACCAGCGTTGTCGCCTGCTTGACCTTGGTCAAGGTTTTTCTTGAAAGCTTCGATACCGGTTACTACAGATTTTTGTAGGTCTTTGATACCAACGATTTCAACTTCTTCGTTGATCTTCACGATACCAGTCTCGATACGACCAGTTGCAACTGTTCCACGACCTTTGATAGAGAAAACATCTTCGATAGGCATTAGGAAAGGTTTGTCGAGGTCGCGCTTTGGCTCTTCGATGTATTCGTCCATAGCTTTGACTAGTTCCATGACAGCGTCTTGGTACTTAGCGTCACCTTCTAGAGCCTTCAATGCAGAACCTTTGATGATAGGAGCTTGGCGGTCGTAACCATTCTTTTCCAATAGATCACGAACGTCTTCTTCAACTAGTTCAACTAGTTCTTCATCAGCCATGTCCATTTTGTTTAGGAATACAACAATCTTTGGTACACCAACTTGTTTTGCCAAAAGTACGTGTTCACGAGTCTGAGGCATAGGGCCATCAGCTGCAGATACAACCAAAATAGCACCGTCAACCTGTGCAGCACCGGTGATCATGTTTTTTACGTAGTCTGCGTGACCAGGCATGTCAACGTGAGCGTAGTGACGGTTTTCTGATTCGTATTCTTGGTGTGAAGTAGCAATTGTGATACCACGTTGCTTTTCTTCTGGTGCGTTGTCGATTTGGTCGTAGTCAACTTTTTTGTTTACATCACTTGGCAACTTTGTCGCTAGTGTAGTGGTGATAGCAGCAGTCAATGTAGTCTTTCCGTGGTCAACGTGACCCATAGTACCGACGTTTACATGTGGCTTGCTTCGATCGAAATCTGCCATTTAATTTCTCCTAGTTATTATTACTTGATGTTTTTCGCACGCAGGCCTTAATAAACCTCCGCATAGCGTATGAGACCCATTGTACCTAACTGAGAGGAATGTGTAAAGAGTTTTTTACCAACTCCCACCACCGCCGCCGCTAAAGCCGCCGCCAGATGATCCACCGCTTGAACTAACTGAGGTATTGCTTGATACTGCGCTTGCAAAACCACTATTAAGATCACTGACTAAGCTACCGGCAGAAAACGCCGCCATATTACTGCCTGAGTACCACGAGGCCGATTTGGTAACGTCTATTCCTTCGAACTGCTTAGCCCATTGCTGTTCGACTCCTAGCGCAATTGCGTATGGAAGTAGCCTGTTGAATCGCTCTGGCGTTTTTTCGGGTGCATCAGTAAAAGCCAAGCGATCTTTTTCGACTACATTTAGATACAGTTTAAAGCCGTCTACCAATGCCCATTCTCTAGCGCCAAGGTCAGTCAATGTACCTTTTTGTAGAACTCCGCCGCTTTTGTCATAAAAACCTTTATTTTCCAAAGATTTTTTAGTGGCTGATTCAAACGATGTAATTGCACTAGCCATCGTGGACTTATTTAGATCATTTAGTTTTACTTCTTTGCCCGTAGAAAAAAATGCATTAAACAATGCGGCTTGATCTGGAGGTAAGTCATCGCTAGGTTTTAGTGAACTCAGTACGTATTCGTTTCCTCCAAAAATACCACTGATTCCAGTTTTTTCTTTCTGTGTAATTTTCAAGTAACCTCGTACAGCTAAGTTTATAAGGGTAGCTGTAACTTCTGCCATGTTTGAACTGTCGTCTTCAAGATGGCCAATTTCAGCTGGAGTAAGGCTGGTCGGAGGCTCGTACTGAGCAACTACGATTTGCTTTTTGCGTTTGGCTCGTGCTCGCCGCCAGCGCAAGAAAAATATGAACACTACACATACGATTGCTAGTGCTGTCGACAGTAAACCCACGCCTATGACAATGCCAGTTATACCTATTGGACGTTGCTG
>CAYGHK010000086.1:0-2283 GCA_964349645.1 uncultured Candidatus Saccharibacteria bacterium | reverse complement strand
CTACGTTTTATCATAAAAAGACGTGCAAAAGTGCTTTAAAGTGTTGACATCTGTGGCTGCTAGGTTTAATCTAAAGTTCGTAGCCATTATTTTAAACAAGGAGGAGAGACTATGGCAGCTTACGAGCACACAAATTCAAAGGGTGTAACATACTACTTGCATAAAAAAGACGTACAACTGCGAGGTGGCAAAACGTACACAATCTACTTTTTTGCTAAAAAACCAAAGAACGAAAAGGGTGAACCATGTGACCTACCAGGTGACCGAAAAGTTCAAGAAAACCCACGTAACGGCTTTTTGACACTTAAGAAAAAATAACATCACTTTTCGCTTGCCCTGACTAGCTGCAATACGTTAGACTAGGGACAAACAAAAAGAAGCTAAAATACCCCGACTCCGGTCGGGGTTTTTGGTTGTCTGAAAAGTTAAAAAACGCTATAGTTGTTACCAATGACTGTGATGATCAAGGTAGAAAACCTCAAAAAGCGATACGGGGACAAGCAAGCTGTTGATGGTGTTAGTTTCTCTGTGAAAAAGGGGGAGATATTTGGCATCTTAGGACCAAATGGAGCCGGCAAAACTACCACGCTTGAGATGATGGAGACTTTGCGACCTATTGATAGCGGTACGGCTACCATAGACGGCATAGATGTATCTAAAGACCCCGACGCCATAAAGTACCTTATTGGTGTACAACCTCAAACTCCCGCCTTCCAGGACAAAACTAAACTCACAGAAGTCATCCAAATGTTTGCTGCGGCATACGGCGAACGTGTTGACCCAATGGAGTTTCTCAAAGATGTAGAGTTGGAAGAAAAAGCCAACAACTATGTCGAGGAACTTTCGGGTGGCCAAAAACAACGTCTTTCTATTACGACCGCGCTTGTGCATGGTCCGAAGGTGTTTTTCCTAGACGAGCCGACAACCGGCCTAGATCCACAAGCTAGGCGGCATCTATGGGATCTCATCGAGCAGGTGCGTGATCGTGGCATTAGTGTCGTTATGACAACCCACTATATGGATGAAGCCGAAGTGCTGTGTGATCGGATAGCAGTAATGGACAACGGTAAGATTATCGCTCTAGACACCCCAAAGAACCTCATTAAACAGCTACTTAAGCGGGGTTTCAAAAAAGACCAGCATGTAGAACAGGCAAACTTAGAAGATGTTTTTATCGACCTAACGGGCAAAGGGTTGCAAAATGGATAAATCTTTATATACAGTTTTAGCATTTGTTCGTATAAACACCAGACGCTTTTTTCGCGACAAATTAGCAATCTTCTTTACTATTGGCTTTCCTCTCATATTCCTTTTTGTTTTCGGTGGGTTAAATAGTGGTAGTGGAGATATATCCCTTAGGGTCGCAATAATAAATAACTCTGATAGCCAGTTCGCTAAAGAGTTCGTCAAAAATGCTTCAAAGGGCGACGTCTTAAAAATTGATGGTGATGTAAAAAATCTAAGCCAAGCAAAAGACAAAATGACCAAATCGCAAATCGATGCTACGATCATATTGCCCAAAAACTTTGGTGACATACAACCAGGCCAACAACATCCTAGCGGTAATGCTGAGGTGCAATACACCCAAAATAACCAATCATCAGGTCAAGCTCTTTCGTCGATATTGGATGCTCAGTTTAAAAGTATAAACAGCAAATTTGTACAGACTGAAACGCCATTTGCTGTAACCTCCAAAGAAATCAAACAAAAAAGTCTTTCACCATTTGACTATGCGTTTGCGGGGTTGCTAGGTTTTGCCATTATTGGTATGGGCATTTTTGGCCCGGTAAATGTGTTTCCAGAACTGAAAAAGATGGGAATCCTTAGACGCCTGAGCACCACACCATTAAAAGTCTGGCAGTATTTCCTTTCGACTATGATAGGCCAGGCGATCATAGGTCTACTGGCGTTAGCAATAATGTTTATCGTAGCTATCATAGTTTTCAAACTTAATGTAGTGGGCAATTATGCCGAGCTGACTTTGTTTCTCGTATTTAGCATTGTTTTAATATTAGGCATTGGTTTGGCGCTTGGGGGTTGGGCTAAAAATGAACGTCAGGCGGCACCACTTACGAATATAATTGTTTTTCCTATGATGTTTCTTTCGGGCACGTTTTTTCCGAGATTTCTCATGCCCGAGTGGCTGCAAAATTTATCAGCATATTTACCACTTACGCCAGTTATCGATGGTATACGACTCATCACAACCGAAGGCAAACACTTATTTGAACTTGGCCCGCAAATTGGTCTGATGGCTATCTGGATGATAATCATCTATGCAAT
>CAYGHK010000085.1:0-2381 GCA_964349645.1 uncultured Candidatus Saccharibacteria bacterium | reverse complement strand
TCGATAGCCATCATGTTTTTGCCGATGCCCATTTCGCCTAGTCCACCTAGTGGTACGATACGTAGCTTTTTACCGCCGCTATTGTCGCGGGGTTGGCGTTTCTGGCCGCTAAGGCTAAATTGCTGTCCGTCGTATCCGTTAAAAATAGACTTGTTCACCGGCACATTGATGATGTGCTGAGATGATTGCTTGTTGACGTTGTCGCTCATTCGACGACTAGCACGTTGTACTTCACCGCGTCGAGTTTGAGTTTTAGCTAGAACCGAGTTCTGCTCACGTCGTTTTTGGTTATTATTGTTACGTTTTGATAGGTCGTCACCTTGGGGGTTTTGTAATTTTCTTCCGCCCATAATTTTTATTATCCTTTCGTTAGGATTTATATTTCATTAATTTTCTTTATAATTGCTGGAATTTTGCCAAAATCCTCTAGTAAAGTTTCGCGCATGCCGCCGTTGTATAGTGCAGCAGCAGGATGGTATAGAGGCAAAATGACAACTTTTTTCTCGCCAAAACTTATTCGCTTTGGTTCGCCATGGATCTGACTGATCTTTTGCTCGGTCAAAAAGTATTCCATACTGTGTCGGCCCAATGTGACTATAACTTTGGGTTCGATCACTTCAATTTGTTGTACAAGGTATGGCCAAAAAGCCTTTTTTTCATCAGGTAGTGGATCTCGATTGTTCGGCGGACGGTACTTTACAATGTTTGTTATATATACGTCACCGCGTTCGAGTCCGATACTCGCTAGCATCTCGTTTAGAAACTTGCCGGCAGCGCCTACAAATGGCAGGCCTTGCTCGTCTTCGTTTTTACCCGGTGCTTCGCCAATAAATACAATATCGGCATTTGAGTTACCATCACCTAGTACTAGGTTCGTGGCTGTCACAGCCAAATCCGGGCAGATATTGTTCTGTTTTATATCTGCTGCAATTTGCTTGAGACGTAGCTTTTTATCTTGAGTCATCCTATACGTTTTGGTGGACCGATTTCCTTAAGCGGTGTTGATATACAAGAGAATTACTAAAGTAACTACATATTAGCAAAAATGTGTTCAAATTGCAAGTTTTAGCTATTTTCTACTGATGTGACTACTTGTTTTTTGCTATCTTTTTTTGTAACAAGTTCGGCAAGAAGAAAGATGAAAATTGCAATTGCACAGATAAAAGCTACCAAAAATGCCACACCTCCAAGACTCGAGAGAGTCGTGCCTAGTTCATTACCAAAAATATTCATAAATACTGAGTTAAACCGCTCGGACGTGTCGCCTCCGTCTGTTGTGCTGAGCGTATAGAAGAATATACAGATATAATAAACTGTCAGTAGCCAGGCAATGATACTACTTACAGCCTTTTTCTGTCTAGATTGCTTATTCATTAATGCAAGAATAAGTATTACAACCTGATAGGCAAAGATGAAGGGAACGAGGAAAAAAATTATCAAGACAGAACCCCAACCCCCGTGCGCACCTAAAATATTCTTTCCTAAACCAATCCAAAGAGGTACTACAACCACTGCTAACATTAAAAAAACATAGTGAAATTTTCTAAAACCAACTAACTTTTCTTTTTTAGGTTCGCTCTTTAAAGGAGCTGAGGGTTGCTGATTTTGCAAGATATCTTTCTGCTCTGGCTGCATATTACAGACAGTTTATCATAAAAATTATTTTGCGTCTTTTATAGAAAGGCTTAGGCGGCCACGTTCGTCGACTGCAAGAAGTTTTACTTTCACTTTTTGACCCTCTTTTAGCTCGTCTTCGACTTTTTCTACACGATGGTCGGCAATTTGAGATATGTGCACCATGCCATCGATACCAGGCATAATATTCACGAATGCACCAAAGTCTTTGATTGTCACTACAGTGCCTTCATAAATTGTTCCAACTTCTGGCTCAACTGTCAGAGATTTGATCCATTCTAGTGCTTTTTCGATAGATTCAGTATCAACTGCAGCAACTGTAACTAAACCATCGTCTTTGATGTCGATTTCTGCACCGGTTTCGCTAGTTATTTTGTTGATCATCTCACCACCCTTACCGATGATTGCACCGATTTTTTCAGGGTTGATCTTTATTTTCTCTATACGGGGCGCGTATGGACTTAGTTTTTCGCGTGGCTCGGAAATAGTAGTTATCATATGCTCTAAAATTTTAGCTCGTCCAATTTTACCTTTTTCTAGCGCTTCACGAAGCACTTCTACAGGCAAACCATGAACTTTCATATCCATTTGAAGCGCTGTGATTCCTTTTTCGGTACCAGCAACTTTGAAGTCCATATCTCCTGCGAAATCTTCGGCATCAGCGATATCACTTAGAACATACGGAGTGTCGCCGTCCATCATAAGACCCATAGCAATACCAGAAACTGGTTTTTTAATAGGTACAC
>CAYGHK010000084.1:0-2386 GCA_964349645.1 uncultured Candidatus Saccharibacteria bacterium | reverse complement strand
ATCATGACTGGGATGTTTGGAGCAAGCCGGGAGAACCAAAGTAAATCTTTGTTTAGTTGCGGTGATTTACCAAACCCAATGCCTGGGTCAATTATTATGTTATTCCAAACTATACCTCTACTAATAATCTGGATATATTTAGTTATTAGCTCATCGCGGACTTGGTCTGGGCTGGTCATTTTTATCTCGTGCGCCCGCACAATATCGCCGTTTGCATCTTTTGGGATGTGACTAACGATGACTTTTAGACCACTACTTGCCACTACTTCTACCATACGATCATCATGCAAGCCAGTCACATCGTTGATAGTAAGCTCGGGCGACCACAAGTCAACTACCCTTTCAACAATTTCACTGTGACGAGTATCGATTGAAAATTTTTCAGGCGGATAATTTTTGCGCAAATTCTTGATGACTGGCTCGAGTCGATTCCATTCGTCCAATACGGCTACCTCTTCTGCGCCTGGACGAGTTGATTCGGCACCGATATCTATCATATCCGCGCCCTGCTCAAAAAGCTGATCTACTCTTTTTTGAGCTTTTGCTACAGTATTGAACTGGCCGCCGTCGCTAAAGCTATCTTCTGTTAAGTTTAGTATACCGACAATTTCAGTCATGGTTGACTCCTCGAAGCTAAGCTAAGAAATTCACTGCGAGTTTGTGGGCGTGATTTGAAATACCCCCTAAGTGCAGATGTAGCTGTTGTTGCTCCAGGTTTTTGAACACCTCGCATTTCCATACACAAATGCCTAGCATTGAGTACTACGCCCACTCCTTTTGCTTTTGTGTTTTTTTGTAAACAATCAGCTACCTGAGAAGTTATTCTCTCTTGGTTTTGTAATCTACGACTAAAATGATCAAGCATTCTTGCTAACTTTGATAGTCCTATTATGTGCTTATCGGGTATGTAGGCGATTGTGCCAGTTCCAAAAAAAGGCAGTAGATGATGCTCGCACAAACTATAGAAAGTGATGTTGGTTTGCACTACCATTTCGTCATATCCCTCACTTTCAAATATTGTCGGAGAAAAATCTGGAGGTGATGTAAACTCACTAATAAACCGTGCATATCTTTGAGGAGTTTCTTGCAAACCCTCCCTTTCTGGATCTGCATCAACAGCTTCGAGAATATGTTTGATGTTAGCCTCTATTTTATTCATGATTAGGCTCCAAATCTGGGATTTCCTCGGAAACTTGGCGAAATGCTACTGAAAGTCTTTTGCCAGTGGCAGGCGCAGATACGCGGTGCTTCGGTCGGTCGTCCTGAAGACCGTTGAGAAGAGAACCCCGCATTAGCACCAAGTCGCCTGGTGAAAGCTCCCAGGAAACTTCCTCACTATCAAGCTGAATATCAAACTGCGCAGCTCCCATAAATGAAGCCACTGCTACCATTCTGAGGTCTCTTTTGTAATCTCTATGCCAGTCAATACCAACTTCGCCAGGTTGATACAGCTGTGCTCGAACATGATTAACAAACCACGGAGAGAGCTCTGGACGCACCAATGAGCAAACTCTTCGACCTAGTGCAAAGACATGCGGTGGAGACTGACGAAATTGCCAGCCTATATCTTCGAATTGCTCTGGTATCGTATGGTTTGAACGATCTACTGGAGTGAGTTCGTGTGCCAAAACTTCGTGTACAATTTCGCCCTGCTCTTCATTGTTTATAAAGTTTCTGAGCAAAATCGCGCCCTCTTCTCTTACTGTTCTTAAACATTCTTCTGATGTGGTGTTTGGTGTGTATTGTTTTTCTACTATCATATTGCTCTCCATGTTTTAGATATATTTACATATAAAAAACACCTACGAGCAGGCGTGAAATTTAAGACATAAGCGCCAGTCGCTAGGTGTTTAGGTAGAACAAGGCTGAACAAAGCTGGACCAAGTACGGATGCGTTTGTTATGTAACATGTAGTCCTCCTTTGCTTTGTTGTTTGATATTTATATGTTACATCATTTTGTTGACATAAGCAAAACAGCCTCCAAATGGAGGCTGTTTTTAGAAGTTTTTATTTTTATTCTTCGACTACTTCTTCGCTAACTTGCTGAAGATCACGGGCGCCGGTTCCTACTGGAATCTTGCGACCTATGATAACGTTTTCTTTCAAACCGTAGAGGTCATCTTGACGTCCAGTTACAGCTGCATTTATAAGCACACGGGTTGTGTCTTGGAAACTTGCTGCTGAAAGGAAGCTGTCGCTCCAAATTGAGACTTTAGTGATACCAAGTAGCAATTGTGTGTATTGTGCTGGCTCTTTTTTGTCGGCTGCTAAGTTTTCGTTAGCTTCAACAACTGCGGCTTTAGACACAATGTCACCAGTAACAAATGGACTGTCACCTGGGTCTTCGATTTGCACACGTGAGAACATTTGTCGAACAATGATCTC
>CAYGHK010000083.1:0-2393 GCA_964349645.1 uncultured Candidatus Saccharibacteria bacterium | reverse complement strand
AAAGATCAACTACGTGGACAATTCGTTGGCGTACTATCAGCTCCACTCAGCCAATTTATGGCTGTAGCAAATGGTACACAACGAGGATTCACACAAGTACTAGCCCAAAAAGCAGAACAAGGATAATTTAAAGGAGAATAATCATGGCAGATACAGAAGAAGTAAAATTGAATGCAGCACAAAAGAAAATTGTTGACGAAGTTAACAAACTTTCAGCTCTAGAGCTTTCACAGGTTGTAAAACACCTCGAAAACGAATGGGGTGTTAGCGCAGCAGCTCCAGCCGCAGTTGCAGCAGCTCCAGCCGCAGGCGGCGACGCAGGTGCAGACGCAGCAGAAGAGAAAACTGAATTTACAGTTACTCTAAAAGACGCTGGCTCACAAAAAGTTGCAGCCATCAAAGCTGTAAAAGAAATCACCGGTCTAGGCCTAGGTGAAGCTAAAGCTATCGTTGACGGCGCTCCGGCACCAGTCAAAGAAAAAGTTAGCAAAGACGAAGCAGAAAGCGCAAAGAAACTTCTAGAAGAAGCAGGCGCAACAGTTGAATTAACTTAATTTAACTTTACGTTTCAATAAAATACCCACTCATATCGAGTGGGTATTTTATTTAGCAAGCAAACACTCCTATGCAGTCTGGATTTGTCCAGGATTTATATCCTGCGGACTCCGCATCTTTGTCGCTACAATAAAACTTCGCACCAATTTTTCTTACTAACTCATCGTAGTTATCATTATTAGAAAACGTGTCTTGTTTGTCAGGAGGAGCATAATATTCCTTGTCTATAGCTACATATGGTTGCTCACCGCACTTTTTCGCCGCAACTTGATAGTTCATCTCCGGATAGATAGCAAAGAAATAATAAAAAGCCGAAAATCCAACCAACACAATAACAACTAAAATTGCGGCTAGGCTTCTAATTGAATATTTAAATTTTTGCTTTTTTGTCATTTGTTAAATGATACCACAGCCACCAAGCTAAACTACATGGCTATTTGCGAGGGTAATTTTTTCTAAATTCATTATTAATTCTTTTGCGTCTACGAGGCAAAAGAACCCCTAGATATATTACTAAAGCCACCAAGGCAGCAATTATCAGCGAAGGAAAAACAAGAACAATTGTAGCGTATGCGAACAATGTTAAATTATGTGCAACCACATTTGTACTATCAACAGTAGAAAAAATACCCTTCGAGTACATCCAGGCAGGTATTATGATGGCTGACACAACTATCGTTATAATACTCAGCCTCTTACCTCTACCGTCCTGCTCCACAACTGTCCCACCGTTTTTCGCAACTAGGGTATTGGCCGAGTTTGGTTTTGCTCTAGCCGAAAAATCACCATGTGACAATTTGTAGCCTATCTGATCCATGACAGACTGAACGGTCATGAATACTTTTTCATAGGCAGTCTTGTTCATTTTTCTTTCTGACCATATGAAATATATATAATTGTCTATAATTTCTATGTCACATAAAGCATGCATGTTTAACAGCACCTGCATCACATCAGGGGCCAAGATACTCAGTGCATCAACAGCATTTTCTTTTTCAGTGTATAACGAAAAGTATTTATGAAAATCACCCTCTAAATCAATTTTTCTCATCACAGTATTTGATGACTCGTTTACTAGATCATCATTGCTTTTTAGATCTGATCCACCCAAAGTGTCAACTGCGGCACCATCGACATGACAATCAATAATCATATGAGGCAACTTTTGGGGCAACTTCAAACGCATGACTCTCCCTTGGAGAGGGTATTTAGTCTGTGTCTTGCCTACCTTTACGTACACAAGGTCACTGAGCTTCATCGGAAATCCAGCAAATTTACCTTTTAGTATTCTAGTTTCAAAACCTGGAATATTTTTGAGTGTCTGCGTATCTATAAAGGACATTGTCAGCGCATTACTTTCAAATGCAACCTCTCGCATAGAAATAGAAAACTCATTTTCTAGCGCAAACTTTTTCAAACCGTTATGTATACTCTTTTGATTTGCTTCGAGTGTTTTTGAAAAATCTCTCCGCTTCAAGACGAACTTTACTATAAAAAACAGCAATACAGGTTCAATCGCAATTGTTGATGCTAAAAATGGAGGCAAGGCTTCATTGGAAAAGTATGGTAGATATACAAATACTACAAGAGGTATGATGATAAACACGAGCGATAAAATAAGCATCAGGTTATTGTACGGCTGGCTACCCAAAGTCAATTCTTTGCCGGGAAGTGTACTTAAAGCTGTAAAATCTACTTTTTTGTTTGTCATTACATTTATATTACCAAAATCAGTACAAATACGGCACTCAAAATCTATTTAGCTAAATGATGTTATACTATACTTACATTTAACTGAGGATTCACATGGAACACCCACAGCCAATAGAGAAAAGCGA
>CAYGHK010000082.1:0-2419 GCA_964349645.1 uncultured Candidatus Saccharibacteria bacterium | reverse complement strand
CGCTATCTAGCGACGAACAACGAAAACGTGGCGAACAACTTGGAGCAGACATGTATCTTGTTAAATCTCAGGTGGGTATTGAAGATGTTGTTAAAGCCGTACATCAAGTTCTTGGTGACAAACCTGGCGCTGCGCCAGCACCAGCAGCTCCTGCAGCAACGACACCAGTAGCACCTGTGGCTCCAGTCGCACCAACACCTCCTGCGCCTTCACCAGACCAATCTGTATCAGAAGTTGCCGCAACAACAACCATACCGCAGCCAACTGCACCATTCACCGGCGCACGCCCAAGTGGCCTAGGCGACCGTGTTATTCAGCCATTAAAAGACAATCCGCGAGTGAGTAACGTTGACGTTGGTGAACTTATGGACAAAGAATTTGCCTCTACTGTGCAAGATGTCGAGAATGTAGCCGACGGAGCTTCGTCTGCAGTTCCTCCTATGGACTCAGCAGGTTCAGTTTCAATGGGAGCTCCAGTACCGCCAGCTCCAGCCGCCAGTGACACTGTCGCCCCAACGCCAGTTACACCGCCGTTACCTGTAGATGATCAGCCAGCTACAACACCGCCAACTGCACCAGATCCAGCAGTAAGCGTACCACCTCCTGTAGCACCAGTTACAGATGAACATACTGACACTCCAGCTACGCCCCCTCAGCTATAAGCTATAATATAAATCAATGACTCGTCTCAATAAACATATTGCTCGTATTTTGGGCATTTCCCGTCGCGAAGCTGACGTCTTGATTGACGAAGGCAAAGTAACTGTCGATGGCGAAGTTGCAAAACTAGGTCAACAACCTAATGATCATGCAGCTATCGTCGTAGACGGAGAGCAAATCGCAACTAGCAGTACTGCTCAGTATATCGCTCTAAATAAACCAGTTGGTTATGTTTGTTCACGTAAACAACAGGGTGAAAGCCCGACTATCTATTCACTCCTACCGCCTGAGCTACAACAGCTCAAAACTGTCGGTCGCCTAGACCGCGATAGCTCAGGAATTATATTGCTAACAAACGACGGTGATTTCTCGCATAGCATGACACATCCTAGCTTTTCCAAAGTAAAAATATATGAGGTAGAACTCGACAAAACATTAGAACCTCTCCACCAGCAGATGATATCGGACCATGGCATTCAACTAGAAGATGGTGTTAGTAAATTTTTAATTGAAAAACTCGACACAAAAGGCTACAGAATCACAATGAAAGAAGGCCGCAACCGACAAATTCGTCGAACATTCGGTAGTTTAGGATACACGGTAACAAAACTCCACCGAATACAATTTGGCAATTTCCACCTAGACGACCTCCAACTTAAACCTAAAGAGTTCTGCAAAATAGAATTATAATTGACAAATTATCAATTTTATGTATAATTATACATTAGTCTTGCGTACTGTATCCTACTCGAAAGGACGTAAGAAGAATGAGGAAAGTCAATATCATGGCTCTCGCCATTGGAGTGTTCCTTGTGTTTGCCCTAACGGGTTGCGACAACGAGGGCACAAAGAAAGGCGCTGAAGTCAAGAAGACTGCCATAGAGGCGTCAGTTCTGCTTTGCGGCAAGAACACCCCTGCTAACAAGGCGAAGTTCATAGGAGCAATCGTCGACTACAACAGCGCCTACGCATCAATGACCCTTTACGGGAAAAGTCGTAGTGTCGCTCCGTATGACCTAGCAAAGGCTACGGCTGGTACGTGTGACACGACACAAAAAGTCGTAAAGAGCCTCCCATCTCTTTACCTGTCACCAGGGAAGTGAGTAGAATCCGAGGGGGCGTCGAGCTTGACTCCGCCCCCTCGGTTAGCACCACACAAGGTGCTTTTTTTATTTCTAGATTATATTGACTTTGTTACATTTTTGTAGCATAATTATATACATATTCTTACCCGTATCAAACGAAAGGGAGGTCTGAATATGTCACCACTCGTGCTTAAGGTGCTTGTGGGTGTAACAGCTATCTTGCCTGTGCTCATCGCCTTGGCGGGAACACTGTTTTACGACAAGACATTGCCCGAAACTCCGCAGCGAGTTCTCGTCAGAATACTGACACCGCTGCTCTGGATAGTTTCGGTCATTGGGCTTTACATGTATTGGAATTACTTCAATACATGGCAAACGGGACACCATCAGACAGATGAAGGTATCGATATCATCATGGTGATCTCGGTCACCATATTCAATGTGATGTCAGGTGGGTTCACCTATGCGGTCGCAGCAGACAAGCTTTCCGCTACGGAAACAAAAGTAGAGGCAACACAGTAGGGATGGCACTCTTCTCCACGTTGAGAATGAACCATTGGAGACGCAGCTCCTAAACTGCGCCAGGCGTCCCTTCGGGGGCGCCTTTTTACTTTTATCGCTACCTCTGTTATAATAAACCAAATCATGAGTAAAAAACTACCAACCGTTGCTAT
>CAYGHK010000081.1:0-2436 GCA_964349645.1 uncultured Candidatus Saccharibacteria bacterium | reverse complement strand
CCACGGTAGATACTGTTTTGTCTGTAAATAATAGGCTTTTTTCTTTTGTGATTTCCATTTCGGTTCCCGGCCTGGCGGTTTTGATTGCCATCAATACACGCCGAGCTTGCGGACGGGTAATTTTAAGTTGAGAACGTAATACTTCTATTGAAACCTCCTGAGGCCACATTATTAAATCGTGCCTGCGATCGGTATTTATCTCAGTTGTATGGGCATCTATCTGATCCATTAAGCTACGTTGTGACTGATACAGCCCTAGGAATTGCTCGCGCTGTTTGGTATTCATTTTAGTTACCAGCTTTTGTCGGATCTCGTTTCTAAGATACCTAAGATCTTGGTTTGTACTATCCTCTACCCAGCTCAGATTATGTGACTTTGCGTACTCTTTGATGTCAGATTTTGTATAACCCAGAAGAGGTCTCAGAATTTTTTTTGTGCTACGAAGCGAGCTAAGGCCTCGCCAGCCTGTGCCACGAATTAGATTGATGATAATAGTCTCGACAATGTCGTCACTGTGGTGGGCGGTTATGATTTGTTCGGCTTGATACTTGTCCCTAGCTTTGTTTAAAAATTTGTACCGAGCATCTCTCGCCTGCTCCTCGCTGGCGTTCTTGCCTAGCTTTGCCGAACCTAGCTCAAACTGTAAGTTTAGAGATTTTGCTAGTTTTTGTACAAATTGCGAATCTGTCGCAGAATTTTCACGAATACCGTGGTCAAAATGCGCAACTATAAGTTTCAAATTTGCTTGTTTACTTAGCAAATCTAGCAAAACCACCGAGTCGACACCGCCAGACACAGCCACAATATATGTGCCTTTTACAAGTTCTTCTATTTTATCCACTAGAAATATTATAGATCTATTTTTTTCAAAATGAACCTTGTGATTATTTTATATATATGATGTAATAGTTTATACAGTCGCCCACCGGGTGGCTTCGTTCTTTATATCTTCTACAGCAAAGGATCAACAAGCCATGAGGTTTCTTCAAAAAATCCTCCTCGCTCTTCTGTTGATCCACGTGACGGCAGCAAGCGCATTTCACTTCCCGCTTGTCTGGCTATGCAAAGTTAGCGGGAGAGACAACTACTTTTGGGCAAAGGTACTGTTCTGGATTAGTCTACCTCTTTGTGTACCAGCTGGGTGGGGCATGTGGTTCCTGTTCTTTGGCTGGATAATCATGCCTTTGATTAATATTGGTAAATTCTTCTACCTACCAGCTGTGGCAAACAAAATGAGAGCTCTTGATGGTGATCGTTTCCCGATTGAGATGGTGTGCCTTCCTCAGCTGATATTTCATCATATCTTTAATTTTGGCGTGATGACAGCACTCCTGTTACTTAATGTGTCAAACGCTTCGGCATTTGACTTCGTCACAATAACGGGGTACTTGCTGAGCTACATATCGGTCTGTTTTTTGATCGACCGACAAAGCGGAGGCAAGAGCTTGTTCAAGCGAACTTCGGAACGCTTGAAGCGTTTTGCTCAAAAAACAAGAGAAAAACTTGGCAGTGACGATGTATTACCGCAGCCAATATAAAGAACTACCCTCGGCCATTTGGTCGAGGGTTTTTCATACTCTAATTTTCGCACCAAGCCAAATTCCAAACAAACCACCAACAAGTCCGCCGAGTATACTCAGACCGCCAAGCCCAGTCGGGTCCCAACCAGCAAATATTGGTATATAAGCGCCAAGTACACCAAATATACCAGCCATTAAGGTGAGAGTTCCTTTATTCATACCTCTATTCTACTCTGCTTTTAAGACGTTTAAGGAAATTTATTGGGTAAAATGAAAACAAGCTAATCACCAAGCCAATGCTGGGTACGTGAAATAGGGTAGGGGACGTAACATTTTTTGCTCCTATAATTTTTGTATCTTTTACTGCAACGGTTTCGTCAAACAGGGGAGAGATGGACAATATTCTTCCCCTATCCTTACTCCCCAACTTGTCCATATGTTGACGCAAGCCAAATATTGCTTGGTGAAACGCTGGATTTTCAATAAAGTACGGGGCGCCGACAGCCTCTGGTCGATTAATTTTACCGCATATACATACAACTCCGTTTATTGTTTCTTTGCGCAACGAAAATGCAGACAAAGCCATACTTGCACCTGCACTCACCCCTACTAAAGATACTTTGTGACCCCTTTTGTTTGAATCATCTATTAAGCCAAGAAGGCGGTCAAGTTTTTCAGAAAATGGTTTAGCATCTGCCCATTTTGTTTGAAAAAACAAAGGCTGCACTGAAAATATACGCCAGCTACTTACCGCTTTTTTTTGAAACCTAGCTTTGCTATCACCAAGACCGGTAACATAAATGATTGTGTGGATTTGCTTAGCCATTTGTAGATATTATGTCATATGACCAATAAAAAACGACCATCTTTCGATGATCATTTTTTATTGGTAGCAGCGACAAGGATTGAACTTGTG
>CAYGHK010000080.1:0-2474 GCA_964349645.1 uncultured Candidatus Saccharibacteria bacterium | reverse complement strand
GACAACGTGGCTCAGGAGCTTGTCGATACGCCACACGATGATATTTTGTCGATAGCTCACTTTGTAGACCCGGATGTTTGGTCTGTTTATTACGAATCGCAGGACATCATAGATCGACTTAAAGGACCTGAGGGTGCGAACTTTACAGACTTAGAAGCTGTAGTGCTACCAGGACACGAATTTTACGTAGACTCCCTGCTTGGTGGAAGGTTCAGTACGACTGCAATTACCAAACGAATAATTGGCTCCGAAAATGCGGACAAATAACTAAATGACAGCAACTCGTTCTCGAAAAGAAGAAATTACATACAAGAAGCACCTCAAGTCTCAACCTAAAGGTTGCCCTTTTTGTAGAATTGAAAAAGGTAGCGACCAATTGGTCGAGGAGACTAAGTATTTTAAAGTAATACGGAATATTTTTGGTTATTCACTTTGGGATGGGCAGAGTGTTACTGATCACCTAATGCTTGTGCCAAAAAAACACACAGCGTCGATAGCAGATATACCAAAAGCTGGAGCTGCTGAATTTGTAGAAATTTTGGGTCGTTATGAAAAGAAGTCGTATAACATATATGCTCGTGCTCCCGCTTCAGTTATTAAGTCTGTAGTTCATCAACATACACACTTAATAAAGCCTGCAGGACGTCCTAAGAGGTTCGTACTGCTACTTCGTAAGCCATTTGTACGATTCCATATTTAAAATACGGGTAAATGTTTAGACTGAAACTTTGATACCAGGACCTTGAGTAGTGGTAACAGTAATAGTATGCACGTATGCGCCTTTGATGCTACTAGGTTTTTGAGCTTGCAGGCTATCTAGAAATGCTTTTGCATTTTCGTGAAGCTTGTCTTTGCCGAAAGATACTTTGCCGATTGCAGTGTGAACAATAGCTTGTTTGTCGACGCGGTACTCAATTTTACCAGTTTTTGCTTCTTTGACAGCTTTTGCTACGTCTGCAGATACTGTTCCACTTTTAGGGTTTGGCATAAGACCACGCGGGCCAAGAACACGTGCGTACTTACCAAGTCGTGGCATAAATTGTGGAGTGGCAACTAGAATGTCAAAGTTGATTTCTTCTTTGTCGAGTTGTTGTAGGAATTCATCTTCACCTACTACATCGGCACCAGCTTTTTTGGCAGCTTCGTGTTGGTCGGATGGAGCGAACACAGCTACGCGAATAGTTTTGCCTGTTCCGTGAGGGAGGCTTACTGTTGAGCGAATGTTTTGGTCGGCTTGACGTGGGTCAACACCAAGTCGAACGTGTACTTCCACAGAAGCGTCGAACTTGCTTGGACTTGTTTTGGATGCTAGCTCTAATGCTTCGGCAAGAGCGTATAATTTCTCTTTCTCAACTAATTTAGCGACCTCTTGGTACTTCTTTCCTTTGCGCTGCACAAGAGGACGAGTGACTGGACTTGGCCCTTTTTTCTCTGCTTTTGCTTCGGCACCGTCTTTAGGGGACGTGTCGTTTGAAACTTTGCGAGCTTCTTTTTCTAACTTTTCCTCAACTTCTTTGATAGCCTTTTCGCTTCGTTTACCAGCTTTGGCAACTCCTTCTTTTGCAGGTGCTTCCTCTACGGGCGCACCAGCAGATGCAATAGCTGCCTCTAGCTCTGCTATAGTGTTTTTTGAATTTACATCAAGCTTTAGTTTGCTTGCTTGTTCTAGTAGTTCTGCTTTCTTTGCCATTTGTATGACTCCTTTCGTGGTTCGATCGGCTTATTCGGCCTCCCACATTAATTAATTATTCCAGTGTTATCTGTGCAACTTGACTTTCAAGAGATTGTTTGGCAAATAGCGCTTCTGCTCTATCGACAGCATATTGATGCTCTTCTAGTGCGTCTAAAGAAACTTGTCTGAACCTTTCTCGGTCGGAAAGGTTTACGTATTGACCGGTGTTACTTGGGTTGCTTGCTTCTATAGCAGCGCTAACAAGCACATCGGTACTTAGGCCTTCGTTTGCCATTAGCCTTCTACCTCTACGCCCATGCTGCGTGCTGTACCGGCGATTACTTTTACGGCGCCGTCCATGTCGATAGCATTTAGTTGATCCATTTTTACTTCAGCAATTTCTTCTAGTTGCGCGCGAGTGATTTTACCCACTTTTTCGCTGTGTGGCTTGCCACTACCCTTTTGAATGCCTATTTTTTCGCGTATAAGGTCGTCTACTGGTCGCCCGAGGCTTTTCCATGTAAAACTACGGTCGTCGTAAATTGCCATGTGGACAATTACATCTTTACCTTGAAGGTCTTTTGTTGCTTCGTTGAAAGGATTTATAAAATCCATCATGTTTAGACCCCATTGACCGAGGGTTGAACCTACAGGAGGGCCTGCAGTCGCACGCCCGGCTGGGATGCGTAGTTTTAAATTGCCAATAACTTTCTTTGCCATAATTTCTCTCTATTTCCTTTTCATAAGATGACTCGATTTGATAATTATCGAGTGCGTAACTAACTGATTGTAACAGATGAGA
>CAYGHK010000079.1:0-2515 GCA_964349645.1 uncultured Candidatus Saccharibacteria bacterium | reverse complement strand
TATAGTTGAATACTAATTGAGTCAGAAAAAGTAATCAGAGAGAATAATTATGAGTTTTGCATTAATCGACAAAGTAAACAAAGCGCAGATGAAACCATCTGTTGTTGATGCTCGTAGTGGTGACACAGTCAAAGTGCACCAAAAGATTAAAGAAGGTAACAAAGAACGTATTCAGGTATTCGAAGGCGTTGTTATCCGTACTGACCGCAAAAACAGCCACACTAGCCGTATAACTGTACGTAAAATCGCCAGTGGTGTTGGTGTTGAAAAGAGCTTTCTACTGCATAGCCCACTAGTAGAAAAAGTTGAAATTGTTCGTCGATCTAAAGTTCGCCGAAACTACCTCAGCTACCTACGTGCTCGTAGCGGTAAGAGTGCGCGCCTAAAAGGTACCGACTTTGACCGTCTTGCTGTTAATGATGTACATGACCCTAAGGCCGAAGCTGAAGCCGCACGCCTAAAGGAAGAGGCAGCAAAAGCAGCAGCGCAAAAAGCTGAAGCTAAAGCAGCTGAAGAAGCAGAGCTAGCAGCAAAACAAGCTGAAGTAGAAGCTCGCCACTCCGAGACTAAAGAATAAAGCTTTTACAAATAGAAAAACGCCCATTTGTATGGGCGTTTTTTAGTTAGTCAATAAAATATGATCGAAAAGTGATTCCCTCGCGGGTGGCGCCGGAAAATGGCGCCACCCGCAGAGGTGGATGAACGGTCGCTTCTACTGATGGCCCAAGGCCAAGAGTTCAGAGCGCTCGCTCAAGCGTTGGCACTGGTAAGTTCTGAGGGGGTACCTCTACTTCCGTGCGCATACGCTCTTTGTCGGGAAAACGGTTGCAATCTCACTTCGCATTTTATGAAATACGAGTACGCGCTAACCAATTCCTTTTCGATTAAATGTTCTATCAGGTGTTTTACCTGATTTCATATCTTATATTACCACAAACATATGTAATTGTCAATACTTTTTTTAACAAAAAAAAGAGACAAGAAAAAGCCTCATGGCGGGTGGCACTCGAAAGTGCCACCCGCTGTACATGTTCGTACGAGACAAATATCACGATCAATGAACCCCGGCAGGGAACACTACGTGTGATATTTATTGGCTTTGAGGGTTTACCTTTTTTCTTGAAGAGATAACACGCGCAATCCATACTCCGATCAAGCAAACTCGATCAGTTCGTGACGTCGCGATACACTCTTCAAGCTTTTGGGGCATCCTGCCTCAAACTAAGCTTTTTCTTGTCTTTTTGTGTTGGTGCGTTGAGGATCTTGCGATCAACTCTAACTAATATTTAGTATAGACCTTATGTTTTTGGTTGTAAACACTTTTTTTGTGTTTTATACAAAAAACGTATATTTAACTAGAAATAATAAAAATGGCCATCTCAATGTAGAGATGACCGTGAGGTAAGGAGCCACTAGCAGACGATGCGAAGGAAAAGGTTCAAACCTCCACACCGTCTGCCTGGCTTTGGACACGCAGCAACGACGTACCCCGGCGATAGTGGCTCATCGCCTGGCTTGGGAATTGCTGCATGTCGCGCTGTTAAAAAGACTCGTAGGCGAGTAGCATAGACTTCGTGTCGTACTACTCGCCGTGAGTTGCCGAACATATGGTCGCTCGTAGTTCTCGGCTTTTTCGAGCGACAGTATTCGGACATTGTTTTGGCCTCGAGGGGCCGAAACTATTTGCAGTCGCATACACTCTTTTGATCAAGGAGCCTTATCTCCCTGTATGAGGTTCTATCCAAAAGCTACTGCCTTCAGAACTAACCTAATGATAATATGATTCGGTCTAGTAGTCTATACTAAAACAATGATATTAGGCATTGACGAAGTAGGTCGTGGAGCTTGGGCTGGTCCGTTAGTTGTCGGTGCAGTTGTACTCGGAGGGGCTGAAATAGACGGCCTTACCGACAGTAAAAAACTAACATCAAAAAAACGAAATATACTAGCAAAACAAATAAAAGAACAAGCTGTTGCTATAGGTTTGGGTTGGGTTTCAGCTGAAACTATAGATCGCATAGGTCTAAGCAAAGCACTTAATATGGCGGCGCGATTGGCTGTAAAAGATATCGACGCAAAATACAGCGAGATTATAATTGACGGTACTGTAAATCTGCTTGAAAACGAAAAGGTGACGACATTAAAACAAGCCGATTTACTGATACCAAGTGTTTCGGCCGCGAGTATTATTGCCAAGGTGGCCAGAGACTATTATATGAGTGAAGTCATACACAAAGAACACCCCGATTACAGCTTTGACAAGCACGTAGGTTATGGTACCGCAGCGCACTTGGCAGCGTTGCAGCTACATGGGGCAAGTGAAGTCCACAGACTCAGCTTTGCGCCTGTTAAAAAAGCCTTAGGTATGGAAGTAACTGCTACAAAAGTCGATAAAGTTTCTAGCACTTCGGGTCGTATTGCCGAAGCTGCATCTGCTGAATACTTACGCAGGCGTGGTTTTGAAATAATCGAGCAAAATTGGCGTACAAAACTGTGTGAAATCGATATAGTTGCT
>CAYGHK010000078.1:0-2518 GCA_964349645.1 uncultured Candidatus Saccharibacteria bacterium | reverse complement strand
CAATAGAGAAATTCTTATGATGTTGGCATTTTGCAACTGCAAGGCTATGCGGGAGGTGTACATAACTTTTTTTGCTCGTAGTACTTTTTAATGTGAGTATGGCGAGATAAAAAGACAAACATATTTACTAGTATTGTAGATTAACAGATAAATTATAAGATATCAACATTAATACACTTCCGCCTATTGAAGCTAGGAGTACTAGACACCATAATAGCTTAAACCATTTTGAGCTTTTTATTATTAAAAATATTGCAATAATCATTATTAAAACTAATATCAAGTTGTAGTACAAAAATAGATTTTCTTTAATATACCCACCGAGCCAACTTGATACCCAAAACAATACAAGAAAAACTTCTAATATTTGTATTGCGGCTAGATTGTCTATTGATTTTTTTTTAGTATTACTCACATCCTTCTCCTTCTGGTATGTTTACTTTCTTTAGTTTTCTATCTTGGTTATTGATAGTGATGACATTGGTGTTTTGTGGCTGTAGGGCAATACAAGTGATGATGGTTTTGCCTTTGTTGTTAGTCTTGGTATGAAGGGCTAGTATGGTAGGAACTCTTGTATCTTCTTCATTCGTAACCATAACTAGTTTAACAAAGTTTGCTTTGGTTGCATCATTATGACTGGTAGCGAGTAAGTTCCAGGGATTTGAGTGAAGGTAGTCAGAGAAGCCGAGTTGGGCTTCGGCGGAGGTTGAATTACGTTCTAGATAAATAGTGTCCGGATCTTCGTTATTTGAGATATCACCATTACGAGCTCTGTATAGTGTTTGTTGATTGTCTGGAATCCCATCATTATCTATATCGTCACTTGCTGGATCAGAACGACAGGTATTAGTATTCTTTGCTTCTGTCTTTAGTTTGCGGAGTTTGTTTGGCGCGACTACTTTGAGTGTGCGCGGTGTAAATTGAACGCACCCCCTATCACCACTACGGATACTTACGTGTGGTATTTTGCTATCGTCTATCCAGAAGTGGGCTGGTACGCCTGCATTTTGCGGCTTCGTACTCTGCGCAACTATAGCCCAACCATCGCTATCTGGATCGTAATCTCCTGAAATGCCAGTAACAGTGCTTACACTCACATTGCGCTCGATGTAGATATAGTCTGGATTTTCGTTTTTTTGACTGTCGCCGTTACGAACACGGTACGGGTTAGCTTCGGATATTTCTGGGTCGCAAGCGTCGTCGATATTATCGAAATCTTCATCCACATTGACTGCCTCTAGGAATGCTCCGCAGGGTTGATCTATGTCTGTGATGCCATTTTCATCGAGATCATTGGGATTGTCACTTGTCACGAGAATAGTCTGCGTGAGCTCAATTGGCTCACCTGAATAAGATTCGCCCGTAATAATGAGCGTGTGATAACCTACTGGAGTACTGTTCGGAATAGTGAAAGTGGTATCCAAACTCCCGTCTTCATTTACTATCACCTCTCCAAGATCAACAGGGTCTGAGTGTAGCTCGCGTTTTATTGTAGAATTTGGTTTCAAAGTGAAGGGTTTTATTTTTTGAGACTGCTGATTATTCTTACTATTCACTTCATTAGACATTTGTACATTCTTTGATTTTTTAATACCATCACCTTCCGCTTCTGAAAAATAGAGTGAATCTGGTGCTACTACACTATTATCTCCATCCACAGGATATCCCGAGTAATTCTTCATACTGCTCCCAAAAAATTGTTTTAATTTTTGAGCTATTTTCCAATTTCCGTGCGAATTAGGGTGGTAGCTTTCTTGGCTACCAAAGTTTGATATTCCTGTAACAAATTCTTGACCGTCTTCACATAATTTACCACCTTGCAAAGCATTTGTTATATCTATATATTGAACGCCAGCTTTTTTTGATGCTGCTTCAATCACATCGTTCATATAGTCAGTAGCTCGCACTATCATCTCTCGCTCTTCTTTACTTACTGCGCCAGTATTCCAACCACAAGCAGCAGGCTCTATATCTGTAATGAACTGTGGGTAGCCTATGGTATAAATTTTAGTTTCTGGACTAACTTGAGTCCTAAGTTTGATGTAAAGAGCTTCTAAGTCATCAAATTCACCCTTTATCTGCATGCCAAGCGATGCTTTTTTACTTTCAGCCCATTCGCAGGTTCTCTGACTAGAACCCGGATTTACACAAGAGTTTATTTTTCCACCAAAACCAGCATCATTACCTCCAACACCTATCGTTATAACCTCTGGTTTATACTCCTTAATAAAATGTAGTTGCCTTATCCTACCTGGTATAAACTCCTCAAGCGCATCGCTCTGGAGTTGGCTTTTATTAGATAACTCAGCTAGCCTTGCCTCCCCTCCGTCAGAGCCGCCCCCTCTGGCTTGCCCTTCATATTTACCAATCGCAGAGATATCTTCAATCTGCGCGCCACTACACGCAACTGTCTCAAACTTATCCGCGACAGGTATGTTGTAATGATCCGCTAATAAGAATGGGTATGCTCTTGTACTTTGATGACATTTTTCGCGTGGTATACCGTTGGCATAGTCAC
>CAYGHK010000077.1:0-2522 GCA_964349645.1 uncultured Candidatus Saccharibacteria bacterium | reverse complement strand
CGAGAGATATCTTCATAAAGGAGATCCAACGCACGCTCCGAACACGCGAGTTCATTGTTCTCATACAGTTAGTCGGCTTTTATTAGCCCCGTCAGACCAAAGTCGAGCACTCCGTTGTTCCTTTGGAATGGTGGGGTGTTTTACTTTGTTAAATATTTGACTTATTTGTATATTTATAGTAATGTAAGTATATAAGTTTTTTAAAACTCTTATAGCACCTAGAGAGGAAATCATGTCTAAATTCATGGATGTTTTCAGCAAAGAAGACATCGAATTCAGAGGAAAGTCCCAGGCTAGAAAACCGGACGTAGTCGAACGGCTGTATAGCGAAGTGATATGTGAGATCAGGAAGCAATTCCGATCAGGCATTCACATGGCTGAGCTAGATGTAAGTTTTGATGACAGAGACTGTGATCAAAGACGAATCGCACAGCTCCTGGGAATGCTCGATGCAGTGTTTGAAAAAAACGCTGTAGACATTGAAGTTAAGCAAAACGAGCAACCTTGGGACAGTGACGATTACTTGCACATAACTGTCAGGTTTTCGTAGACAGTTCTCCTACTACCCCGCCATCCGCTAAGTCGAACACTCTGTTGTTCCTTTGGAATGGCGGGGTGTTTTACTTTGTAGGATAATATTGCTTTTTATTATAAAATAGTGTATAATCATACTAATGAATAGAGAAGTATTTAAGTACCATCCTAGGCGCTTTTTTAGGAATATTGACTATAAAGAAGTCGCTAAGGATGTTGCAATTTACACTCCAGTTATGCTTACTGGTGCTGCTTTAGGTGCAGCAAGGGCAAATCAGGAGTCCCCAGCCAAAGTACTGCTTAGCGATAAAATAGAAGCCCAGGTTGCGCTAGACTTTGGTGGCCAAGGTTTGAATGTTGAGTATGGCTCTGTAATGCACTTTCCAAACGCGATTGATGGCTTGTTAAAAACTATTCATACCGGTGTTAATATTGATATCAACACCATAAATGCATCTACTGAAGATCCCAAAGCTATAAAAGAATTTTCCGCACTTGCCGCACAATACAAACCTAATATTATCGAACCAATGCAAGAAGCATTGGTTAATAGACTTCTCACTGGCGCTACTCTAGGAGCTCTTGCTCTAACAGCTACTTTCGCTGCTTCTGTGGCAACTTATAAGCATATCAAGAAAAACGGTGGCTTACCTTATGTTCGAGAAAAAGCTAGACAATCCCGAATGAGAACTAAAATATTAACGGGTTTGTGCGCAGCAGCAGCAATTTTTTCTACTGGAAATGCAATAAAAAATACACTTCAAGGGCCTAATGAGGTGCAGAAAAACGTTATCAAAAAGCCAATGCCAAAACAGCTCACTAACAAAAGCCCGCTACTTGAAGGAGCCTGGATGGAAGGTTTGGGTTCAGAAATCCCTGAGAAATTAGCAAAAGCTTTCATTGCCTACAAGAATGATGTTAACGAATCTCTAGATATTTCAAAAAGAAGCTTTGAAGAGCAGTTTGAAAAATATAGTGAAAAAAAATCGTCTTTAATTAACAACCCCAACCTACGACCTGTAATGCACATTTCGGATGCTCACTGTAACTACGCTATGTATGAAAAAACTCTCACCCCAGTAGTGGAAGCATTTAGGCCGTCCCTGATTCTTAATACAGGCGATACTTTTACAAACGGTGGCTCTATGCCTTATGAAAATAACTGTTTTAAGGATTTTCGTGGAGCAATAGCAAAAGGCAACAAACAATCTACAATAATAAACACCATTGGAAACCACGATCCTAAGGATTTCATTAATATTGATTCGTATCCAAAAGTTATCACCCCTACAAAAGATGATGGTTACAAAGTCAAAACTGAAATTGGCGACATTATAGTTACAGAGGACAAGTCAAGCTCTAAGTGGAAAGCAACACCAGAAGAAAAAACAAATGAAATGTATGAACTAAACGCCAAGCAGGGGCACATAACTGCCGAGAAAGCATGTGAAGCTGCAAAAGAAGATGTTCAAAGACCTATTGTCATGGTACACAGGCCTCAAGCTAGTTTTGAAACAAGTATGCGTGGTTGTGCTCGTTTGATACTTAAGGGGCATTTACACAAGAACCTCCCATTGAAAAAGGTTGTAAGCAAAGATGGCCAGGAAGTAATACATCACACTGCCGGAAGCTCTTCAGGTACGCACAATACAATTGCTATATACGAAACACCAAAACGATCTGCCAGCATATCTATACTACATTTTGACAAGTATAATGAGTTGCAAGGAGCGACTACAATCAAATTTACATCTGATGGCGAGGTGGCTATATCCGACGAAAAAATGCCTAGTAAAGTTGATATAGACATTAGTAAAGCTCAGTTAGCTTTTACCAAAAAGTATGGACCTAAAAAAACCGAGGGATAATATATTTTACTAAAAAAAGAAGCTGCAAATTGCAGCTTCTTTTTAATTTGTAAGTTTTAGTTACTTACTATTTAGTAACTTTGGTTACTACACCAGCACCTACAGTTCGGCCACCTTCAC
>CAYGHK010000076.1:0-2552 GCA_964349645.1 uncultured Candidatus Saccharibacteria bacterium | reverse complement strand
CGAATGTCGGCACCAAAAACCGATGCCTTACCACTTGGCCACACCCCATCGGTGCGTTATCAGATTATATCATATCACCTCTGCAAGATGTTATACTAGATGTAGATAAATTAAGGGGGCTAAAGATGTTTACGTTACCTAAGTTAGATTATGAGTATGATGCTTTAAGCCCTGCTATTAGTGCAGATATTATGGAGTTGCATCATAGTAAGCATCATCAAACATACGTTGACAAACTCAATACAGCGCTAGAAAGTGCTTCAGATTGGCAAAACAAGTCAATTGAAGAATTATTACAAAATCTCGATACCCTGCCTGCAGATATTAGTACAGCTGTGCGAAACAACGGCGGTGGGCACTACAACCACTCGCTGTTTTGGAAAATCATGAAACCTGGAGGTAGCGAACTAAACGGTAGACTCCTCGATGAAATAAACGAAAAGTACGAAAACTTTGATGAGTTTAAACAACAATTTACAGCTGCAGCCCTGGGTGTATTCGGTAGTGGCTGGGTGTGGCTGTTGCCCGATTGTTCAATTACTACTACACCCAACCAAGATTCGCCTATTTTTAAAGGCATCACTCCCCTCCTGGGACTGGACGTTTGGGAGCATGCTTACTATCTAGACTATAAAAACAAACGACCCGACTACGTTACGGCTTGGTGGAGCGTTGTTGACTGGGCTACTGTAGCCAGTCGTTTAGAAAATAGCTAGTTTCTAAGCCCTACGATACATTCTCTGTAGGTACTTGCTTCGCGGGTGTATGTGGCGCTGCTGTTAAATACCAAATCTTGTCCTGGTGTAAGTGTCATGACATTTTTAGAGCCGCAGGTGTATTTTTTATCTATGTAGTAAATCAAAAAACCTTTACCTTTGACTGATGGCTCGGTGCTTGTGTAATTAGAATTAGGGGTGCCGGTTACATTCGACATATATGCTATGCTAGCGGCTGGTATAGAGCTTGTGGGTTTGCACGGTCCTATCATGATCCCACTGGTGCAATCAGGAAAGCTAGCGACGACAGGAAAGCTAGGGGCATCGTTGGTAACGTATTTAGACACTTTAGCATCGGCCCCCGTTTGCCAGTTGTGGTCGCCGACTGCTTGTGCACTTGATGCACACCAGACTGATGTTGGATCGAAGTTATGTGAGGCACAGCATTTGGCTCCTGATGGTACGCAGAAAGATTCTTTTGGATAGCTTCTGTATTCCAGAGCATATGCTTTTAGACTCTTTGAATATGCGTCGACAGTTGTGATAATTTGGGTTTGATAGACTTTTTCGCGGTAGCCTGCATACCCCAAGATTAGAATTGTGGCGAGAATACCTATAATGCTCAAGATTACAAGCATCTCTACTATCGTGAAACCTTTTGGTAAAAAGTGTTTATGCTTGATCATGGATATATATTGTAGCACACCATGCCCGCTGCCTAGACTATAAAAACAAACGACCCGGCTATGTTGCTGCTTGGTGGGATGTTGTTGACTGGGCTACCGTGGCTAGCCGTTTAGAAAATAGTTAGCTTCTAAGTCCAATTATACATTCACGGAAGGAGCTGCCGACCTGTCTAGTGTAGGTTGCACTATCGTTAAATACCAAGTTTGCACCAGACAGAGTCATAACATTATTTGAGTTGCAGGTGAAACTAGTGGAGACGTAATAGATTAAAAAGCCTTTTCCGGTGAGTGACGTTTCGGTGCTTGTGTACTTACCGTTTGGTTGGTTGGAAATATATGCTATACCTACATTTGGCACCGTTGCTGAGGCTTTGCAAGGTCCTGTAGACATCAGACCAGGCACACAGTCAGTGAATGACGGGAATACTGGTAGACGAGGAGTTTGACTGTGGATGTATTTTGAAACATTGGTACCTGTTGTGCCGGTAGTGTCTATATTGTGCGTTCCGCCCGAGTCTGCATTGGTTCCGCAATATATGGTGCTAATGTCTCCAACGTATGATGTGCAGCAAGTGGAGTTATGAGGTAAGCAAGTCGATAGTTTTGGGTAGGACCTGTATTCGAGTGAATAAGACTTGAGAGATTTTTTGTACGAGTCGATAGTAGTATAGATTTGGGTTTTGGATGCATTTGTTTGGTAAGCAGTGTAGCCGCCGTAAATTATAGTTGCAAGTATGGAGATTAC
Source organism: uncultured Candidatus Saccharibacteria bacterium (assembly GCA_964349645.1). Lineage (GTDB taxonomy): Bacteria > Patescibacteriota > Saccharimonadia > Saccharimonadales > Saccharimonadaceae > JACPYF01. The sequence goes on along the minus strand of CAYGHK010000076.1, from coordinate 405 downwards.
AGCTAGCATTATAAGCATTTCCACTACTGTAAACCCATTGTTTCTAAAAAGCCTATGCTTTATCATAATGACCATTATACACTGTCATGGACGTGGTATAATAAAATCTAGTTATGAGTAGTTATACATCTAGAGATGTTCCAACTTCAACCTTCATTCGCTTTTGGCTAGTGATGGTTGGTTTTTTGATGAGTTTGGTGATTGTATATCTTGCTTATAAGGCAATATTGCTAGTCGTTATTGCCGCTTTTTTGGCAATTGCACTCAATACTCCAGTTACCGGTATTGCCAAGCGTTTGCCTAGCAAAAGTAGGGTCGGCGCTACGGCACTTGCGTATATTATTGTAGTCGGTGCTGGGTTTGTATTTGTTTTTGCTGTTGTGCCTATTATTATCGATCAACTAG
>CAYGHK010000075.1:0-2601 GCA_964349645.1 uncultured Candidatus Saccharibacteria bacterium | reverse complement strand
AATAACACTATTCTTATTCAATTCGAAAGAAGGGAGAAGAACTTGTATCGATTTTGGAGAAAATCCAAAAACGAACAAGAGCGACGCAATGTTTTTGTCGTTCGAAGCGTCAACCCGCTTTGGGCGTTCAACTACAACATCGGTAGAGAGTTTGTTGCATCCGACCTGAGGGAAGAGATGATTTACATTCTCAACAACCTCGGACTGCAGGTGCCTACAGGAAAGCCTGTTTTTATCTGCAGTAATGGATACCCAGACAATGTCCACACAGTGAATGCAATCGTTGAAAAACTCAGCGGCTACGATGTGGAAGTGGCACCGGAAAACTGGGTTCCACTCACAAACGTGTCATTCAAACTTTGGATGGAACAGCTACTCCACATCGCACCCAAGGAGCAGTCGGCCACCGTGATTGCGGTTGTCGACCAGTTCACCTACGACAGATGGTGTAAGCAAATTCATCTCAAGCAATCACTCGACAGCCCGTCAACAATCTTGATGGCTGACACAACCGAGAAATACCGAGTTGCAAGCGTCGCATAAGCCGTCGTCCCGAAAAGGGACGGCGGCTTTTCGCCTTTCAAGCCCAGACTGCAAGCCTAAAGTGGGTAGCTTTGCTATAATATAAAACTAGATGATGGGTATAATGAGGGTTTTTCAGTCACTGCCGTACACGCTTCCTGCTGGACTAGCGGCTTTTAGTATTGTAGCTATTTTTCATTTACTGATAGGTAGGTTTGAGCCTTTGCTCATAGTACTTACTGGGCTCTTCCCTGTAGTAGTTGCTGCATACTATGCGCACAAACTTGTAAGCCAAAACTTCACACAAAACGACCTGGCAAAAGCTAAACCTTTTGATATTTTGGTGTTACTAGGAGTAGCTGTTTGGGTAATTGCAAATTTGTTTTTTGCTTCACAGCATATATTTACAAACCGCGACCCAGCAACTTACAACACCGCAGCCATATGGCTAAGCAACCACCAAAATTTAAACATCGAAAAACCCAGCTCTCTGGATGCGCTAACTGTACCGGGTATTGAAACCGAAAGCCTCGGCTACAGTACAAACCCAAGTGACAGTACAAAACTACACGCCCAAGGCGCACACTTACTACCCGCCCTACAAACATTGGTAGGGGAGATCTTTGGCATGAAGGGCATACTTGGCATAAATATAGCCTTTGGCGGTATGGCCTTGCTGGCTTTTTATGGCTTTGGCAGACTTTTTATGAAACCACAATGGGCAGCATTGGCCTGCCTCACACTGGCGGTTTCTTTGCCAATGATATTTATGTCACGAGACAGTTACACAGAACCTCTAACTTTGGCCTTCTTGTTCGGCGGATTGTCACTACTTTACTGCGCAATGAACGAGAGAAAGTACTGGCAATGGTGGCTGGCAGGACTAGTAATAGGCGTATCGGCACTCACACGCATAGACGCATACTTGGCCTTCATAGGTATAGAACTGGCGGCAATAGGCCTGCTGATGATTGCGCAAAAAAAAGACAAAACAAAACTTTTGGCAAGCGTGGCGTGGCTGGTAGGTGGCCTGGTAATCGGCGGCTACCTAGGCTGGCTCGACATTGTTTTGCTTTCGACTTCTTACTACCAAGCGCATTACCCACTAATAATAAAAGAGCTTACTTTGATGCTTGGGCTAGTAGTCGTTGGAGTTATTGCCGTGCCTTTGAACTGGCGTTTCAACATACTCAAATGGCTAGAAAAAACTACTAGAAAATGGCGAGTCTGGCTGCTTAGCGTACTTATAGGCGGATTTTTCGTAGTATTAGCCTCAAGGCCACTTTGGTACATAGGTTTGCAAGACAGGGCAGTAGCTTTGTCTCCACGAACTTTTTCAGAGCAAACTATCAACTGGATAATTTGGTACATCGGCCCAATATTGATGATTGCCGGTGTAGTGGGGCTAATAATGGTTGTGTTGCAACTCATGCGCAAAAACGACAAAAGACTCTTACCATTTATCATGGTTTTGGTGGTTTCGTCATTTTTGTACCTCTTAAACCCAAACATAACAGGCGATCAAGTGTGGGCAACTAGGCGATTGCTGCCTGTAATCACTCCCGGATTTATATTGCTAGGAATGTTGGCGTTTGAATATATGTACCAAAAAAACAAAACAAAATGGCGCAAACACACAATAGACCTCAAAATGACCGCAACAATACTAGCAACATTGTCGGTCACCAGCCCGCTATTTGTAAGCTACCCATTCGTTGTGAGCAAACTATACGTACCAGAGCTAGATCAAGCTCAAACTATCTGCTCTAAACTACCAAAAGATTCCACGGTGGTATGGGTAGGCGAGGCGCGCTTTTTTGCTACGCAACCTACTAGAGCAATATGTGGAAACGACTCGCTAGGGCTGAATCTACCTATGAGCTCTGCGGCAAGTCAGTCTCTTTTGCAAAACTTGGCACAAAAAGGAAAAGACGCTGACAAACAAATAATCATTGGCCTGTACCCGGACGATGCAAAAAACTTGGGCTATGCCGAAAGCATCGGCGCTTTGACTGTCAGCAAAATTACATACAACGAGATCGAGCACACCTACATACGCTTTCCCCGCAATCTTATAGA
>CAYGHK010000074.1:0-2604 GCA_964349645.1 uncultured Candidatus Saccharibacteria bacterium | reverse complement strand
TGTCAAATAGCGATATCTTGTGAGGGATATTTAGCTTTGTAGTCAAAATTTGAACTAGGTACACCAAAAGAAAGTTGGCTGTATTGCTCTTTAGATTGTGCCATGTGATAAGCCTGACGTAGTTCGTCTATCTCACCCACACATTCAAAAGGCTTCATAACATCGTCTATTCCGAGCAGTCCCTTAAATGTCTCCTGCAGGGCTGGCGCACTAAACAAATCCTGTCCTCCAAACAAGCTTTTGAGCTCTTCGGCTTCAACAAAAGGAGAAAATAACAAAAACGAGTTCGCACATTTTGGACAATTACCACACCAAGTAAGTTCTATGTTATTCGCTCCCTGCTTGTAGTTTCCTACATTGCACGAACTGAAGCTATGACCAAACTTCTCCCAACATTCGTCGACAAACATCTCTGCAATATACAGCTCACTAAAACCTCTCAGTGGTGAGCCGACTATGATATCAGGTGAGACATAGCGCTCAACATACTGTGAAAATAACTGCTCTGCAGACCATGTTTTCGACCATTGATGAGTTATGGGTAAATCGTCAATAATAGCGTGAGGCTCTTCGCCTTCGTGACCTATCGAAACTAGAATTTTATTTTTGCCTAGCAGTATTGCTTGTATTAAAGCTAGACTTTGCACTATGTAAGTAACCGGCACATGCCCGTTCTTCGCTCCGTCGATTTTCGCCTTGCTCAAAGCTTCGTGGTCTATAAATCGATGTGACAAAACAAGTGGCTTCCCGAGTTCATCCAGTACTTTTGGATGAGATTCTGAACTACTTATATACCACGGCGTAAAGTCTTTATATGATTTGTTCAATAAAGCCGCAGTTAGCAGTGAATCTTTACCGCCGCTCTGTAGCGTTAATGTACCTCTGTCTTTGTAGCTAATAACTGGTATATCAGCAAGCTCGGCAGATACATTAAACCACGCAAGAGAACCGCGCTTTATATCATTTTCAAAAGCGAACTGACTTAAGCCTTCTTGATATACAGTATTAAAAAAAGACACCTGCCACTGATCTAACTGTCCTGGTAGCACCTGAACATCACTTGTTGGAAATGTCTTATAGTAAGAAGTGCCGATCAACATAAAGCTTAAAAACAGCGCTCTTTCAAGCAACTTTTCATCATATTGATGATCTGAGCTAGTAAATTCTACTTCTTCTGCAAATTTTTGACCGCCTTCAAAACTATAGACAAATCGTGCCTTGCCGCTATTGAAGCTATAGCCTTCAAATATAAATTTACTCATAACTCACTCACTATCCTAGCAAACTCTTCGCCTCTGTGCGTGAAATTATTGAACATATCAAAACTTGGACACCCCGGACTTAGTAGTACTACATCACCGGACTCTGCAATTTCTCTAGCCCTAGAAACAATCTTTGTGAAATCTTTTGTTTGGTCTAACTCAAATCTAGCTTCACCAGCTTCTTCAAGTAGCTTAGCGATACTAGGTGCAGTTTCACCCATAAGAATTATTTTTTTAATGTTTTTTTGTTTAGTTATGACTTTAATTAAGTCGTCAAAATCTGCATTTTTTTCTGAGCCCCCTATTATAACTATCTCCGGAGTGGTGAAAGATTTTATAGCCGCAATAGTTGCTGAAGGTGCGGAAGAAAAACTATCATCATAATAAATAACACCGTTAAGTTCACGAATCTTTTCGGTATGATGCGGCAAGCCCTCAAACTCAGAAATAACTTTTGCAATTGCAGTAATATCTTGCGTATAGTGCCACGCAGCTGTTACCGCAGCGCATATATTTTCTAAGTTGTGCTCGCCCAATAATCCAACATCGCTTACAGAACATACTGTTTGATCGGCTATTATAATATTTTCATTTTTAACATAAGCACCTTCAGGCGTGCAGTAACGCTGCTTGTTGCCAGGAGAAAGTTGGGCGATTTCTTGGCTCCTAAGATTGCTGGGGTGAAATATCATGTTGTCACTGGGTTTTTGGTACTTAGCTATGTTGGCCTTTGCCTTTACATAATCTTCCATAGAACTGTGTACATTGAGATGGTCTGGCTCGACAAGAAGTACAACCGCAGTTTCGGGCGACTTCTCTATATCCCAAAGCTGAAAACTTGAAAGTTCATAAACAATAACGTCGCCTTCTTGAACTTGGCTAAGTATATCAAGCGCGGGCTTGCCTATATTGCCAACCAGCCAAACTTTCTTGCCCGAAGCTTCAAGCATTTTCGCAATCAGCGTACAAGTTGTACCCTTGCCTTTTGTGCCGGTAACACCAATTATTGGTGCGGTGCAAGCGTTAAAAAACTCACGGGTTACAGAAGTTATTTTACCTCGAGAAGACACGTTTTCTGGAGTAATTGCAGGAGTTTTTATTACTATATCTGCGTCGATATCATGGAAGTCTTTTGCGCTGCCAACAAATTCTACACCTTTAGGTATTTCGTATTTTGGCACCTCAGCGTTGTCGTATATGACAAACTCAGCACCCGAATATATACTCGAATAATATTTGTATGCACTCTCCCCCTCAATACCATAACCCAACAATGCAATTTTCATATACTTCATTATCTCATATTTTGGCAATAAAAAAGCCGGTACTTATTTGTACCGGC
>CAYGHK010000073.1:0-2626 GCA_964349645.1 uncultured Candidatus Saccharibacteria bacterium | reverse complement strand
CAAAGGACGGCTATCACACCGTGCATCATTTTTCGCTGACCGATATCGACGAGCAAACCTATTTTAAAATTGCCTTTCATTCGGGTAGATTGCAGTGGACTTTAGAGGAATACGAACCATGTCAGTAGAAGAGCTACATATTAACCAAGCTCAGCCGCTCATAATGCATATCGACCTCAATTCGTGCTTTGCCACTATAGAGCAGCAGGCAAAATCTCACTGGCGGGGAGACCCCGTAGGTGTGGTGGCTTACGACAGTCCCGGCGGCATCATACTGGCAGCTAGTTACGAGGCAAAAAGACTTGGCATAAAGCTCGGTACTCGTGTATGGGAGGCAGAAAGAATTGCGCCGAACATTCACATATGTACAGTCGATCCGCCGAAATACCGCGAAGCACACAAAAGGTTTCGTAGCGTGCTGGAAGAATTCACCAGTCCCGACAACATCACGCCCAAAAGTATCGACGAATTTGTCATAGATTTTAGCGGGAGCTTGAGCTATTACAAAGGGCAAACTTTGCAAGACATTGGCCGGCAAATAAAACAGCGCGTGCACGAAGTATTGGGAGAAGCGGTATTTTGCAATGTTGGTATTGGTCCAAATCGCTTTTTGGCGAAGCTTGCATCGGGCCTTCACAAACCAGATGGGCTAGATGAGATTAACAAGGAAAATATGCTCAAGGTGTACAGCAAGCTTGAGCTAGTAGATCTTCCTGGTATAAATCGTCGTTACAATACTCGCCTGCAACTCGCCGGCATATTAAATGTGACGGATTTTCTTGCAGCCGACAGGCAAAGGTTGCGAGCAATTTTTGGTGGTATCGTCGGCCACTATTGGTGGTTGCGGCTTCGTGGTCACGAGATAGACGACAAGCCAACAAAGCTAGGGCAGATAGGTCATCAATTTGCTATGAAAGAAAAGCTGACTCATGAGCAGCTCGACCCTATTTTGTACAAACTCTCACAAAAGATTGCACGGCGTTTGCACGGCAAAGATTTGAGTGCTGGTGGTATACACGTAGGGCTAAGGTTTGTTCGTTCACCGTATTGGCACAAGTCACATAAACTTTCGGTTCGCATGGTGACAGCGCAGGAAGTATTTCGTGCTGCCCGTCAGCTACTCGATGAGCACGCACCGCATGGTGGGTTAGTGAGTTTGGTACACGTCACGACCTTTGGCTTTGAGCCAGTACACCCAGAACAGCTCGCGCTCATAACAAACGGGCGAGCGATATCTGACCGACTATTGGTTGCTAATACTATGAACGCAGTTAACGATCGTTATGGAGAATTTGCGCTTGTACCAGCGACTATGTTGGGTACTGAAGGTGTGGCGAAGGATTCGATTGCTTTTGGGAATTTGAGTTAGATTCTTCTTCAGGATTTGTTGTAGTATTTTCGCATTTCCCACTAATACTGAGTAAACTAATTGCTTTTATTTGGTAATTGCCTGACTGACAAATCGTAAATCTTCCAACGCGCTTGTGAGCAATTCTAACTCATTCTTTCTTGCACTACTAAAAGTTTGATAATAAGGAACCTCTGTCAGTTGTGCCTGCGCATCAGTCCGGTCTATAAGACTGCGAAGGTTATGTGATTGGCTTGTGACATTAAGGTTTTCGTCAAACCCCACCTCGTCAGGCGCTACTTCATCTATTTTTAATTTACTAAGATCTTCAAGCAAAGCTGCAGCATCATAAGCTATAATTGCAACCTTGCCGCGTTGAGCGTGAATCAATTGGGCTTGAGCCCATTTTTCTTTTAATTCTTCTTCGATAGACGGCTCTGCCGTAAGTGCTGCATCAAATATATTAGGTAGCTCTTGCCCTATACGATCAATATACGGCAATTTTACAGCGAAGTCTGGGCGTAATACCTCACCTGCTTGAAGTGGAGATATTTCATCAAGTAGATCTAGAGCAACGCTTCTAAGAGGATTTGGCTCTTGCGATCTTTCCTGTGCTTGTTGCATGTAACGACTTGCAGCTAGGCCACCTAGTTCCAAAAGAATCTCGCCAGCGTAGAGGTTTGTTTTATCTTCTTCAGTTATAGGTTCATCATTGTACCATTTGGTCTCACCGTGTCTGACATACCATAGGCCTTGTGCGATGCCCTCGTGGTTATAGCGAGGGGTTTCATCAACAATCATATGACTATGACCAATTATAACGAGCGCATCCACTTCTTTAGACATAAGATATATTTTACCATTTTTTTACTTATTAACAAGTAAGTGGGGTGTCGCACAATCTACCACAAGTGATCTAATGTAACAGAGATAACAGTATATTTTCAGCGACACCAGGTTATGTATTTACCAGTCGGGGTGAAAACAGCGCTTTGCTTTTTCGTTGCGGCGTGCTCGAAGTAAACTTCTGCGCGCATCCTCGCTACACCAAACCTTCGACTTTTGTCACAGTCGGGGTGAAAGGACATCGTCTCGATAAATCGAGACTCCTCCCTGTGATGCTCGACAAAAATAAGTAAACTTCTTTTTGGTCTCCGCTTCTCGTACGCCAAACCTACGGTTTGTGTCATTTCACTCATCCAATTAAAAACACAGCCATAAAGGCTGTATCTTTAATTGGTCGGGGTGAAAGGACTCAAACCTTCGACCTCTCGGTCC
>CAYGHK010000072.1:0-2660 GCA_964349645.1 uncultured Candidatus Saccharibacteria bacterium | reverse complement strand
GAAACCAGTCTACTCCCCACTTGTACCCACTGCAATACCCAAAATACCCATTATTTGTAACTCTAGTGTTAGTTTTCCACAGTTTTGTGGAAAAATGCTTATGTTAACAGATACAAATTAAATTTCAGTTCAAATGCTATTCAGGATATTTTTACAACAACCTTATGCCCTATTGGACAATAGTCAGAGCAACCTGATAGGCGTAGTCTGCGCGCAACTGTGTAAGTACCCACAAAATCAACAGTGAAATATTTATAAGGACTGAGATTATAAGTAACGAATTTTTCAAATCTTCCTGTGTGTACGGAACGCTCGCAAATATCTGGCCTTCGTGGCTACCAACTGCAAACGCTTTACTTGTCTTTTTAGTGCTATTTTTTGTTTTTGATTTCATAATATATTCATATTAGCATAATCATTATGGTATGTCAATATTACAAAGATGTTATACTTTAAAGACATCTTATGATAGGCATTTCTTTTAGGATAATATGGCGGCTTTTGATACTTTTACTTGGTGTAACCTTAGCTTTTGGTGTTATAGATCAAGGCTTTCCATACTTAGACCAATACTTCCCCAGCTGGCTGGTTTTCTTAATTGCCTATTTATTTGTTGCATATATTGGTATACCGGTACTAATAAGGCTTTGGCGAGTAGTAATAAAGCCCGACCACTTGCCAGTATATGTGACTACTGGAGATGGATGGGCATCTGACCCAGTAAACATTGCAGTTGTATGTCGGTCGCAATCACACCTGATAAAAGCAATGAAATCTGCGGGCTGGTCTGTTTCAGCAAAAGGGACTCTTACCAACAACCTAAAAACAGCCCTAGCTATCATCCGCGGAAATCACTACCCGGAAGCAACTATGAGCCGACTGTACCTTTTTGGACGTTCACAAGATATTGGCTTTCAAATACAAGATGGCGACTCACCCTCCCCTAGACATAGGCACCATGTAAGATTCTGGAAACTAAAAAATCCTAAAAAACAGGATGAACATCATGATTTTTGGCACAATCTTATGCGATTATTCCGCCACCGCACCAGTGAAGTATGGATAGCTTCAGCGACACACGACGTTTCTCTGATTGCCTTTCGTATGCGTAATTTTCAAGTTACCCACCAGATAGATAGTGACACAAATAAAGAACGTGATTTCCTCATAAATACACTCAAGAAAGCAAAAAAACTACAAGGTGAAGTTGAAGAAGTAACATCTGGTCACGATCTTGAGTTTCGTGGTCAAACTTTTGGAGTAAATATAATTGTAGACGGTCGCCTAAAAGTAATTCGCCTTAGACGTTAAGATACTACGTCTTCGCCAAAGTGTTTTTGCAACCTTATCTTGATTGATCCTTCATGCCGACCAAGTAGTTTGCTTAGTTTTTTGATACTTTGACCATGTTGAAACTTTTCTTTTAATATATCGTCATCGATCTTAGTCCAAGGTCGATAAGCATTTGGGTTTTCTAGACGCATTTTTGCTATCTTTTCAGCCCAGCCAGATGTAGGTTTTTTCGCTATTCGAACTTTTGATCTTTTTGCCGCATTGTCTCGCAAATGTGCAAATTTTTTATTCGCCTCTTTCCCCTGTTTGCGTAAGGATTTATCAATTTCTAGTGCTTGATTATTCACCCTTAGTGCCATGTTGTTTATACCATTTAGTGTAAGATTTTCTAACCCTCGAACACGCGATAAGGCTACATATCCCATACCCTCAACAAAAGCTCGACTCAAGTCTATTCTGGCCGCATCTAGTGTCATGCCCTGGCTTTTATGAACTGTAATAGCCCACGCCAATCTTAGCGGCACCTGAGTTAAGCCTGCCCGTTTTTTATCACCATCACGTAGCTCCCAGCTTTCTGGCAACATAGTAACTTCTTTGCCATTCCTAAACTCAACTATCGGATACAGTGTTCCTTTTTCAAAAGCTTTAACTCTACCGAGCGAACCATTTGCATATTGTTTGTTTGGAGAGTTTTTGATTGCCATAACTAACGCGCCTTTTTTTAGTCGTAAGATATCTGATGCTAGGCAGGATTTTTTAAGACTTTCGACGTAATTATCGCCACCTGTGGTTAGCATTTGATATGTTACTTCGTCGCCCTCTAGTTCTTCTAGTTTTTTGATATTTATCTTATCAACATCTACATTACGTGTATGAAGCTCCGTCGGCTCATCGCCTGGCAAATCAACCTTCACTCTTTCAAGCAACTTTTCTGCGTGCCGGCGACGGATATCACCAGATCTTAAAGCCTCTAATATGTCTAAAAAGCCATCATCATTTTGTCGATGCTGCTCAGTTAAGTAGACGATTGTTGGTTTGAGCTCTTGCCATGCTTGTGAGCTAAAAACAAACTTAGCAGCAGATTGATCACCGCGCGTTACAGGTGGTAGCTGGAAAAAGTCGCCACATAAAATAACTTGCAGACCACCAAAGGGCGCGTCATTTTCGCGAACTTTTTTTACAATCGTATTGATCATATCGAGACGATAATCATGCAGCATCGACACCTCGTCGAGTACCAGCACATCGGCTTTTTTTATAGTGTCTGCTCTCGACTTTGAAAGACGTGTAAAGAAATTATTTGGTAGCTCGTCGTGAATACCAATACCACTCCAAGCGTGAATTGTATTGCCACCAAGATGAGTTGC
>CAYGHK010000071.1:0-2684 GCA_964349645.1 uncultured Candidatus Saccharibacteria bacterium | reverse complement strand
CTACAGCTAGAAACCAGCTCGGGCAAAAAGTTGTTGATATCTGTTTCGGCTTCGCCGGTTGGGCAAATCGGAGCCGGTGCAATTATTGTTTTCCGCGATATTACCCACGAAAAAGAAGAAGAGCGCCAACAGGCTGAATTTATATCTACCGCCAGCCATGAAATGCGCACACCAGTTGCAACAATAGAAGGATATCTGGGGCTAGCGCTAAACCCAGCTACAGCCACAATTGACGCAAAAGCTCGTGATTACCTACTTAAAGCTAATGAAAGCATCCAACACCTTGGACGTCTATTCCAAGATCTACTCGACATTTCACGAGTTGAAGATGGACGTCTTAAAAACACACCTAAGGTTGTTGATTTAGTTGCATTTATTGGTGAGATCGTTCGAACATTCGACGCACAAGCAAAAACAAAAGGGTTGGTACTATTGTTTAAGCCTACTCTGCAAGGCACTTCAGCTGGCCGACCCATAAACCCAGTTTATTATGTTGATGTAGACAACGATCACCTGAGAGAAGTTGCAAGTAACCTTATAGAAAACGCCATAAAATACACAAAAGAGGGCAATGTCACCATAGACATCACAGGAGACGCAACTAAGGCCGTCTTATCAGTCCATGACACCGGTATCGGCATTCCAAAAGAAGATCAGGTGCATTTGTTCCAAAAATTCTATCGCGTAGACAATACTGACACTCGAGACATAGGTGGTACTGGACTTGGGCTGTATTTGTGTCGTAGACTAGTAGAGACAATGGGTGGACGGTTGTGGCTTGAAAGCATGCAAGGCCAAGGAAGTACCTTTTTTGTAGAATTTGTACGCTTATCTCACGAAGAGGCGACACGCAAGATAGAAACAACACCGGCCGACCTGATGTAGTAGTGGTGAAATAAAAAAAGCACTAGCATTTTTGCAAAGTAACATTTAAAATGGGGGTAATATGACAAAAATTATGCTTGTCGAAGATGACAAGAGCCTACGCGAAATATATGGTGTAAGACTACTTGCCGAAGGGTACGATATTGTTTCTGCTGGCGACGGTGAAGAAGCCCTAGCAATGGCAATAAAAGACCGCCCAGATCTTATTGTTAGCGATGTGATGATGCCAAAAATTAGTGGTTTCGACATGCTCGATATTTTACGCTCTACAACAGAGACAAAAGACATTAAAGTTATCATGATGACCGCGCTATCTAGCGACGAACAACGAAAACGTGGCGAACAACTTGGAGCAGACATGTACCTAGTTAAGTCTCAGGTGGGTATTGAAGATGTTGTTAAAGCCGTACACCAAGTTCTTGGCGACAAACCAGGTGCTGCACCGGCAACAACACCTCCTGCAGCTGCTGCTCCCGCTCCTGTAGCTCCAGTTGCACCAATACCTGCAGCTGCGGCGCCTTCACCAGACCAGCCTGTATCAGAAGTTGCTGCAACAACTATACCTCAGCCAACTGCACCATTCACCGGCGCACGCCCAAGTGGGCTAGGCGACCGTGTTATTCAACCATTAAAAGACAACCCACGAGTGAGCAACGTTGATGTTGGGGAACTTATGGACAAAGAATTTGCCTCTACTGTACAGGATGTTGAGAATGTAGCCGACGGAGCTTCATCTGCAGTTCCTCCTATGGACTCAGCAGGTTCAGTTTCAATGGGAGCTCCAGTACCGCCAGCTCCAGCCGCCAGTGACACTGTCGCCCCAACGCCAGTTACACCGCCGTTACCTGTAGATGATCAGCCAGCTACAACACCGCCAACTGCACCAGATCCAGCAGTAAGCGTACCACCTCCTGTAGCACCAGTTACAGATGAACATACTGACACTCCAGCCACGCCCCCTCAGCTATAAGCTATAATATAAATCAATGACTCGTCTTAACAAGCATATTGCACTTATTTTAGGTGTTTCACGCCGTGAAGCAGACACTTTAATTGAGAAAAAAACAGTTAAAGTAAATGGAGAGGTCGCACGCCTTGGGCAACAAATTGACGAATCCTCCGAGGTTGAGGTGGGTGGTAAAAAGCTAGATAAAACCTCTAAGCTTCAATATATAGCACTCAACAAGCCAGTAGGCTATGTCAGCTCACGTCACAAACAGGGAGAAAGTCCTACAATTTACTCTCTTTTGCCGCCAGAGTTACATCCCCTCAAACTAGTGGGTCGCCTAGATCGTGATAGTTCTGGCATCATTTTGCTGACAAACGACGGTGATTTCTCGCATAGCATGACACATCCTAGCTTTTCCAAAGTAAAAATATATGAGGTAGAACTCGACAAAACATTAGAACCTCTCCACCAGCAGATGATATCGGACCATGGCATTCAACTAGAAGATGGTGTTAGTAAATTTTTAATTGAAAAACTCGACACAAAAGGCTACAGAATCACAATGAAAGAAGGCCGCAACCGACAAATTCGTCGAACATTCGGTAGTTTAGGATACACGGTAACAAAACTCCACCGCACAAACTTTGGTAACTTTTCGCTAGAAAACCTCAATCTACAGCAAGGCAGGTGGTGCATAGTGACTTTATAGTCTAATTGACATAATAATACTTTTTTGGTATAATATTACTCATGTCCAGATGTATTCATATATCTGGTTAGTGGCTTCACAACTACAAAGGAGATGCTGTGTCATCTACTCAAGAAGTACGTCCAAAGCGTCGGATTCGTG
>CAYGHK010000070.1:0-2718 GCA_964349645.1 uncultured Candidatus Saccharibacteria bacterium | reverse complement strand
AAACACTGCCCATCGTCACTATGAATGACGGCATTGCTGGTATGGCTTATCTTTTAACTACTTAAACTACAATTTATTGAAACGAGATAAGCCTCCAAGTCACGGAGGCTTTTTATATAAAGAACAACTTGGAGGCAGATCTGGTTTCGGAAAATCCGAAATCAAGTACACATACAACATTTCTTTCGGGAAACTGAAGGAAGAAAGGAGCCAGAAATGGCATTTGGTCCAATCATGCGTATGAAGGTTGGCAAGCTTACAATTGAGCTTGCACCTATCGCAAGGAAAGATCTAAAGGAGTTTGTATCTCCGGGTATGCAGCAGGCAGTTGTTACTCGTTTTTTGGGTACTTCAATGGCGCCCGTACTTGAGGACGAGTTTGACTGGTTCGAAAAAGTACGTACACAGCGAGACTCTATAGTTTGGGGCATTTACAATGTTGCCGGCGAAAAGAGAACTGTCATAGGCGTGACTAGTGCTACAAACATCGCGCACTACTGCGGTGTATCGAGCACAGTTACTGGCTCGCAAATCTTTCGTCCGGAACTTTGGGGGAAGGGTATTGCATCTGCCATACACAAAGCACGAACTTGGTACTTGTGTCAGCATGTTGGCTTGCACCAAATCAATTCCGGAGTGATGCATGGCAATACTGCCAGTAGCAAAGCTCTAGAAAAAGTTGGCTATAGCCCAACTTATGTCCAACGCAACTTTAAGTTTGTGGACGGCAAATTGCGTCACCAGCAATACCTAGAGTGCATCAACCCAAATGAGCCGTTTTGGTCTGCATGGTGGGGAGAAGACACTCCGCCAAAAGCAGCCTTGAAGGCTCGCGAACGCTCACTCGAAGCATTCGAGTGGGCGAAAGAAAACGTGACTTTGTAGTCGCGTAACCCCGTCAGGTTTTTAAAACTTGGCGGGGTTTTACTTTAAGGCCGTACGTCCAAGGTTCAGCAAGTGCTTCTGACGGTATTCGTTAAACGCCTTGTGGTTGGTGCCATGTTTTTTGATAAATGCACTTATACGTTCGCTACCAATATAGTGAGGGAGCATTACATAGGTCGCGCCGTGACGATACAATGCAACAGCTTCTTCGTAATTGTCAGCATGACAGACGATGATTGTTTTTGGATTTACCCGGTGCGAATATTTAACGAGTTGTTCATTTGAGCTAAAGTTCGTCATTGTACTTACTATCAACTGTGCGTTACGAATGCCAATTTCACGCAACAACTCAATGTCGGTCGCATCTCCATATATAAATGGTAAACGCTGTCGTTCGAGTGACTCAATAACTTCTGGGTTGTAGTCGATGACAACATATTTTTTGTGCATTTGTTTGAAAGTGCGTACAAACTCGTGACCACCTTTTTTGTAACCAAACAATATCAAAGAATGATTAGTAGTTTGAGAAACATCTTCTTCTCGTGTGATACGTTCCTTGAAAAACTCAAAACGTTGTTCGAGCTTTTGTAATATTTGGTTGTCGTATTGCATAAGATAAGTCGATGTCGCAATGGTAATAATTGCAACCAACGTAACAATTGCCGATAGATCTGCACTAACCATTCCCGTACCAGCCGCCAGCACAATGAGTATGATAGAGAATTCACTTATTTGCGACAGGTTAATACCAGCCTTGAAGCTGGTGCGTTTTGTGTAGCCGAATAGCCCCAATCCAACCATGACCGAAAGCGGTTTTAGAAAAACTACAACTGCAGAAAGTACAATTGCTGGTACTATGCCAGCTGCCAAGTTGCCAATGTTTAGACTTTCTCCCAAAGTTATAAAGAACAGTACAATGAAAAAGTCTCGCAAAGGCTTCAGTCGTGAGGCCATTTCTTGGCTGTACGGCAGGCTGGCTAAACTAACACCAGCGAACAGTGCGCCAACTTCTATAGAAAAACCAGCAAGTTCAAATATCGTAGCAACACCAAATCCCCAAGCTATAGTAAACAAAAACAGAAGCTCTTGGCTGCCTGCAAACATTTTGCTGAGTCTTGGCAAAACTTTTGAGCTTACCAAATACAGTACGCCCGCAAGTATAATTCCCTTTATTATTAACAGACCAAGCTCAGTTACCTCAAAACCATTTTTGCCAGCGGCTACAAACAGTAGAGCAATGGTGGCCACGATATCGTCTAGAAGAATCACACCGATTGTGATCTGACCATGTAGGCGAGTTTGTTCTTTTTTGTCAGACAATACTTTGACGATGATAATAGTTGAGCTAAAGAACAAACACAGTCCTATCAACACTGCTTCGGTAAAGTTAAAGCCAAACGATTGGGTGATGAAAAATCCAACACTACCTACGACTACCAGCTCCGATAGTGCTACTAGTAGAACTACTTTACCAAGCTTGCGAAATACTCCGGCATTTAGTCCTAGGCCAATGATGAACAGCAGCAACGTAATGCCTATACTGGAAAAAACTTCAAAACTTTCATTGCCTTTTGAGAGCAAGTTAAAAGCAGACGGACCGATCAATATGCCAGTTAAAATATAGCCTAGTATCAAAGGCTGCTTCAGCTGGTGAACAATCATAGAGATCACCGTTACAAAAACGATTATGAGACTAAGCTGAGAAAATATATCTAAACCATGCATGTATGTGTTTTTTTAACCCCTATATTCTTATGCTTATGAGTATGACAGTTTTGCAAATACTTGGCAATTGCCTAACGCTCATGCTTTGGAAATGCAAATTACCCACGT
>CAYGHK010000069.1:0-2802 GCA_964349645.1 uncultured Candidatus Saccharibacteria bacterium | reverse complement strand
CTATGGACAAAAAACAAATCAAGCAGGTGCGTGCGTACTTTAGATTGGCCGGTGTATTGGCTATAAGTGTGATCACAATTGGCACTGTTTTTTATCACTTTGTAGAAAAACTATCTTGGGTAGATGCTTATTATTTTTCGGTTATTACACTTGCAACAGTTGGCTACGGAGATATAACTCCACACACCGATATAGGCAAAATATTTACTACTTTTTACGTACTTTGTGGCATAGGAATTATTGGTTTGTTCGCAAATTTGTTGATCCGCAGAGCAGCAATCAATACAAAAGAGCGCCGAGAGAAACGAAAAAACAAGAAAAAGTAGCGCACTGTATAGTATGAAATTACTTTATATTATGGTATAATATAAAAAATAATGAGGTTAAAGTTATTCGCAAAGTAAAGTCATCGGAAAACGGGGCTGGTACTAGTATAGACAAGAATACTCACAAGTCACCTAGCATCGCTAGGCGGCTACTTGGGCCAATTGCAGTAATAGCTGCGGCAGGTACGTTGAGCTTAGGGTCGACAGAGCCAAGTACTACAGAATATCCTATTGCGCAACCCGACGCACAGATGGTCAAAAAACAAGAGTACAGCTTCAGTAGGCTTTCTGGTGAACATGGTGGTGCGTGGTCTTTTTTTGGTGATGCCAGATCAATTCGTGTCAACGAAAATATATATACGGGCTGGATTGCACTTAAAGGTTTTGTACAAATCTCTCAGTACAATACAGACACACATAAACGAAAAACAGTTACACTTGGCCCAAGTCTCGGTAGGTTAGATGATCATAACAATCCTTCACTATTACCACGCAGAGACGGTCGTATAATGGCATTTTATTCTCCACACTCTGGTAGGTCATTACCAAAACATGGCGTATCAAGAATGTATTACCGTACCACCAAAAAACCTGACGACATTACAAAATGGGGTCCAATTCATTACCTCAAGACCAACTCACCTGGGTCTATGGGCTACACGTACCCAAACCCTGTTCCAATAGATAACGGAAAAATATGGATGGGCTGGCGTGGTGGTAATTGGCAGCCTACTTCGTCTATCACTTCCGACAATGGTAAAAGCTGGACAAAAGCACGTACTTTCCTAAAATCCAGAGGTAAGAAGCGTCCCTACGTGAAGTATGCTGAAGGTCCAAACGACTCAGTGATTATGACGTATAACCAAGACAACCCCGGCACAACTGGCACTGGTCTATACTACCTTCAATATCGACCGGGTAAGGGATATTTTCGAGCAGACGGCGAGAAGATCGCAGGCTCAAACGCAACTATTCCAGTCAGCAAAGGCGATATGATCATGTCGAAGCATCGTCGCGGTCGCTTGTACACTATGGATGTTGCAGCAGACGAAGACGGCAAACCTGCTACTGTATTTACTGCAAAGCCTCGCCACGGAGGCGCGTCCGTTTACTATTCTAAATGGAACGGTGAGCACTGGAAGACAGAAAGAGTAACATCGGAAGGTTATGGTTTGTACAGCAAAAAAACAAAGCCTCGCCACTACGGATTTTATCCAACAGCTGGTATGTCGCTCGACCACGAAGACCCTTCGACCTTATATCTTTCCCGACAAGTCGACCACCAAATGCGTGTAGAAAAGTGGGAGCACAAAGCACCGGGAGAGTGGACTCACCAAGCTATTAGTCCAAAAGAAAAAAGCTGTGTTCGCCCCGCAAGCGTTCGCAACGATATAGGTAAAAGTGTTGTTATGATGTGTGGCAACTATACCAACTGGCTAAAGTTTAACACCTCTATATACATTGCAACACCTCACCAATCAACTGAAAAGTAGTAGTTTCTAGAAGCTTTTGCCATACGTAAAAGTTACAAAAAGTGCTGCGAATATGAAGAGCAAGCCTGCTACGATAGCGATGATTATTTGTATCGTGTTCATATTTTTATTATAGCACCGTGTGTTATGTTATAATAAATACAACTTAAAACAGA
This sequence comes from uncultured Candidatus Saccharibacteria bacterium, assembly GCA_964349645.1. Taxonomy (GTDB): domain Bacteria; phylum Patescibacteriota; class Saccharimonadia; order Saccharimonadales; family Saccharimonadaceae; genus JACPYF01. The sequence continues at coordinate 828 of CAYGHK010000069.1, read as the reverse complement.
TTGGATTTACAAAATGGCAAAGCACAAAAACTGGCACAGCGCTACTCGCAAACGACTTTTGAAGAAAAAGCTCAAAAAAGCTGCAAAATAACCTTTAGCTAAAATTTGCAGGATGTATTATGTCATTTCAAGCATACCTAGACAATATAGAAGAAAAAACTGGTAAAACACCGAACGAATTTATCGCTATGGCGAAAGAAAAAGGCTATGACGACCCTGCGACGAAAGCAGGCGTAATCGTCGACTGGCTGAAACAAGATTTCGACCTAGGCCGTGGTCACGCAATGGCAATAGTCCACGTCATCAAAAACGGCGCCAAAATCAGTGACAAGCATGTAGACAGTGGCACCGCACACAGCGACCCATCAAACACTCTGAAACTCGACGGCAAAGATAAATAAAATGACAAAACATCGAATATATACAATGAGCTTTGCAAGTGTCTATCCGCTGTACATTGCGAAGGCCGAGAAAAAAGGCCGCACTAAAGCTGAAGTCGACGAAATCATTTGTTGGTTGACGGGACATGATCAAAAAAGTCTAGAAGCCGAGATAGAAAAACAAACAGACTTCGAGACATTCTTTGCCGATGCTCCAAAGATGAATCCCAAGCGAAAACAAATCACAGGTGTGATTTGCGGTGTGCGGGTAGAGGAAATCAAAGAAAAAACCATGCGAGAAATCCGCTACCTAGATAAACTGATCGACGAGCTAGCAAGGGGTAGGTCGATGCAAAAGATCCTGCGCCAAGAATAGACCTAGCATCAGAAAAAGGAGATTAATAAATGAAACAAGTTGCCAAAGTTATCGTTATAGACAATCAAGGTA
>CAYGHK010000068.1:0-3297 GCA_964349645.1 uncultured Candidatus Saccharibacteria bacterium | reverse complement strand
GTATGAGTTTTTCGCATGTATTATGACTATTATACGCGTTCAATAAAAAAAGAGCTACGCCCGAAAGAGGAAGACTGATGGGGGGACCTTCAGCCTAAATCTCTTTCGGGGTAGCTTGCCTCGGACGGCCACCAGCTCTACCGAGACTCTTCGCCACACTGGATATGCGGATCCAATTGGCATGGGGGTAAAAAAACAAGGGCTCCTACTGAGAAACAAGCGCGGCCACTCCAAGTCCTACAAGTGCAACAACACTCATGAGGACGAAAAATGCGCCAGCAACGAGGAATAAACCCTCGAAGTTGCTGAGAGAATCTTCAGATTCTGTCTCAGGTTTTACCTCTTCCTTCTTTACTCCATTCATACTAGCTCCAACTTTCTGTAGATTGTAAGCTCTAATTCATAGAGTACGACTATATTGATATAATGTCAATTTATTTTGAAAATATTGTTACTCTGCAGACAGGGCTCAAAGTGTTACAATAGAGCATATGTTTATCGTGGGAATACTAACGTGGTGGTACACACTTGGCTGGAAGAAAGTATGGCAGATTCTTGTTCAAAAACTTATTGCCAGCGAAGACTTTTTTTCTATAGATTTACTTCTAGGTAGTTTGTTTGCTCCGTTTAAACAAATATCTGCAGCTTCTCGTACAGACGGTAACTTTCAGGTAAAGTTACAAGCCTGGTTCGATAAGCAGTTTTCTCGCGTAGTAGGTGCGATTGTTCGTATAGTACTAATACTAACGGGTACTTTGTGGATGCTGGTACAAGTTGTTGCAGACATTTTGATATTGTTGTCGTGGCCTCTACTACCTCTTCTTCCAATTATTGGGCTGATACTCGCAATTGGAGGCTGGACATTATGACAGCTGGTATCGCCTTTAATTATAATTCTGGCCGTGCTCACGATGCTAGATTTTCAAAAATATTTAGCACCCCGATTCGTATTTGTTTAGTCGCGGGAGTTGTAACCCTTCTACTTTTGGGCACCATACTTTTGATTGTTCTAAAGTCGAGTAGTGGCTGGTTTGTTATATCATTGGCCGCACTACCCGGAATTTTTTATATATGGTGGAGACTACATCTTAAAGACCTACCTCCTGCAAAGGCTTTTAGTATAGATGCTCAGCTCGAAGGTAAAGTACTAGGACTTTTACCGCCCAAACCGACTCCCCAAGATATCGGCAAAGCTGTTTCTCAAGTAAATGGTGGCTACTTTTTCTCGGCTCGTTTTGGTATTGGCTCGACATTTCTTGGTGAGTTGGCATCGAACGATGTTCAACTAACCGAACAGGTATGGCAAGCTGCAATTAATATCAAAGAAGCACAAAAACTCGACTACATATCTAGCGTTGTTTTAGTAGCTGCACTTGTTCAAACGCATCAAAATATGCAACAAGTCTTGAACCATCTAAGGCTCGAGCAAGATGACATAATAAACGGAGTGCAGTGGTTTCATCACCTACAAGAACTTATAGCAGCTCAAAATAAACCACAAAGAACTGGCGGGATCGGTCGCGACCTTGCTTTTGGCTATATGAATTTGCTCAAACGATTTGGTGTAAATATAAGCGATCAGATAGAAAGAGGCGGGCTGCTAACAGTTGAAATAGATTCTCATAACGCAGCACTCGACCAAATGGTACAGACTTTTAGTGCTAAAGGCAGGCAGAATATCGCGCTTATAGGTCCAACTGGCGCTGGTAAAACAACTCTAGTTCATGCTTTTGCTCAAAAGCTACTTGATGGCGGTAGTAGTATTCCTGGCAGTCTAAAATTTCGCCAAGTAATCATGCTCGACCCAAGTGCACTTATCGCTAGCGCGCCAGGCCGCGGTCAACTCGAAGGTCTTATGAACGATATATTAGTCGAAGCCTATAAGGCAAAAAACGTCATCATTTGTCTTGACGACGCACATCTCTTTTTTGAGGAAGGAGTAGCTTCTGTAGATATTAGCAACTTACTTGTTCCGATATTGGAAGGCGGAGCAGTAAGAATGATTTTGACTATGGATGAGCAAAAATATCTGCAAATAAGCCAGAGAAAACCCAGCTTAGCCAATGCACTTAATAGAGTGGTAGTTGGTGAAGCGAATCGCCAAGAGACTATAAAAGTAATGCAAGATCAGCTCATAATCACCGAGTTTTCCCGTAAAGTTACTTACACCTACCAAGCTTTGCTAGAGGCCTATAGGTTGAGTGAGCGGTATGTGCATGAGCTCGCAATGCCAGGCCGCGCGTTTAAGCTTTTAGAATCTGCAGCTGGCTATTCAGACAACGGTTTAGTAACTGCTCAGTCTGTTCAAAATACGATTGAGCAAACACTCAACATAAAAGTTGGTGTTGCAAGTAACCAAGATGAACGAGACAAACTTCTCAACCTTGAAAGTAAAATTCACGAAAGAATGATCAACCAAACTCGCGCTGTGTCGGTAGTGAGCGATGCGCTGCGTCGCGCCCGAGCCGGAGTGCGAAATGAAAACAGACCTATTGGTACTTTCTTGTTTCTTGGCCCAACAGGTGTTGGTAAAACTGAGCTCGCCAAAGCACTTGCTGAAGTGTATTTTGGTGGAGAGGGTAATATAGCTCGCATAGATTTAAACGAATATGTAAAAGCCGATGATGTATCTCGACTTATTGCTGATGGTGCAGATGATCCAAATTCACTGACAGCGCAAATTATGAAACAACCATTTTCTATAGTACTGCTCGACGAAATTGAAAAAGCACATACAAATGTTTTGACGACTTTGTTGCAAGTATTAGACGAAGGAATTTTGCGTGATATTAAAAACCGCGAAGTGAGTTTTCGCGACGCTATAATAGTCGCTACTTCAAACGCCGGCGCCGATCGAATACGCGAGCATATAGAGGCGGGTGAGCAACTAGAACAATTTGAAGAGCAATTTACAAATGAGCTTATTTCATCAAATCAATTTAAGCCAGAGTTTCTAAACCGATTTGACGAAATAGTACTGTTTCGTCCACTCACAAAAGAGGAGCTTCTGCAGGTAATAGATCTCATATTAGCTGGTGTAAACAAAAATATGGCACTGCAAAAAATTACCGTAGTTGTTGACGATGATGCCAAGAAACTACTCGTTGAACAAGGGTACGACCCACGCCTGGGCGCTCGGCCTATGCGTCGGGTGGTGCAGAGGAGTGTAGAGAACTTAGTGGCTAAGACTATGCTTGGTGGTAATGTACAGCCTGGCAGTACAATACGCGTAACTTTATCTGATATTGAGGCAGCGGGTAACGAGCGCAAGGCGCCGACTAGTAATTTGGTACCGCC
>CAYGHK010000067.1:2215-3355 GCA_964349645.1 uncultured Candidatus Saccharibacteria bacterium | reverse complement strand
CAACTAAAAAGCGTCAGGCAAGGGTGGGCATCGCCTGACGCTATTTAGCCCTTCAACGCACCGCTAGGCTCCGGTAATCCGGAAACGTGACCCACCTCACAATTTGTAGGGGTCCGCTGGTTAAAGGGGTTAGTGTGCTCGCGAGTGCTTAATTGCTTGAAAAGTGGAGGGTAGATACTTTGTCAGGCGCACTCACGGACACTCTAACTTTTTTTGTACATTTACTGAAAGCAAATGTACAGTTAGAATAGGGGGTATAAGGTGCGTCTAGCTATCCAAAAGGACAGCTGAACATATGCCATATTAGCACTTATTTGACTTAATGTCAACAGTTAAAACACTTAGTTTATGAAAATCAATACAATAACAACAGATAAAGAAGAATATCTACAGAGGTCATTACATATTGATTATTTTCCAAAAAAGTTATATATTTTAGGAAAATTACCCGAAAAAAACATACCCACAATAGCAATTGTTGGTTCTCGCAAGCCCACGCAATACGGCAGAGAAGTAACCGAGAGATTGGCTGGTGATTTGGCTAGGGCTGGCGTAGTAGTTATTAGTGGGTTAGCACTGGGCATAGACAGTATTGCTCACAGAGCAGCACTTGAGGCAAAAGGTATCACGATAGCAGTTCTTGCAAACGGCCTCGATACTATATACCCCAGGAATCACCAAACCTTAGCGAAGCAAATCGTTGAAAATGACGGTGCAATACTAAGTGAGTACGAGCCCGGAACGCCACCTCTCCCTTTTAGGTTTTTAGAAAGAAACCGCATAGTCAGCGGTATTGCCGATGGCATAGTGGTAGTAGAGGCCGCCACGCGCTCAGGCACTCTGTCGACCGCAGCCCACGCGCTAGACCAAAACAAGGAGGTATTTGCAGTACCCGGAAATATTACCAGCCCTCTTAGCTCTGGCTGTAATGCTCTGATAAAACAAGGCGCAACCCCCGTAACAGATACAAAAGATATTTTAGATATTATCGCACCAACCAGTAAAACAGAGCAAACGCAGTTTATTTTGGGCGATACACCAGAGGAGGTGGACATCCTCCAGCTATTACAATCTGGGGTGCGAGATGGAGATGAACTACTGCAAAAAACAAATCTCAATCCAGTAGTTTTTAACCAAACC
>CAYGHK010000067.1:0-2115 GCA_964349645.1 uncultured Candidatus Saccharibacteria bacterium | reverse complement strand
TATGAAAAACTTAGTAATAGTAGAGTCTCCAGCAAAAGCCAAAACTATCGAGAAATACCTCGGTAGTGACTTTGTTGTTAAGAGTTCTATTGGCCACATTCGCGGCTTGCCCAGCAAAAATGGCAGTATCGACGTTGATAATAATTTTGAGCCAAAGTTTGAAGTCAGCGCCGATAAAAAGAAGGTCGTTGCCGAGCTGCGTAAAGACGTCAAATCTGCCGACACAGTCTGGCTAGCATCCGATGAAGACCGTGAAGGGGAGGCTATTGCCTGGCACCTGGCCGAAACATTGAAGCTTGATCCGAAAAACACCAAGCGTATTGTATTTAACGAAATTACCAAAAAAGCGCTAGATAAAGCCGTTGCAAACCCAGGTAACATAAACCAAGAACTAGTAGAAGCTCAGCAAGCTCGTCAAGCATTGGACTACCTAGTAGGGTTTGAGCTCTCACCAGTGTTGTGGCGCAAAGTCGGACCAAAGCTAAGTGCCGGCCGCGTACAAAGTGTCGCTGTGCGTTTAATAGTAGAGCGCGAACGAGAACTCGAAAACTTTGAGGCAGAATCTACCTTCAAACTAGAAGCCATCTTTACGCTAAAAGACGGTAGCGAACTAATCAGCGAAGCTCCAGTGAAATTCAAATCTGCAAACGAAGCTGAAAAAATACTACAAGAATACGCAAAAAGCGAATTTACAGTGGCCGATATCACTAAAAAACCAGGTACTCGCAACCCGAGCGCACCATTTACTACTAGTACATTACAACAGGAAGCCAGCAGCAAGCTTGGCCTCAGTCCACGTAACACCATGAGCCTAGCGCAGCGTCTGTACGAAGCTGGTCATATTACATATATGCGTACTGATAGTTTAAATATCAGCGGTGATGCCTTGAGTGCCATGACTACATACATAAAGAGCGAATACGGCGAAAAATATCACCAAGTGCGTACATTCAAAACAAAATCATCTGGCGCGCAGGAAGCTCACGAAGCCATCCGACCAACCCACTTCGCAAAATCTACTGCTGGCGCTGACGAGCAACAAAAGAAGCTATACAACCTCATATGGCGACGAGCTTTAGCATCTCAAATGGCTCCTGCACAACTAGAAAAAACCACCATGACAATTGCCGCCAGCGAATCCGGCCAAAATCTAGAAGCAAAAGGCGAGATAGTTGTATTTGACGGCTTTTTGAAAGTTTACGGACGATCAGGCGAAGACAAGTTACTGCCTGACATTAACAGTGGTGATTCACTGCAACTAAAGCAAGCGACTGCAACCGAAAATCTATCTCGTGGCCCAGCACGTTACACCGAAGCGTCTCTGGTGAAGAAACTTGAAGAAATGGGTATTGGCCGACCAAGTACCTATGCATCGACAATCGCAACCGTCCAAACCCGTGGCTATGTGGAGCGCGGCGATGTCGAAGGTACCGAGCGAAAAATTACTGTTTTCACGCTTACCGACGGCAAAGTAGAGAAGGCAGAACCAACAGTCGAGTATGGCAAAGACAGCAACAAATTAGTACCAACAGATACGGGCAACGTCGTAACAGACTTTTTGGTCAAACATTTTAGCGAAGTAATGGAATATGACTTTACCAAAGATGTAGAAGACCAATTAGACGAAATCGCTGACGGCAACAAGCAACGTGTCGAGGTACTACAGAACTTTTATGGACCTTTCCACAAACTAGTAGAGAGTAGCGCCGACATCTCTCGTGCCGATGCATCTCAGAGCCGTAGCCTAGGTAGTGACCCAAAATCTGGCAAACCAATTATCGCACGTTATGGCCGCTACGGTGCAATGCTACAGCGTGGCGAAGCGGGGGATGACGACAACAAACCCGACTTTGCACCTATGCCTAGCGGCGCAAAGATAGATACAGTCACGCTAGAACAAGCACTTGAAATGTTTCAGTTACCAAGATTGCTTGGTACGACCGAAGACGGCGTCGAGATCAAGGCTAATATTGGCCGTTTCGGACCATATATAGTAGTCGACAAGCTATTTGTATCTATCAAACCGCTCGATCCTCACACAATTACCCTCGAAGAAGCACGCAAATATTATGCAGAGAAGCTCAAAGCTGAGGCTGAAAAGAACATCGCTGACTT
>CAYGHK010000066.1:0-3426 GCA_964349645.1 uncultured Candidatus Saccharibacteria bacterium | reverse complement strand
TATGGGAGGAACAGCAAGCAATGCACTGACGCTCAGAGATCTGGAGGATTCCAGAACTATCGATGAGCTGAAGAGGGAAGGCCCAGCAATAGCCGAAGTTCTCGTGAAAGAGATGGTTATCAGCCGAGAATGCGGCAAGTTGGGCTCAACTACCAGAGTTGGTATCCCAGAGCAAACCCTTCGTCTACTGCGTGCAGTTGGCGAAACGCAGTACTGCTCTATGAAAGACGGCCGAAGGTTTCTGTCAGACTCCGTCGCAAACGCACTTCGTGATATGGGCTACAAAAACCCACGAGTGAAGTGTGGCTGGTTTTCTATCAGAGCTCGAGGGCTTTGAGACAAACTACGGGGTTCCGCGGAGCCTCCAGCTCCTCTGTCCTCGTACCAGAATAGTCGAAATATCGACTCGTCTGGTACGAGAATCTTCTATCAGCTATAATAATGCTTATGCAAGTGGGCAAAAAAGAAACACGCCACCATTTCGACGGGGAGCTTCACGACAAAATTAAAAAGTCGGCAGCCCCCAAACCGAAGCGCTGGACTAGAGTACATCAGATTTTACATGACGATCGCGGAGTGCGTTACTTTTTTGTTGCTATTTTCATTATCATCGCTACTGGCGTAGGTCTACTTGCTATGCTTGCACAGTACGAAGACCCCAAAATAATCACTCTCGGCACTATCATCCGTAAGAAAATAGAGCAGAAGTACTATTCGCCACTTACAGGTAATGAAGTGGTCGACGAAACTGCAACCAAACGAGCCGTAACCGGAATAATGATAGAAAACAGCACCAGCGCCAGGCCGCAGTCTGGACTGAAAGATAGCGGTGTAGTTTTTGAAGCTATCGCCGAAGGTGGTATTACAAGATTTTTAGCAATTTATCAGCAAGAGCAACCTAGCCTTATAGGACCCGTCCGCTCAGTAAGGCCTTACTATGTTGACTGGATAGCAGCTTTTGACGCAAGTGTTGCCCATATTGGTGGTAGCTACAACGCACTTAAGGAGGTCCGAAACGGTCAATACCGCGACATAGACCAATTCTTCAATTCCGGTTCATACTGGCGAGCCAAGGACCGCAAAGCCCCCCACAACGTATATACAAGTTTCGAAAAACTAAACGCACTAAACGAAGCCAAAGGTTACAAAGAATCCACATTTACTGGCTTCAACCGAGTATCTGTCGAGCTAGAAAAAAAGACGACAAAAAAGAAAGTAGAGACAGCCACTCCTGAAGTAGCAAACCAAGTGCAAGTCAACATATCTGGCGTCTTGTACAACTCAAGCTACAGCTACAATACAACTACAAATACATATGACAGGTCTCAAGCCGGCGCGCCACATACAGACAGGGAAGCTGGGCAAATAAGTCCACGTGTTGTCATAGTTATGAAAGTACCAACAAAACTAGGCTTTGAAGACGGCTATCGAGAACAAATGACTACTATCGGAACTGGCGAGGCTCACATTTTTCAAAAAGGTACGCACGTAGCTGGTACTTGGAAAAAAGACGACAAAAAAAGCCAAATCAAATTCCTAGATAGCAACAGCAAAGAAATTCCTCTCGAACGTGGGCAAACCTGGATAACAGCGATTGCACCAGGAAAGAGCGTGACATGGCAATAAAATCATCTGTTAAATCTCAACAGTTACAGCTTGCCGGACTATTTTTACTGATACAAATTGTCATTGGAGCAATACTTTATTTGGTAACTGCACTTGCTACTCAACACATGAGCAACAACGACGCACTGGTAGTAGTTGCATTAACATTCATAGGGCTTGAGAGCATTGGCGCATTCATAGTAGCAACAGTAGCCGCACGTCCAATGCAAAAAGTGGCTGACGCGCTTTTGTATGCCTACAGCGACATGCCAATAGGCAAAAACAGTACTGTAGTAGAGTTAATACGACGTCTGCATGCAGAAAAAAATCCCGAAAAAACAGTTTCTGCAGAGTTTGAATTTGCTCATGCACTACTCGATAATTTACCTCTAGGAATTGTGGTGCTCAACCAAAAGCGTGAAATCATATATACAAACAAGGCCGCACCGACGCACGGAGGAGGCAAAGAGCTCAACATAAACTTTAGCGAAAGTGATTCGCTTAACCTCTGGCTTGACGATGTAGTTGGCAAAAACATATCTGCATCAAAATGGTGGAGGCGCATGCGCCAAGTCAATATAGAAAGCGAAGAGTCGAGACAATTTTTCGACCTACTTGCCCTATACCATCAAGACGGAGTCGAATCTATAGAAACAGTTTTAGTTTCGGTAGATCGTACCGAAGAATACAGCACCGACGAAGACGACTTAGATTTCACAGCACTAGCAGCTCACGAACTTCGCGGGCCAATTACAGTCATAAAAGGCTACCTTGATGTACTACGACAGGAACTAGTACTCACAGACGATCAATTAGCTTTCTTCGAGCGTCTCGACGTTTCTGCCGACAGGTTGACCACCTACATCAACAACATACTTAACGTATCTCGTTACGATCGTCGACACCTCCAAGTCCGACTAAAAGAAGAGACTCTTAGTAAAATTTACGGCTCGGTAGGTGACGACCTAGAGATGAGAGCTCGAACGCATCACCGAATGCTCAATGTAACGTTCCCTGAAGATCTGCCGACCATAGCTGCCGACCGAGGCAGTTTGAGTGAAGTTATAGTCAATCTTGTTGACAATGCCATCAAATACAGCAGCGAAGGAGGGCTTGTTGTTATTTCCGCTCGAGCAATCGAAAATTCTGTAGAAGTCAGTGTTCAGGACAACGGTATCGGCATTCCGGGTGCGCTCCTTTCTCATATTTTCGACAAGTTTTATCGCTCGCACCGCTCACGCGAAAACACCGTTGGCACCGGGCTAGGCCTCTATATTACCAAAGCTATCGTCGAATCTCATGGTGGTACGATTTCTGTTCGTAGCGATGAAGGCCACGGCACTGTCTTCTCATTTACAATTCCAACTTACGCAAGTGTTGCAGATAAGCTCGCAAACAGCGATAATAGTAACGAATCGATAATCGAGAAAAAAGAAAAGAAATATATTAAAAATCACTCAATGTATAGGGGATAACCATGGACACGCCAACTCAAACAGTACTGTGCATAGAAGACGACCGCTTTATCGGAGAAATGTACGTCCGTGCTCTAAATCAAGCTGGCTACAAAGTTGATTGGGTGCTAAGTGGTAACGACGGATTGGCTGCGGCAAAAAGCAAACCCTACGACTATATACTTCTAGACCTAATGTTACCCGAGAAAAAGGGGAACGATGTTATAAACGAGCTCCGGGGTGAAAAAAATCTCATACCTGACTCAAAAGTTCTAATACTGACCAACTTCGACGAAGACGACCAGTCTCGCAACGCCTTGCAGGAAAAAGTCGAAGCCTATCTAATAAAAGCCGACATCACACCACG
>CAYGHK010000065.1:0-3525 GCA_964349645.1 uncultured Candidatus Saccharibacteria bacterium | reverse complement strand
CTTACATTTAACTGAGGATTCACATGGAACACCCACAGCCAATAGAGAAAAGCGATATTCAAGCTCTAACGGATAGCATAGACAAAAATAGCGTTGGGTGGGACGCAGTAATTGACTACAGAGATCTGCTATATCGCAACTTTTTTGCAGCAGGCACAACCGACTTGGCTTTTGAAGTAGATGTCGTCGAGCTCGAAGAGTTCATTGAAAAAGCAGTGCTAATGATCGCAGCAAGATTCGAAGATTCAGCAGTAGAAATATCTCACGAAAACATAAGAGAACTGTTAGTTGCAGGTACTGTGCATGAATGGCAAAAAAGAATAGAGAAGGTAGAAACGAATATAAACATTGGCACACAAGCAATTATGAACACCTTCAGAGACTCCGATCTCTCAAAACTCAAAGGCGCTCGACCAGGATCTGAAGGTAGCGACTAGATTTTTACAACGTTTTTTTAGCCACCTCATATATTGTTGTGGAAAAGAAAACTGTTGACTAAATAGGGGTGTGAGTGGTATTCTGCCAAGTGATAGAAATAAGTCAAAAACAGACAGATAGGAACATGCGAGTAACATGTCTGAATTACCAGAAAAACAAGTCAAAAGGCTAAAAAGTCTTATTCAAGACGCTGAAACAAATCTAGCCGCTGCTAAAGAACTTCTCATAAGTATCGTAGGAGACGACGATTCCGCTATGCCACGTATCAGCGCAGAAGAAATTGCAGGTAAAGTAATAGAGGGCGTATTCGACGGCCAAAGTATGATAGGCCCAGACGGCAAAACATATCCAGTACCAGCAAACTACGCCAGCAAATCAAAACTAGTCGAAGGCGACATACTGAAGCTAACCATTGCAGACGGCGGAAACTTCCTCTACAAGCAAATTGGCCCAGTACCACGCAAACAAGTCATAGGAACCCTCGTGAACCACGATGGCGGCTATTTCGTTGAAGTAAACGGTGTAGAATACCGCGTACTACTAGCAAGCGTCACATACTTCAAAGCAAGCCTTGGCGACCAAGTAAGTATTGTTATACCCGAAGACAACCCCGAAGCTACCTGGGCAGCAGTCGAAGCAGCACTATAAAACCCCCTCAAGAATAGAAGGTTCGGTAGGTTTTTGAGATGTAAGTTTTACATATCTTGAATGTGTCTTTTTAATAACACGTTCGTAGCGCTCAACCATATACTTACGGTCAAAACTTGCTCGTACTTTTATTATATTACTTCGATATAAGTTGCGCTTTGCATGAGCTAAATGCCAAGCATCTGCCACAGATCGGGGATCTTCTTTTGTCAAAATTCCTAGTTTTTCAGCTTGCAACATATACTTTGTATCGCCAACATTTGTTGTTACAGGTATTGTTCTACAGGCCATTCCCTCCAGTAGACAAAGTGGATAGGCTTCGCCAAAGCTAGATGTAGAAGAAACAATATCTGCTGCAGAATATATTTTTGGCATATCCAATCTGACGCCTAGTAGATGTACTCTTTTCAGCATGCTCTCAACACCTAAAAAATTGTACTTTAGTATTTTATTTAGCTCTGCATTTTGCGTATCCATACCTGTACCGCACATGAATATGTGAGCTTTTGGATTCTCATACAAAAACATACGTGCAGCTTTAACAAAAAGTTTTACGTTTTTCATATGATCAAATCTAGCAGCAAATACTATAACCGGAGCACCTCGTGTTATATCGTATTCTCCCCGAATAGACTTCCTGTCTTTCTCCAAATGTTTAAATGCACTCAAGTCTACACCGTTGATAACAACTTTCATTGCATCTCTGGTCACGCCGGCTTCTGCATAGGCATCTCGTGCAGTCCTAGCGCACAAAATACTTGCATTTACTATCTGTTTATTCACTCCTTCTATTAGATCGCTAAGAGCAACCCCTTGATTCTCAGGGTCTGATCTGTGCAAACATGCAATTACAGGCTTACGCACATCAATTTGTTTCAATAGTCTCAGTGGCTGCTCTTTAAGTGTTAATATTACGTCTGCCTTAGCAACCTCGTCTTTTAATATTTGTAGCTCATGATCTAAAAAAGCCGAGGTATCTATTTCGGCATTCCCGCGCCTGCCAATTGTTTTTACAGGTATCCCATTTTCAACTAATTTTTTATAGCATTTATCACCATACATCGGTTGTTCTGTATTTTCACGGAACACATGGCTATTGATACTTAAAACAGTATTTTGATGTCCTAGCTGTTGTAAACCTAGTATCACATCGGTGTGCAGTATTCTAGCACCTCCTGAAAAAAATCCTTCGTATACAGATAAAATACGTAATTTTTTAGTCATCTACCCAAAGTTTATAACATTCATACAAAATGTAAATACTTTTTTTAATATCCTCATACACCCGTACGGCAGTCAAGTAGCACTGTAAAAAATGGTGTTGTAATAGTCATAGTAACTGTTACAATCAATGTGTCTTAACGACCGAATGTAGCACCTGCTGCATTCTATATATGAGGAGTACCTTACACATGAAACGCATTGTCGTCACAGTCGCGATGCTTTTGGTTGTGATCTGTGTTATCCCCACAAGCTCTTTTGCAATGGGCAAGGGAGGTTGGACTGAAGAGTGCATCGACTACAACTCACCTGTTGCTGGTGCAGACACCTACCTAGCGGAAGCTGGATCACCCCTCGAAATTTCCGCAATCGATGGTGTTTTAGGCAACGATCAATCTCAGCAAACCCCACCGCAGGAATTGATGTCACCTGCATGGGTGTCAGCTCAAGAACCCTTCTACACTGTGTACGAAACACAGTCAAGCTGGTTACAAATCGGGTCGGACGGATCGCTTGTGTTTTCTCCGCCGTTCTGGTTGTCGGGGACTGTCAACTACTACTACCCAGTATCTGACATCGCCGAGCCATACTGCCCCGGTCTAGGACAGCTCAGCTTTGTTGTGGAGCAACCGAACCAGGCAGGCACACCGATCAAACTGGCTGCAAAAGAAACTGTCCTCAACACATTCGAGGGCGATAGAGGTACCTACAGCCAAATCTCGATTAACTTCGTGCTTTCACGTCCAAGGACGCGAGATGTCACGTTTTTGATCACCACCACAGCAGGGACTGCAACCGAAAGGGCCGACTACATCAAGACTGCTGGTTATCTGAGGATTCCAGCCGGTGAAACAAGCGTTTCACGGTCACTAACAATCGTTGGCGACAGCAGATTCGAGGGGAATGAGACTTTCACTTTGAATCTTTCCCTCCCATCAACAGGCGTTATTATTGATGGTCCGACCACTACGGTTACCATCAACAACGACGACTAGTACTAGCAGCGCAATGCTGCTATCCTCCCCATAGGCAAGGATGCCGTGGGGAATTTTTTTATTATCATATACCTGGGCAGCAGTCGAAGCGGCACTTTAGAATATTTATTTGTATTTAACGAAATTCTTTATTATAATTAGCTTGTTGTAAATCAACCGAGTGTGGCACCTGCCGCACTCTTTATGTGAGGAGTACCTGTATGAAACGTACTGTTGTGGCGTT
>CAYGHK010000064.1:0-3901 GCA_964349645.1 uncultured Candidatus Saccharibacteria bacterium | reverse complement strand
ACAACCAAAACAGCGCCTTCACACGCTTCAAGGCTACGAGACACCTCATAGCTAAAATCAACGTGCCCTGGGGTGTCTATTAGGTTTAAATCGTAGTCTTTGTAGCGCATTTTTACTGGGGCAAGCTTGATAGTTATACCCTTTTCGCGCTCCAAATCCATGCTATCTAGAAGTTGGTTTTTCATATCGCGCTTTTGGACTGTAGAGGTCAGTTCCATCATGCGATCAGCAAGTGTTGATTTACCGTGGTCAATGTGAGCGATTATGCAGAAATTACGGACGTTTGAACTCATAGTTATTTACTCTTTAGCTGTCCAAAGACTATTACATTGAGTCTATGGATTACAGGGTCTACCTCTCTAATGCTCATTAGTTTGCTACAAAGTAGATATACTGAGCCCGATAGAAGGCAAATAATAATAAACTTAGGGAATAGGGAGATAAAGCTTTGATCGGTGGCTTGCAGGCTAAATGTATTAACTGCAAAGTAGGCTGCTACCGAAGTAAAGCCTGTTGCCGATAGCATACGAGTCACAGCAGCAAAAAACGATCTATCAAGAAGTTTTGGAATGCGTCTTTGCATAACAATAAACAATATAATAACCTCTATCATCGCTACCAAAGACTGCGCCCAAGCAAGGCCATACACTCCCAGGTCAAAATGCATAGTGAAGAGTACTGCTAAAAATATGTTGAGTCCTATAGTAAATATCGATATATACAGAGGTGTTTTTGTGTCTTGCTGAGCATAGAAGCTACGAGCCGCAATGTGATACACCGAACGAAATAGTATAGCGATAGTCAAAATACCCAAAATATTGGCAATCATGGCTTCTCCACCGTTTTTGATAAAGTGCACTAGGTAGCCTCGAGTGAAAAATGCAACTGCGGCTGTAGGAAGTGCCAGCCAAATAATCACCCTTATAACTGCTTGAAGCTCTTTGCGAAAAAGGTCTGGCCTCCCCTGGGAAAGCCTCTCTGTCATTTTAGGAAAAGCTGCTGTAGAAATCGCCACTCCAATAAGTGTGATTGGCAACATGTGCAAAGTTGTTGCCTGTTGGTAAGCACGTACTGTACCTGCTGCCATGCGAGAAGCAAGGTTAGTTTCAACCAAACTGTTGAAATAGTCTATACCTTGGTCGAAACTACGTGGAGGTAAAAGCCGTAGTACGGTTTTAAAACCATGGTTTTTCCAATGTATTTTCATCCTATAATCAAAACCTAGCCCTATCAGACCAAAAGCACTAACGATCAGCTGCAAGACAGATCCCAGTACAACTCCAAGCGCAACTCCCATGATACCGCCTTCAAAAACCTGGGCTCCAAAAATAGTAATGCCGTTCGCAAAAACAGTGATTCCTATGATGATACCTATGTTGTATAAAACCGGGGCTAGTGCATAAAATACGAACCTTCCAACTGCTTGTTGCATACTAGCAATAACTGCAGATATAGCAAACAAGAATGGGTTGATGGCGATAACTCGCATCATACTTACAGCCAAACCATGGCCAGACTCGTCTAGGCCAGGACCAACAACATAGCTTACTAACTGATCAGCGAATATAATTATTAAAACACTGGCAATAAGTGTAATTAATGCCATGAAGTTAATCATGCTGGTCGAAAGTTCCCAAGCAGATTTTTTGTTGCCGCTAGCTAAACGTTCGTTAAAAACCGGTATGAAGGTGACGCTCAGCGCTCCCGATACAAGCAAAAAGAACATGAAATCAGGAATAGTAAAAGCAACAGTATAAGCATCGATACCAACAGGATATGTATCGTAGTAGTTGGCATTAAGAAGACGATCTCGGAATAAACCGAGCAGACTAGATACTAATGTCGCACCCGCCAACAAGGCTGCTGCTAACTGAATCGATAGCTTCTGATTGGCCCTGGCTAAAGCAACACTGAATCTTCCCATGTAATATTCTCTTTAATACAATGCGGCTTGCTTTGGTAAGACCGCACCTTTCAAAATAGAAGCAATCTCTTTTTCCTCAATTGTTTCCTTTTCAAGTAACGCTTTTGTTAACGCTTCAAGCGGCTCAGGATTTTGCTTTAAAATTACTTCGGCACGCTTGGCAGCTTCTTTGATAAGCTCGGCTACCTCGGCATCTATTTCGCGAGCAGTTTCGTCACTATATGGCCTATCTCGAACCATACGATCAAACATCATACCACCAGCATCTTCGTGGAATACTTGGTCGCGCAGTTTTGTGCCCATTCCCTGTTCGATAATCATATTGCGTGCGATTTCGGTTGCCTTTTGTAGGTCATTTCCCGCACCGGTTGTAACACGTTCGGTGCCGTATTTTAGCTTTTCTGCAATCCTACCACCCAAAGCTCTTGCTAATATATCTTTGAATTCAACGATTGAAGTGTACTTTTTGTCTTCTGGCGGCAAAAACCACGTTACTCCACCTGTTCCGCCACGGGGAATAATAGTTACTTTATGAACTGGGTCACTATCTGGTAAAACATGACCTACGACCGCATGGCCAGCTTCATGATATGCTGTCATTTCTTTATCAGCCTGGCTCATGATGCTTGATTTGCGCTCTGGACCTATGGCTATTTTTTCAAACGCTTCAGTTAAGTCGTCATTTTGAATAGTTTTACGATTGTTTCGAGCTGCTACAATCGCAGCTTCGTTAGCAATGTTTGCAAGATCGGCACCAGATGATCCGACGCTTTTTGCAGCTAATGAATTGATGTCAACACTGCTATCGACAGGCTTATCCTTAAAGTGCACTTTCAAAATAGCTTCACGGTCTTCCCTCTCTGGTAGACTTATCTGTACTCGACGATCGAAACGGCCAGGACGCAGTAGGGCAGGGTCGAGCACATCGGCACGGTTGGTTGCAGCAATAACAATTACGTTAGTACCTGTCTCAAAGCCATCCATCTCTACCAATATCTGGTTGAGTGTCTGTTCACGCTCATCGTGCCCACCGCCCATTCCACTACCACGTTTGCGACCAACTGCATCTATTTCATCTATAAATATAATGGCAGGAGAGTTTTTCTTGGCTTTTGCAAAAAGATCTCGCACACGAGAAGCTCCAACACCGACAAACATCTCAACAAATTCAGAACCAGAAATACTAAAATACGGCACACTTGCCTCGCCAGCAACGGCACGGGCAAGCATGGTTTTACCTGTTCCTGGAGGACCCACTAGCAATACGCCTTTGGGAATTTTAGCTCCAACAGATTGGTATTTTTTCGGGTGTTTAAGAAAATCAACCACTTCGTAAAGATCTTCTTTTGCCTCACCATTTCCTGCTATGTCGCCAAATTTTACTTTTTCTTTATCGCTACCATATAACTTTGCTTTACTACGCCCAAAACCGAGGGCTTGATTGCTCTGCCCTTGAGCCTGACGGAACATGAACCAAAACAGACCGCCGATTAGCAAAATTGGCAGGAATAGGGAAGCGAGGTTCCAAATTGTAGAGCTGGTATTGCTAGGTTCTTTTACTTCGACAGTCACATCGGCTTCGTGGCTTAGGCCCTGTTCGTAAATTGAGCTACCTTCTTCTTTGTATGATTTTTCGGTAGGTTCTTTTTTGCCGTCCGGAGTTACCTTGATATCATTGCCTTCGATTTGTAGTTTTGTTATTTTACCTTCGTTAGCACGAGTAATTACATCTGAAAAAGGAACGCTTTTTAACGTATCTCGAGGCGAGGCGAGGCCAATCAACGTCAATACAAATAGGGTTAATATAGCCCAAAAAAGCGTGTTCCGAATTATTACTCCCCACTGTTTCTTGTCTTGTTTTTTTACCATAAACTAAGCTGCCATTTTCCCTTCATGAACGTGTTTTTACTGGTATCATTTTACCACGGTAGATACTGTTTTGTCTGTAAATAATAGGCTTTTTTCTTTTGTGATTTC
>CAYGHK010000063.1:0-3942 GCA_964349645.1 uncultured Candidatus Saccharibacteria bacterium | reverse complement strand
ATAAGTGTTATTATTGAAACATAAGTAATACAAAGGAAAAACACAAATGTTTCAGTTAGACGATAAGTTTTTACAAAGTGTAGGACTTGGCGATTTGCCTGCTGATCAAAAGCAAGCTTTTTTGCAACATACATACGAAACGCTTGAAGAAAGAGTAGGAACTCGCTTGGCCGAAAGCCTCAGCGAAGCTCAGCTTGAAGAATTCGAAGGGTTCGCAACGCACAACGAAGAGAAAATTAATGCATGGCTTGCAGAGCATGTACCAAATTATGCTGAGGAAGAAGATTATAAGCGACTGTCTGCTAGTGCGCCGGAAAACGTACCGCCACTTGTAGTTGCCGCCGAATTTGCCAGTGTACGCTGGCTAGGAATCAACAGTCCTAACTACCGAGATGTAGTTGCTGAAGAGCTCAATAAGCTCCGTGACGAAATAGTTGCAAGTAAAGACAACATTGCAGCTGCAGCGAATGATGATCAGCCTACTCCTCAAGAATAAGTTTATTTTTGTAGCCAGCTAGAAATGCCTGTATGGGCATTTCTTTTTTGCCCAGAGGTTGGATTGTATCTATAGATAGACTACTTTTGCCGCAGTGTACTATTAAATTTGTTTCTATGATAGCTGTTTTGCCTGGTGAACCATCTGCGTCATATGTATGTGCTTTTGCAATAATTACCTCAACCTCACCAAGTTTTGTTCGGCTTTTTGGCCATCTGTGAAATGCACGAATCTCTCTTTCGATAGTGCTAGCTGGCTTGCTCCAGTCAATAATTCCACCAGATTTTTCTATTAACTGACAATATGAAGTATTGGTTTCGTCTTGGGGGGTTGCCTGTAGTTGTTCATCTAAAATAGAAGGTAAAATATCAATTAAAAGTTCAGCACCTTTTTTGGCGAGAGTTTCGTATAGATCTTCAGAGTATTCGTCATTTTTTAAGTCTATTTTAATTTGCGAGTATATCGGTCCGGCATCCATTTCCTTGGTTAGCTTCATTATTGAAACGCCTGTTTGTGAGTCTCCGTTTAATATTGCTGATTCAATAGGGGATGGGCCGCGATATTTTGGCAAAAGTGAGGGGTGTATATTGATGATACCAGGTTTAAATAAATCCAAAATACTATCGGGTATGATATTTCCGTAGCTTACCAATATGCCAACAGGGCTTTGTAGGCTCTTAATATTGTCACTAATTTCTAGTACCTTTTCTGGTTGCCATACGGGTATATTTGCAGCCAACGCAATCTCTTTTATGGGGTGTGATTGTATTTTTTTGCCTCTACCTTGAGCAGAATCTGGCTTAGTAACTACTGCGACAATTTCAAAATCAGCATCAATTAATGCTCTTAAACTTTTAGCACTGAAATTTTCAGTCCCAAAGAATACTATTGGTCTTGATATCTTTTTCATAATCGAGTGGTTGTAGTTCGCCTTTTTCGTTTAAGTGGAAGAAGGCATTCTTTTCATCTTTAATATGGTCAATAAATACTATTCCGTTTGTGTGGTCAATTTCGTGTTGCATAACACGTGCTAAAAAGCCTTCGGCTTTTATCCTTATTTCATTTCCATCGATATCTAAAGCTTTCACCTTCACTTTTGAATATCTAGGCACAAGACCATATATGTCTTTAACGCTGAGACAGCCTTCGTGGTCTTTTATTATTTCACCTTCACGTTTTATGATTTGTGGATTTATAAGTACCGTAAATTCACGAGAAGTTTTGTCGTCGAAGTCACTTCGAACAATAACTATTCGCTCAAGCTTATCTATCTGTACAGCAGCCAGTGCTGCGCCGATTTCATGAGGTCGGCTATCTTCCCAGTCTAGCGTAGCTGACACCATTTGATCTACCAGCTTCTTTGTTTTAGCACCAGGTTTCACCTTCGTAGATTTTTGACGCAAATGAGGGTTTGGCAAAGTTATGATATCTTCTTTTTTCATTACAAATTATTATAACAGACTGATAGGGTCAATTTCGATCTGCCATTTTGGCTGGTCAGCAAGTTTCGCTAGTTTTAGTAGCTCTTCACGATTGGTGCTTTTAACAATTATTTGCCACCTATATGAGCCGTTGGCTCTTTCGTAAAACGATGGGCTTGGGCCTAATATTACGGTAGATTTTGAGATTAGTTTTTGCAGATCATTTTTCATGGCTTTTGCTGCGTTAACTGCGCCAGACTCTGTTTTGTATACGCAAGTTAACTTCAGTAAGTAAACGAAAGGGGGGAAGCTATCATGGCGGCGTTTAGCCAGTGCATATTTGTAAAAACCATCGTAATCTTTTTTTATCGCGGACTGTATAGCCATGCTTTCTGGTTGAAAAGTTTGAATAACTATTTTACTCAATTTTTCATCACGACCAACTCGACCCATGACCTGAAGAAGTAACTGAAAGACTCTTTCTTCGGCTGCAAAATCAGGTAAAATGAGCCCGCCATCAGCCTGTATAACTCCTACAACCGCAAGATTTGGCAAGTCCAGCCCCTTTGCGACAACTTGTGTGCCTACAATAATATCTATTTTTCCGTTGTAGATTTCCTGATACATCTTATCTAGTGTTTCATCCGCCAAGCTGTCTCCGTCAAACCTAGCAATATTTGCACTAGGAAAAAGTTTTGAAACAGCTTCCGTAATGGATTTTGTTCCAATACCTTTATGTATAATGCCAGTTCTACCGCAGTCGGGGCACGAAGTTGGTATATTTTCCTTTATACCGCAAACGTGACAAATCAATTTGTGAATATCACCGTGTAGAACCATCGGTACAAAGCAGCGTTTACAGGCTGCAGACCAACCGCAATTTTCACATAATGTAGTAGGTGCCGATCCGCGGCGATTGTGAAAGAGTAATATTTGCTGCTTTTTCTTTAGAGTTTCTTCAATAGTTTCAATAAGGTTATTTGATAAAAAGTGGTGCCGACTAAAGCTGCTCCGTTTGCGGTTATCAACTAATTCAATTTCTGTGTTGCCCGTTTTTTTGGCAACAGAGTCGAGCCGTACAACATTACCAGCAATTTCACTCATATAACGATCGCCAACAGATGGAGTTGCACTACCTAAAACAAGCTTTGCCTTGTGTTGGTCTGCGAGTATACGTGCGGCACGTAGCGCAAGATAACGAGGCGCCTGTTCTTGTTTGAAGCTTGCTTCGTGGGCCTCATCTATAACTATGAGTCCTACTTTGGACAGCGGCATGAAAAGCGCTGAGCGAGGCCCAATTATTAGTTGGGGTGTAGTAGAGTTTAAAGCTTTCTGCCAGGTGATATGTCTTTGAGCTTCACTCATTTTAGAATGACTGAGGAGCACATCGCTAAAATGTTGCTCAAACTCACTAATTAACTGAGAGGTAAGTGCTATTTCTGGTACTAATATAATGACTGATTTTTTGTCCCTGTGTATAGTTTTTTTAGCAAGCTCAATGTACACGGCGGTCTTTCCAGAACCAGTTACTCCTTGCAGCAAGCTAGTTTTTTCTAGGTTTTCAGAAAGTTTTTTAACGGCGTTTTTTTGATCGGAATTGAGAGTAATGTCGACTTTTTTACGTACAAATTTTGTAGTTTCTAGTGTACTGTTACGGCGTTTTTTCTGCATACCAGAGGGTAAAATAGTTTGCCATACACTTGCGATCGGAGAAGCGTAGTATTCTTCAAGCCAAGATGCAAGCTGCAAAAGTGGCTTTGGTAGTGGTTTTTCTTCAAGTTTACGAATGATTTCTTTTGTTTTGAACTTAGGTTCATCTACTTGCTCTAATACAACGCCAATTGATTGTTTTTTGCCAATTTCAATAAGTACTACGGAGCCAATAAGTAACTTATCGGCCGAAGCATAGGTGAATAAACCTTGAGTGTGAGCGCGGGTGGTGGGGGCTACTAGGTAGAAGTGCATGGTACTAGTATAGTATATTGGCCTTTACATTTTCAGGCACACCCCAGAATTTGCCTGCCT
>CAYGHK010000062.1:0-3988 GCA_964349645.1 uncultured Candidatus Saccharibacteria bacterium | reverse complement strand
GTGTTTTTGTGTCGTCGAGCATGACTTTAGGGAAGTTTTTTGGCGGCGTGTAGTTGATAGTTTGGTCACGAAGACCCGCGAGTTCACGAAGTTGTGTAATTTCTTCTACCACAATTTGATTTAAGTCTGTTTCGTCTTTTTCCATGATAAATTTGCCAGTACGGATTCGAGATACATTCAAAAAGTCCGATATCAAAAATACCATGCGCTGAGAGCTGTTAAAAGCCTCTTCGAGAGCTTTACGTTGTGTTGGGGTTATTTTGCCCAAATCGCCTTCTAGCATCATAGATATGTAGCCCTTTATGCTAGTGAGCGGCGTTCTTAGTTGGTGGGAAGCCATAGATATAAACTCATCCTTGCTATCGTCAAGAGCTATCAGCTTGCTATTTGTCCGCTTCAAGGCAGCTGTGGCCTTGCTGACCTTTTCTTGAAGTGTTGCATTAAACTCTCGGATTTCTTCAAAGGCTAGAGCGTTCTGCAATGCTAAGGCGAGGTCGTTAGCGGCAATCGTAAGTAGCTGAAGGTCGTGTTGATTGTAGTTGTTACCATTCTTTTTTTCACCAAGTACTAGGTAGCCAATTGATTTGTTGTTGGTAGAGAGCCGTGTTATCACGCCAATACGAGAAAGTTCGAAGTATTCTTTTAACGGACTTTTTGAGTTGCGAATATCTTCAGCCAGGGTGATTTTTTGGTGTATTTTTGATAATTTTTCTAAGAAACCAGCAAGTTCTAAGGACTCTTTTTGTAAGTTGCCCTTGCTAGTTGCAAGTTTTAGGCTACCGTTTGAGTCTATGACTATAAAACAGGCATATTCTGGACGAATTGTTTCGTCGAAAACTCCAAGGCTATGCCTTTGAATACTTTGCGCGTCAACACTGCGTGTCGAAAAACTACTTATTTTATTTATAGCATCGTGTACAGAGTAGCTTTGCTGGAAGAATAAACGATTGGTGCCACGGTCTACAAACTTTTTAATGTGTCCGTATAGTAAAGCTACCAATATGGCTGTTATGACGTAATAAATCTGAAGATTAAGGGATACAAACTGCCCACCAAAAATTATGCTAGTTAGATTGAAAGCTACAAACACAAAAAGAATAACAATAATGCTCAAAGATACGGTATAGGCTAACAAACGAAAAACAACATAACGAATGTCAAACAGGTGGTGCCTAATGATCGCATATAACATCCCTAAAACCATAAATATGCTTGAGAATGGACCAATATTGGTGAGTCCAAAATAGCCAAATGCTGGCGCTAAAACATTTGTTCCAAGTGAAACTATGCATGTTATGATAATACCCGCTAAAATTGCTCTTAGTTTTGTTTTTTCTGTGCCGTAAGATTTTAGGTATGAATATATAATTGTGCCTATAGAGTAAATGACTGAAACTAGCAATACTATAAAGTATATTGGCGCTAGGAAGCCAAACTGAATTGCTATTACGCTACCTTGGGTCTGGATGTCTTCTACTACGTATGGTGTAAGTGTCAGTATTCCTATCGCAACGTTGGTGTAAAGTAGTGTTTTGCCAAATTTTTGACTTCGCTTCGAAACTGACAAAAGACTCGTGTAGTAAGCAAGAAATCCAAGCGCTAATCCCCCAAAGAACAAAACTAAATGGTTGGCAATAAGTAGTGCATCGTACGGCAAAGTGCCATCATTGCTTAGGTAGTTAGTTATCATCCATAGTGCAGTAAATGTACAAAAAAGAAAAAAGCTGCGATTTAGGTTAGATTTATTATTTTTTAATACCGCGATTACCCCAATAGTTGCTAGAAAAAAAGCAACCACCACAGTTAATGCAAAATAAGCATAAGCCATATCCACAATTATATAGTTAGCAAGGCAAAATGACTATTTTTATGAAGTTTTGGGTATTCTACCCATTTTGTTTAGCATTATCATTACAAAGCTTGATCGCATTAGGCTGAATAGTTGAAACCTAACTACTTTAGTTTTCCTCTCATAACTATCATGGATGATAGTACGAGGTGCAAATACTGGAGAGCCTCTATCTAGTATATGCTTTAGAGCTTCTGTAGCCCCAATACTAGCAGCCGAATCAACGCCTTGTACAAGAGATGGGGCTGGTATGATTTGTTCAGATACTTTTTTAAAAGTAGCATTATCAACATAGGATGGAATATAAGCAAGCCACTTTGTAAGCGGCACAATATGTTTTTTAATCTCGTTTATAGTTGCTTCTTCTTTCAGGCCAAATCTTTTTTCAAAAGTTAAGCCGTTCGGTTTAAAGGAAGTTACTTGGCAACCAAAGCCCACATTCAACACCATAAGGGTTGGCTGCATGTTCGCTCTAGCTTTACGGGCGATTATTGCACCTATAGAAGGTATGGTCATTTCAGTCTCATCTATTACTAGATTCGCGTTCATTAAAAATGCATGTATATTTTTCTGATTGACGCCCTTGGAAAAAACTTCTATCTGTGCGTATGGATTAATTTTTAAAATCTCACTCGCTATAACTACGGCTTTATTTGTGCCAACTGATTGGTAGTTAGACCCTTCTTGTCTGTTAAGATTTTCGTATTCAAAAACCTCGGGGTCAGCAAGGCGAAATTTGCCAACACCTAGTCTTGCCAACTCTACGGCTAGCCTTCCTCCGTCACCCCCAACACCTGCTATAGAAATAAGAGAAGCTTGTAGCTTCTCTTTTTCTGTTTCAGACAAAAATCCATTGTTCCTTTCTGTAGCCTTGCTTCGTGATGCAGGATGTATTAGGTCGTCAAATTTACTTTTACCTTTCCAGCCCTCTTCAAGTCCACCCTGTATGAATGGGCCGAATGGAATTGGTCGTTGTGTCCACTTTTTATTTTTTAACTCAATTAGTTTTCGATCATTTTCAAAAACACCATCCAGAATCTTCTTGGGGTCAACGGTCACGGCATAATTGACTGTTTTGTACTCATCTATGTACTTCTTCTCCCCTATTACCTCAAAGGGTATGCCGATTACATCTCGCAAATGTCCAAGTAGCTCTTCTTCTACAATTGCATAAATTCTGGGGGACTCTGCCACTAGTATATTAGAAAGTGCTGCCCGGATAAGTAGGATTGAAACAAAAAGCTTATCATGCTCGGCTCTTCTCTCCTGGGCAACAACAAAACGGGAAACCTCAATGGTACCTACAGAAGCTTTACCGACAAATTCTCCAAAATGCTCTTCAACAGGCAGTACAGTTTCGGGAGAGTCTTTGTTAATTAGCCTTATGGTCCCAACTGCTACATTTTCCAGCTCTGCTTCCTCGTATACACAAAAATGCTTAGTAGATTTAAGAAGATCGTACTGGTCGGGCGATTCGGTTCCGTCTGGTAATTTGCTTGTTTGCGGTAAAAAGCCCATTTCATCTATGTATACCTGGGCTCTTAACCTTAGTATGTCTGAAAATGCTACATCCGTAGGAGCTACTTCCTGAGTGCTGAAAGTGGGCTCATTATTTTCAAAATTTTCTGGATTGTAATTACTTTGTATTTCCGTTCTCATTTGTTTTCTCCAATTTGTCAGAATATAAACTCACTTTGATAATATCATACGAATACAGCATATATATTCTGAAAAATAAGTTTTTCTGCCCAGAGAGCTCATGCTAGACTAAGTATTAAATGAATGTTCATCTACTACTAGACCTCTTACTTATGCTTGGTATTGGTTTGACGGCTGTACTTTTGGCTCAACTATCTATTTCAACACGTCGTTATAAACTTTCTCAAGAAGAGTTAGAAAAAATCAACCGACTTGAAGATACCCCGACGGTTAGTTTGTGTATCCCAGCACGAAACGAGACTCACGCTTTAGAAGATTGTTTAAGTAGTGCTATTGGCAGCGACTATCCAAAGCTTGAAATTATAGTGCTAGATGACTGCTCTCAGGACAAAACATCGCAAATTATACGTAGTTTTGCCCATGACGGCGTGAGGTTTATTAGTGGCGACGTACCAAGTGAAGGGTGGTTGGGCAAAAATA
>CAYGHK010000061.1:0-3992 GCA_964349645.1 uncultured Candidatus Saccharibacteria bacterium | reverse complement strand
GGTGATACACTGGTACACTATGAAAGTATCACGCAAAAACATCACCGCCACAAAAGTAGAGCTTACTGTAACTCTTAGCCAGAAAGAACTTATTGGAGCCGAGCAGGTAGCTTTGGTTCATTTAGGCCAAGAACTTAAAGTTCCTGGTTTTAGAAAAGGTAAAGTACCGACTAACGTTGTGAAGCAAAGAGTTTCAAGTGAAGAGCTCGATTCACACACCATGAGCGATGCAATCAATCGTGCAGTTCCCGAAGCTTTCGGCAACGAAAAATTACAACCACTAGATCGACCAGAGGTTTCTGTAAAAAAATACGTACCTGGCCAAGAGCTAGAATTTACTGCAGAAGTTGAAGTTCTGCCTCCTACTAAACTCGCTAATTACAAGACTCTAAAAGTAACCAAGCCTAAAGTTGTTGTTTCTAAAAAAGATGTAGATGACGTGATAGACCGAATGCGTACAGGATTTGCTGAGAAAAAAGAAGTAAATAGGGCAGTTAAGCAAAACGACGAAGCCGTTATTGACTTTAAAGGAATAGATGCAAAAGGCGAAGCCTTTGCAGGTGGAGCAAGTCAGGACTATTCACTAACAATTGGTAGTAATACGTTTATCCCTGGATTTGAAGAAGGGTTGATAGGCAAGAAGGCTGGGGATGCTTTTGATTTACCAATAACTTTTCCTAGTGACTATCAGGCAGCTCACTTAGCTGGCCAAAAAGTAAAGTTTGAAATAAAAGTAAAAAGCGTTAAAGAAGTTGTTTTGCCAAAAATTGATACTGAATTTGCCAAAAAATGTGGACCATTTGAAACAGTCGCTCAGCTTAAAAAAGATATTGAAGGTGAAATAAAAGCCCAACGAGAGCATGAAGCCAACGAAAAGCTCAAAGATCAGCTAGTAGAACAATTAGTAAAGACAAGTAAGCCTTCAGCGCCCGATGTGCTCGTCCAAGATCAGATGAAAAATATTGAGACAGATTTTGTGCAGAACCTAGCAGCTAGAGGAATGAGCCTAGAGCAACATCTAGAAGATAAAAAAATGACTCGTGAGCAGTGGGAAAAAAGTGATTTACATGATGCGGCTGTTACAAGGGTTAAATCTGCACTTGTACTCTCTGAGCTTAGTCGTGTAGAAAAAATTATTGTTGAGGAAGACGAAGTTGAAGCTCGTCATCAACAACTATTGCAGCAATATCCCGACCCAAACATGCGTTTGCAACTAGAAACTCCAGAAGCTCGAAATGATATCCGCAATCGTTTAGTAACCGAAAAAACCCTTGACCGCCTCATAGAACTTAACACTAAATAAACTCTAGCACTCACTTGACCCAAGTGCTAATCGGCGTATAATTGACTGTATGAACAAGCCAACTAACTATCTAGTACCAACAGTTGTAGAAAAATCTCACGAGGGTGAACGCGCCTTTGATATATACAGTCGTCTACTAAAAGATCGCATCATATTTCTAGGCGAAGAGGTCAACGAACACACCGCAAACCTAATTGTGGCACAGCTACTTTTTCTGGCAGGTGAAGACAGCAAAAAAGACATATATTTCTACATAAACAGCCCAGGCGGTGTAGTCCACGATGGTCTAGCGATTTACGACACTATGCAGTATATAAAGCCCGATGTGCACACGATTGGTATTGGCTTGCAGGCTAGTATGGGAGCATTCCTACTTAGTAGCGGTACAAAAGGCAAACGCTTCATGTTGCCGCATGCTAGGGTTATGATTCACCAACCCTCAGCAGGTACCCGGGGCAAAGTAACAGATATGGAAATTGATCTCAAGGAAGGTATACGTCTGAAGGAGCTATTGGCAGAAATCACCGCAAAGAACACTGGTCAAAAACTTGCCAAAGTCAAAGCTGACATGGAGCGTGACTACTGGATGACCGCAGCCGATGCCAAGAAATACGGCATTATCGACGAGATTATCAAAAAAGCCTAATAAAACCCTTGACAGTTTGCATTTTACCCCTCACAATGGTGTGTAATGAATTAGTGTAAGTTGGGTTTTTATGCATTTGGCCTTGGTGGCTCTCGGTTAGAAATGCTTGCCCACAGAGTGAATAACTCTCAACTTAGTAGATTCGGCGCCCTAAGTATTAACCACTAACAAGAACCAGGAGACCATTTTTCATATGGCAACAACCAAAACGCAAGCGAGGCGTTATTTTACTGATAACGCAAACGTTTTAGACCTACCAGACCTTATCAAACACCAAAAAGATTCTTGGCAAGAATTCATCGAAACAGGACTCAGTGAAATTTTCGCTGAGGTAAACCCAATCGAAGACTACACTGGTCAAAAGCTAGAATTACGCTTCAAAGACTACAGTTTTGAAGATCCAAAATGTACTGAAGCTGACGCTCGTCACAACAATGTAAGTTTCGAATCTCCTTTGAAGGCTCGAGTAGAACTTACAAACAAAGTTACCGGTGAAGTAAAAGAGAGTGAAATTTATCTTGGTGATTACCCATGGATGACCGAGCGTGGAACATTCATTATAAATGGTTCTGAGCGTGTGGTTGTTTCTCAACTTATCCGAAGTGCAGGTGTGTTCTTCACAGCCAATCAAGCAGCTGGCCGTAAATTATATGGCGCAAAACTTATCCCTGGTCGTGGCGCATGGTTAGAATTTGAAACCAGTGCTGCTGGTGTACTGTATGTAAAAATCGATCGTCGCCGAAAGATCGCAGTTACAACTTTGCTTCGTGCACTTGGTTACGGTACAAACACTTCTATAAAAGAACTTTTCAAAGATGTTGATACTGGTGAAATAAACTATGTCGACACCACTTTTGGCAAAGACCCAAGTAGTGGAACAAACGAAGCGTTGATCGAAGTTTACCGACGTCTACGTCCAGGTGATCTTGCAACAGTAGAAAACGCTCGTGGAATGATTGAACGAATGTTCTTTGACTTCAAACGTTTTGACTTTTCTCGTGTTGGACGATACAAAATCAACCAACGACTTGGCCTAAAAGTAACAAATACTACTGAAAATCGTGTGATGCGACTTGAAGACCTAGTCGCTATTATTAAAGAGGTTATTCGCCTTAACAACACTCAAGAAGCACCAGATGACATCGATGCGCTTTCAAACCGTCGTGTGAAATTGGTTGGTGAGCTTGTAGCTCGTCAGTTCCGTATAGGTATGTTGCGTATGCAACGTAACACTATGGATCGCATGAGTATGAGCGACCTCGAAACTGTAACTCCTGGCGCACTTATTAATGCTCGTCCTATTGTTGCTGCAGTTCGTGAATTTTTCGCAAGCTCTCAACTATCACAATTTATGGACCAAACTAACCCATTGGCTGAACTTTCTCACAAACGACGCCTTAGCTCTATGGGTCCTGGTGGTCTGAGCCGTGAACGTGCCGGCCTAGAAGTTCGTGATATTCACGAAACTCACTACGGTCGTATTTGTTCTGTAGAAACACCAGAAGGTGCCAACATCGGACTTGTACTAAACCTTGCCAGCTATGCAAGAGTAAATGAGTACGGCTTCATCGAAGCCCCTTACCGTCGTGTCGTTAAAGGCAAAGTAACAGACGAAGTTGTATATATGGATGCAGCAGCTGAAGCTCGCGAAATTATCGCTGAAGCTGGCAACCAAGTTGACAACAAAACTGGTAAATTCAAACACACACGTGTTAGTGCTCGTAAAAACCTTGTTCCAGAAGAAGTTGATTCACACGAAATAACATTTATCGATGCTGCAATTGGTCAAATTCTTGGTTCAACTGCAAGCCTAATTCCATTTATTGAGAAAAACCGTATTGACCGATCTTTGACAGGTTCAAACATGTCACGTCAGGCCGTTCCATTACTCCAACCTAAGAGTCCAATTGTTGGAACTGGTGTAGAAGCAGATATTGCTCGCAACACTAGCCAGCTAGTACTCGCGGAAGGTGTTGGTGAGGTAACAAAAGCCGATGCCAATGAAGTAGTTGTTAAATACAAAGCTGGTCCAACTAGCTACGT
>CAYGHK010000060.1:0-4252 GCA_964349645.1 uncultured Candidatus Saccharibacteria bacterium | reverse complement strand
ATTTGGTGCCACATATCGGACGTATTTCAAACCGCCGCAATTGACGCACAAGAAGATTATAACCTAAAACATCTAGTTGCGCTATTCGGCTTGTCGAGTAATTTACTAGACGTTTAGCTAGTTATTTCAATTAATCATTTCTGTGTTGCTCGTGTGCGTCGTTCTTGGTGCAGTCTTCAAGCTCAACCTCGATTGTGACGTGTTTTATGTCGTAATCTTTTCGTAGTTTGGCTTTGACAACCTCTACGATGTTTCGGCTGTCGTTTAGGTCAACTTCATTAATGGCAACGTGGCAACTAAGGGCATTATAGCCGGAGCGAATAGCCCAGACGTGCATATCGTCTACTGAAAGAACTTTCGGCGTGTCATTGATTGCTCGCGTCAACTCAGTAATATCCACACCTTTTGGCGTTCCCTCGAGCAGTATTTGTACTGCTTCACGTAGTATCTTGAGTGTGTTGTAAACCAGCAAGGCTGCAATCGCTAGACCGACAGCACTATCTATCCAAGTTATGCCTGTGAGCCAGATAATAAGACCAGCGATAACCGCACCGAGCGAGGATAGTGCATCAAATGCCATATCAACAAAAGCGCTACGCATGTTTAGGTCTTTGCGGTGTTTTGATAGAACGTAAGCTACTGAGCCATTAACTAGTATTCCAACAAACGCAACAGCAGCCACAACACCACCCTCAACAGGATGAGGGTTACCAAGTCGCTGGATAGCCTCAATCACGATAAATGATGCGACAGCGAGCATCACGCTGGCGTTTAGGAGTGCGGCAAGAATAGTAGCACGACCATAGCCAAAGGTTTTACTATCGTTTGCCTCGCGACGAGCTATACGGTTAGCCACAAACGAAACTGTCAGTGTAAAAGTATCAGTCAGGTTATGGGCAGCGTCAGCAATTAGGGCAAGACTGCCTGTTAGTATGCCAAAGATAAACTCAACTATCGTGAAGCCAGTATTCAAAACAAGTCCGAACTTTATGCCGCTATCGTTGTTATTGCTGTCGTGGTTGTGAGTCATTCTTTCAGTTTAACACCCTAACGATTCTTCTTATATAGATGTGATTTTTATAAAAGATTATCTAGCTGATTCTAGTGCTTTATCGAGTATCTTCGAAAATGCTTCAACGGAATTTTGCGGATTTTCAATCTTCTTGCCATTAAGCGCAAATGTTGGTGTGCCGTCACCACCAATCCGCTTCACTGCCTCTAAATCTGCGTTGATTGTTGCAGTAGTTTTAGGGTCTTCGATGTCTTTCTTTAGTTTATCCATATTCAGTCCGATTTCTTTTGCATATTTGTCAAAGTATTCCTGAGGGTTCTGAGCTTGTTCCCATGTTTTCTGACCTTCGAATATCTTGTCGTGCATCTCCCAGAATTTGCCTTGCTGAGCTGCTGCTTCTGCATTTGCCGCTGCCATTCGAGAAAATTGATGGCTACTCGAAATTGGGAAATACCTGATTCTGAACTTTACCTGGTCTTTATATTTTTCTTTAACTTCTTTTACAGTTGGATAGAATGCATAACAAGCTTCACACTGGAAGTCAACAAATTCAGTCAACTCAACTTTGCTATCAAGTTTGCCGTAGTAGTTACTCGAACCACTACTGGTTATTTCTGGCGTGTCGTTTGTTTTTGAATACATTATCAAGCCTATAAAGCCGACTAATATCACCCCTAGTACTATATAAAATCTATTCATCCTATTCCTCCTTTTTCATTAACTATAAATCAAAGTCATTTTCATCAAGTTTTAACCACTCAACTACTTTAATCTAGTACTATATAGAAAGTATATAGGTAAAGCAATGAGCGGAATCATCAAAAATAAGCCTGGATAAAGCAGCGGTAGTAAAATATGGTTAGGTTCATAATTTCCAGCAAAGAGAATGCTAGCAGCTCCTATTGTGACTAATACAATTGAAACAAGCATGACGATGTGACAAATGGCAAATAGCCAATCCATAAACAAACTTGGTTTTTTTATGGACTTTATATAAAACAAATATGTGTATAGTATTGCCCTGACTATAAACACTCCTCCAAAAATCATGAGTGGTACGAAAACAACCTGTGCAACATCAACAACTGCTGAGCTGTACAGCCACATAAAGTAGTTAAGGCTCAATATGAGTAAAGTATGTGTCACTTCCCATGTAGCGTGTAAGTACTCTCCACCTTTATCGAGTGGCTTACCAATACGGCGAAATGCAATGAATACTTCTACTAAAAACATCGGTATGTAGATGATTAACGGAATAATTACAAACCAAATAGCAGACACTACAACATACCTTTGGCAGGTTTGACTTTACCTTGCTTTTTGAAAAGCAACCACAAAGCCGTGGCAGTCGCTACAAAGAGTATTAGGAACAGAATAGGGAATATATACCCCCAATTTCCTATCTGCCCTGAAAAGGCCTCGCTTGTACGCATATAGCCGTTCACTACAAACGGTTGGCGACCAAACTCTGCAACCATCCATCCTAATTCAACAATGATTACTGTGAGAGGCCCTAACGGTAACAGCGCAATTAGCATGAGATTCTTATACCTCCATGCTCGATACTTATCCTTGAGTTTTTTGTAATGAAGAAAAGTGAATAGTAGGGTTATAGTCGACACTACAGCAACAATCGTGAGCTTAGATTCAAATAGCACATTCACAAACAACATTGGCCATGTATCTTTTGGAAAATCTTGAAGACCCTTTACTTCTGTAGATGGACTATTGCCCGATAGAATACTGAGCATATTTGGTATACGAATACCGCCCTCGACTGTACCGTCTTCTCGCCACTTACCACCAATAACATAGGGAGCATGAGTTTGAGTCTTTTCATTCAGCTCAATGGCTGCCAATTTTCGCGGCTGCGATTCTGCTAGATACTGAGTTTGAAAGTGACCAATACCAGCAGTGAGAAATATAAAAAAGACCGCTGTTGCCGATAATCGGAACATGATTTGTCTTACTGCTGCTTGGTCCCTGCCTTCGGGTTTGAACCTTAATGTATAAAAAGCATATACTCCTAATACACATAAGATTGTGGCTAAATAGTATCCGGCAATCGAGTGACTTACCATAAAAAATGCAGTCTTTGTGAATAATGCACCAAGCGGATTATCAGTTTGCACAACACCGTTTACAACATTTAATGTACCAGGATTTTGCATCCAAGCATTTCCAAGTGTGATGGCGAAGGCTGAACCAAAAGAACCAATAGCAACAGGAAGGCCTATGAGCCAGTGCTTCCATCCTTTGATTTTGCCCCACGTAGTAACGTAGAATGCTAGAAAGACCGCTTCAAGCATAAAGGCGTAACCTTCCCAGCCAAAAGCAAGTCCCATAATCTTACCACCGAACTCAATGAGGTTACCCCACATGAGCGACATCTGGATAGATATAATAGTGCCCGAAGCCACACCGGCAACGACTAATATGATAGTTGCATATGACAGTCGTTTTGCATGTTCTAATATCAACGGATCCCTACGTCGTAACCCAAGTTGTTCAAGTAATAAAATAACCAACGGCAAGCCGACGCCGAGCATTGCAAATATAATATGAAAGCCTAGGCTGTCAGCCATTAAAGCTCGTGCAGCATTTGTACTCAATTCCATACTACTTATGATAACAAGTAAACCTCAAAATGGTTACAAGTTAAAAACTCTATTTGGGTAAATATATAAACGCCTATTGCATTGTATTTTGTGCAGTATAGTTGACGAATCTTGGATTGTGACCCTAAAATAAACTGAGCCAATAATCAGACCAGCGGTAAAACAGGAGCATAAAGATTAGTACGTATGTAGCGGTTATCAGCTCGTATTTAAAGCCAAGCAATTTATTAATATTTTTACCAAAATTTATATGCTTGTTATTGACACAGTACGCCGCCACTAGCCATAGCATAGCGAATGTGATTAGCCAAACGAGCATGCAGTACAAGCATAGCTTGCCAATATCAAACACTCCCTGATAAAGCAGCCAGATACAAAAAGCTGCACCGAATGTTATACCCCCAAGTAATGTTCTCCACCACGCCCTAGTTAAAGCAGTCGCACCTGCTGCTATGGTCATTGCAGCAGTCAAGACGGCAGAGAAGCCAAAGATACCTATAAATGAGTTTGGAAAGCCAAAGGCACTAGCTTGCGGACTTGCGATAATCGGTGAACAAGCTACAACTGGGCTTAGGCTACAGCTTGCCACGTGTGCCGGCTCGGAGAGTATTGCAATTTTTTC
>CAYGHK010000059.1:0-4314 GCA_964349645.1 uncultured Candidatus Saccharibacteria bacterium | reverse complement strand
CGACGTGCTGTTGCCGAAGCATTGCACCACCAATAAATTAAGTAAATTAGCCGACAACTCCCCTCCACGCTCAGAGGGGAGTTTTTTTATAAAAAATAATCAAACATATCGACTGATATAATACCGTTATGCCAAACCCCCACCGTCGACGCAGATTTGCCGTAGCTATCTTATTTACGCTTTTTATTATGATAGCTGGCTTATACAGCCAAATAGTAGAAGAAGAGCAAATTGCCAAGCAAAACAAAACGGCCGAGAAGATTGTACAAAGTGGCGGCAGCTCCGCACTAGACGCACTTGAGGCTTTAGAAATAAAAGGTCGCTCGCCAAAAACTGGTTATACTCGAGAAATGTTCGGAAACGGTTGGCGCAAAAGTGGTGAGTGCGACACGCGAAATGATATCTTAGCTAGAGATATGCAAAATGAAGTTATCGAAAACTGCAAAGTCTATAGCGGCATTTTGGACGACCCTTATACAGACAAAAAAATACATTTTACTCGCGGACCAGATACTAGTGACGACGTACAAATAGACCATGTTGTTGCTCTGAGTGATGCCTGGCAAAAAGGTGCTCAATTACTAGACTCTGCAACTCGCGAGGAGCTGGCGAATGATCCGCTGGAGCTTCTGGCTGTTGATGGACCAGCGAACCAACAAAAAAGTGATGGCGATGCAGCTACTTGGCTGCCTCCGAACAAAGCATTCCGTTGTCGTTACGTTGCCAGGCAAATTGCTGTGAAGCAAAAATATAGCTTATGGGTAACTAAGGCCGAATATGATGCAATGTCGCGAGTTCTATCGACTTGTCCGAGGCAGGTACTGCCTATTACTCAACCGTGACGCTCTTTGCTAAGTTTCGGGGCTGATCAACATCCGAGCCTTTGCCAACGGCTATGTAGTACGCAAATAACTGCAGCACTACGTTAAATAGTAACGGCGTTAATAATTTTAGATTGGTCGACAACCTAATGACATGTTCGGCATCTATGTCTTTTTTACTGTCAGTAATCACCAGCGCGTGCGCACCTCGAGCATTTATTTCTACAATGTTACTGACGGTTTTTTCATATAGCCAATTGTCGGCTAATATTGCTACCTCAAAGAAACGATCGTCGATAAGCGCTATTGGTCCGTGCTTTAACTCACCCGCTGGATAGCCTTCGGCCTGTATGTAGGAAACTTCTTTTAGCTTCAGCGCACCCTCCAAGGCTATGGGGTATGACGTGTCTCTACCCATGAATATAGCGTGGTCGTAACTAGCATATTTTTTAGCGACCGCTTTTATTTCTTTGTCGTGATTTTTTAAAACCTTTTCAATCTCGCCAGGTAATTGGTCTAGTTCATTTACATATTTGTGTAGCTCACTAGCACCAATGCCTTTTGCCTGGGCAATAGTAAGGCCGAATAGAACCATAGCTACAACTTGCGATGTAAATGCTTTGGTAGAAGCAACTGATATTTCTGCACCAACATGCAGATATATACCGCCGTCAACTTCGCGAGCAATAGTCGAGCCGACTGCATTTACCACGCCCAAACAATGAACTCCACGACGTTTTAGTTCTTTTAGACATGCCAGAGTATCTGCTGTCTCGCCGGACTGCGAGACAAATATTGCAACGGCATCTTCTGGTACGTTAAATGATCTGTACCTGTACTCGGACGCCACAACTACCTGAATGTTGATATCGTCAGTGAATTGTTCAATGTAGTAGCTAGCTAGTAGCCCTGCATAGTTTGCCGTGCCGCAGCCTACTATTATGATATTTTTTATTTTTCGCAGCTGCTCGTCTGTCATATTCGGACCACCTAGTTTTGCTAGTCCATCCTTAACCAATATTCGTCCGCCTAGTGTTGCACGCAGTGTATCGGGCTGTTCATTGATTTCTTTTATCAAAAAGTGGTCGTAACCTTTCTTTTGTATGGCTTGGACGTCTAGGTCTAATTTCTCGACATTTGTCTCTAGGTTGTTGACTGCCAAATCGTACAGCTGCACCCCGCTACGATCGCAAACTGCAACTTCATCATCGTTTAGATATATCACTTTGTTTGTATGAGCTACTAGTGCCGATGCATCGCTTGCTATGAAAACTTCGTCTTCGTCGATACCTAATATCAATGGACTTCCTTTTCTAGCAACTATAATTTCGTTTGGATTTTTAACAGATATAACTGCTATACCATATGCACCGATTACATTCTGCAAAGCATCGGTTACAGCTTTCAATAGACTCCCGGTTGTTTGTTTTTGATATGTCGAGTCAATTAAGGCCGCTAGCACTTCACTGTCGGTGTCACTTTTAAACTTGTACTTTTGATCTATTAATTCTTGCTTTAAATCTTGATAATTTTCGATAATACCATTGTGAACCAAAAATATATCTCCAACTTGGTGTGGATGAGCGTTCTTTTCAGAAGGCTCACCATGCGTAGCCCAGCGTGTATGTCCTATCCCCACGTTATCATTGTTTTGATTTTGACTAACCAGCTTATCTAAGTGAGCAACTTTACCTTTTTCGCGTAGTAAAGTACTGTCGCCAGCTTCGCTAATTGTAACTATACCCGCAGAGTCATAACCACGATATTCCAAACGTCGAAGGCCTCCAAGAAGTATTGGTTGAGCCTTTTTGCCGCCTATATAACCTACTATTCCGCACATACTTATATACCTTTATACTTTACAGATTGTTTCAATAATAAGAGCTGTTTCTTGCCATTTTTCAACTGCAATAGTATCGATCCCCATAGCTTTCACAGGATAATCATTGCCACCTTCTTCTAGCCTATCACCAATAAACAATACATCGTCTCTAGATATCTGCATTTCTGTCATCAATTTATTCATTCCGTAGGCCTTATCAATACCAGGCCTTGTAATGTCGATGGAGGTTGAACCACCAAGTCTCACTTCTAACTCCGGCGTCTGGCTCGCAACACGATTTCTAAATTCTTTTTTTAAATCTGCGTTTTCTTCTGCCCATTTATATTTTTCTTCTGGTGGTGCTAGTTGGCCAAGAGCAGAATAAGTAATTTGGCTTCCTCTGTCTTCTATTATTGGACCCCAGGTTTTGTCTCTCCAAACACCAAGCTCTTTGGCTACTTTTTCCAGTACATCAATAACGTGCTTCTTCTGTTTGTCGGTAAGATCTTCAGCATACTGAAGCTTCCATGAATCTTCTATTTCATCATATCTATAGTAGCGAGTTCCACATGTTGGCATAAGGTGGAGTTTGCGTAGGTGTAAATGGTCGGTTGCAAGTTTTTCGAGAACCTGTGTTTTAAACTGACCATATTTGCCGCCTGAAATAATACAAACTTCATATTTTTCTAATAGCTTTATAAGCAACTCGCCCATTCGATCGTTCATTGGTGATTTGGTAATAGCTAGCGTGTCATCAAGATCAAAAGCAATGAGTTTTTTAGACATGTATATTTTTTACTCCTTTATTTTGGCGACGACATCTTTTACTTTTTGTGAGTGATCTTTTCTCACAACCAGTACGCCATGATCTGTATTGATAACTGCAACATTACGAAGACCAACTACAGCGACTGGTTTGTCTTGTTCATTTCTTACGTAGACATTCTCGCTTTCAAGTATTATCGTGTCTTTACCTACCGCAGAATTCTCGTCATCATCTTTGTGGCTGACTGTGTGAACATCGTCAAATGAACCTACGTCTATCCAGTCAAAAGAAGCCGGGACAACTAGAAGATCGGGCGTTTTTTCAATCAATGCAGTATCAATAGATTCATCTTTATATTCTAGGTAAATAGCTTTTTTAGACTCTTCTTCTTTGGCTTTGGCGAGTTTCACAAGTTGTTCAGACCAGTGGCCATCGGCATACTTTTCTATACGATCACGAAATACTTTGTATGGAGCAACAAAGTACCCGGCATTCCATAGGTAATTACCGCTATCAAGATATTTTTGAGCAGTAGAGCGATCGGGCTTCTCTTCAAAAGAGTCAACGTCGTGTAAAAATAGTTCGTTATCTACTTGATTAGCTTGTTTTATATAGCCAAATTTCGTACTTGCTTCGTCAGGTTCTATGCCTACTAAAACAATACGTTGGTGTTTTTCAGACATAATGCCGGCATAACGAAATGTTTCAACGAAACCTTCCACAGCCCTTACATGCTGATCTGCCCATATTGAAGCGATTGGCTCGTCGTCTCCGTGAATTCCTGCAATTATCTGCAAAGCATTTGTTATACATGGCATAGTACCCCTTCTGGCGGGTTCGACTATGACATTGCTCTCTTTTAGCTCTGGAAGTTGGTCGAGAACATGGTGCGCATGACTAACTTC
>CAYGHK010000058.1:2972-4317 GCA_964349645.1 uncultured Candidatus Saccharibacteria bacterium | reverse complement strand
TCGGGTGGATTTTTACCTAATAATGATTTAAAACGACGCAAACCCGATGAAATTTCCGTTCGCCATTCAGCAGCACCGTAGCCTGCTAGACCAACTCCTGCTGTTCCAGCCAAAAGCCAGCCTCCTTGATCGGCTTTTACTTCACTCTCAACATCTTTTATTTCGCTTGCGGCAATTTCACTAGCAGTTTTATTGCGGCACCTATTTGTCTCTGTGTTACGCTCCTGGTTTGGCGAGCAGGGTTTTAATGCACTTGCCAAAGTAGCCGAGTTTCTGCAACGATTTGTCTCTGTATTTCTAGTTTGTCCGGGTTTGCAGGGAGAAAGCCCTGAGTCGTTAGAAAATATCGACCGACAACGATTTGTTTCAAGATTTCTGATTTGATCGGTAGCGCAAGGCTTAAGGCCGGTTTCCGTCTCAATAGTTTTGCAGCGATTGGTCTCAGGATTACGATATTTACCTTCTGGACATGGGGTAGGCTCGTCGATAATTGTATTGCTTTCCAGAGCAACACTTGTAAGATTTGTTTTTGACGCAGTCGGCTGATTTGTATACTGCCAAGAATCAT
Source organism: uncultured Candidatus Saccharibacteria bacterium (assembly GCA_964349645.1). Classification (GTDB taxonomy): domain Bacteria; phylum Patescibacteriota; class Saccharimonadia; order Saccharimonadales; family Saccharimonadaceae; genus JACPYF01. The sequence goes on along the minus strand of CAYGHK010000058.1, from coordinate 3,749 downwards.
CAAAAAGCGCCCAAGCTTGGTCGTCTTTTGGATCTTGATAGGTAAATGTTTCATCTACTTCCTGGCCGTCTGGCGTAAGTAGTTTTACCGAAGCTGATGTATTCGGCAGAGTAACTGCGGTTTGAGTGTCTGAAAAGCTTGCGAAATTGTACGGGTTTAAAACAAAGGTTGGCAAAACAAAATTTTTACTGTAGCTTGGGCCTATTTGTAGCAAAAATCCACCCAAATCTACCTGATAATTTGTTGGGTTATATATTTCAATAAACTCTTTACCGTCATCCGAGCCGCTGACGTTGGGTAAAAGTTCAGTTAGTTTTAATCTTAAAATTTCACAATCTATTCCCTCTTGGTAATACCCACTTGGCAAAACTTTCTGCAAACCACCCACATTGTCGCAAATATCTTCGTAGCAATTACCATCACCATCTTTCATATAGCCGGTCGGGACAGCCACGTCCAGCCCTGGAATGTTGGGACATTCATCAACTGGCATAACCTCCTCGTACAATCCACTGGACGGAATACTACTTAGGGTTGTTTGGGTGAAATCAACAAGATTGTTGTCCGTATCGCTACCCACTCTTTGCAAAATTGTTCCGGGACTGTGCGCAGGTTTGGCCACAGCTTCTGGACTTAGCGCACTTCCCCAGCCCAATTTATCTATGACATTTTTATTCGCATCCACCAATTTTATATGGCCTGACGTTGCGGCCATGCCGGCATTAAATATTCCATCGGGTATGTATGAGAGAGGAGTTGTTAAAAACTCGTTTGTGG
>CAYGHK010000058.1:0-2872 GCA_964349645.1 uncultured Candidatus Saccharibacteria bacterium | reverse complement strand
GATTTTAGCATAAAAAAATACCCACTCATAGGAGTGGGTTTAGTGAGGGGGCCGAAGCCCCCATCACTTAGTTTTGTGGTATTCCCGGCAGCGACAATACAGCTAAGACAATCAGTGTGACCGTCATCGCAAACCATATGGCCAACCACTTGCGGGACACCTTGCCAGATTCTTCCCTTCCGTGATCCTTCTCGTATTCGTCCATCGATTCAGACATGAAGTACAGAATCACGGCGTATATAGGACCAACTATTGCGGCTACCCACCATGACCAGGTAAGTATGATCAGTAGCTCCGTCACGACAATACCCGGAAGTATGATCCGCTTCCGCCATGGTGAGTTGAAGTTCTCAGCCACCATAATAAGGGCAATGAAGCACAGCACAGGATCTTTTAGGGCTACTCCCAGGATCATTAATCCGAGGGAGAACCCACGCCCAACCCTAGGTAGAGCGTTGTCAAAGAACCTTCCGCCATCTAGTGGTCGAACCGGCAGCATGTTGAAGAGGTTCAGAACCACTCCTATTGCTGCCGCGGCAAGAATCGGCTTGTACTGCGAACCAGTTGCCCAGTAAGCAATCAAGCACAATCCTGCTAGTACTGTCCCAAAAAAAGGACCGCCGGCTGCCATGTACGAATGCTTTTCTCCCTTTAGATCTTCTCGATCTGCGAGGATAACCGCACCCATGAACGGTATGAAGTATGGTGCTGAAACATTGATTCCAACCCTTCGTGCCGCAAGTACATGACCCATCTCGTGTACGAACAAAACCACTACCAAAATAGCGCCGAACACCCAACCAAGGGTTAGTCCGTATGCCACCAAACTCCCCAGAAGAGAGATCGGTACCAAGGCGAACTTGGCAAATTTTAAAAGTTTGATGGCCGCCATAAAAGCACCCATCAAACCCAACATCTTGTCTCTCATGACTACCCTTCGATTGAAATGGACTAAGACTTTGTATAGTATATAATATCAGTAGCAATTAGTCAAAACAATTTTAGAGGAATATTGGGTTTTTAAATTATTTTTTATCTCTATAATCGCTGTACTTACATTCCGTCATAGTTATACAAAATGCTTCAAAAGAGCCCTCTTTTATTTTCGTCACGGGGGCGTATGCCATGGTTTCACCATATTTTCTAGGACGAGTTATTTCGTTGTATATATAGTTCTTTAGTTCAGGCTCATCGATCAAATCACTAGTGCCTTTTATTTGAGCAGTGCTTATTTTTTCCTTATCATAAATAGTCAAAGCAACATTGCAGTGCCTCAAAATATTGTGAGCTTTAGCAGTGCTCGATTTGGTCATGAAGTATATTCGATTGTCTTTATCAACAATATAGTGAATTGTCGCCGCATCAATCTCTTTTTCTTTATTGATAGTAGAAAGAACTGCCGTATCATGAGCACGTATAAAGTCTATAGCTTCACTACTAACCTTCACTGGTGCTGGTTGACGAATTTTGCTAATCCAGGCAGAAGCAAGGTCATTTCTTCTTCGAAGATTTGGGTTTTCAAGAACATGAGATTCAATAAAAGCCTTCATGTGTCTTGCGCACTTCTTGTTTACATTCCTAAACTTATACTCTTTATTGCTTGTATGTAAATCTACTGCGCTAAACAACATTGCATTGTTAACATTAATACCAATCACAGATTCATAACCAAATTCGTCAATATCGGTAATAAGTGGTTTTTTATCTATAAATATCATTCGCTTATCCGTAGCCACTAGCATGCCCGAACTACTTTCAATACCCTTATTGTCACCATACAGTCCATATACAACAGCTTTTATATGTTCACCTTCTCGTATTGTTTTATGTAAAAAACGTGCTTCTTGTTTAAACAAGCCATACGCAGTAACTTTGGCTTCTCTAAGCTCTTTTTTAATCTGATCTACACTTGCGTATGCCATAATATACCTCTTCTTCACCTCTATTATCTCACACATGAATGTATTAAATCTACCACGCAAAAACCCGATTACTAGAATCGGGTGTCTGCGTGGTGATCCCAAGGAGAATCGAACTCCTATTGCCAGGATGAAAACCTGATGTCCTAACCATTAGACGATGGGACCATAAATGGTAACGTTGATGTATTGTAACAGATTGGAAGCTATAAATAAAATGTGGATATGTGAAAATCGCGGTAGAGCATTTTATCGTGAGCAAAAATGCTCAGACAAAACGCCCTACCGCGAGGTTTACCTGATTGCGATCGCCTGGTGGACTGGGCGACCTATCGGACGACGTCGAACTGTGGCTGGCGGACGACTGGAAACTGGACGTCTCCGTTCGTTCAGCACCTTTGGGTCCATCGCCCATTCGGTGTTGCCAGGCCAAATCCAGACTTCATTTTTCTCTTGAAAAACTTCAAAAGTCTGGTCGATCAGTTTGACAAGTTCATTGCCTTTCAGACGGAAGAGTCCTTCACTCCTTAGAAGCCGGCGAAAATAGGGATCATGCACGAGTGCTTGTCCACAGCACTCACGAGCCTCCAAAGAACCTTTTTTGAATTTGAAATGTTTGACCCAGCACCTTCGAACAGCAACTCGATGTTCGTCGCTTATTTCCACGTTCCTTCTGCGACTTCTGCGAGTATTAGCCATGGGCATCGACACCTTTATCAGGTAGATAGAAATGAACAAGCAACTGAGAGACTTTCGCCTCGTCGTGTACGCAACCGCCTTGGTCACACACCTAAGCTTATGCTCATTATCAACCCGTCGGGAAAATTTGTCAATAATATTTTTAAGTTTGACAATAGTATTGACAAAAAGAGTATTTTGGTATAGTATAAGACACAGATAAAATAACAAAACAAAAATTGCAAGGAACAACAAAATGAGCGAACAAACACCAC
>CAYGHK010000057.1:0-4376 GCA_964349645.1 uncultured Candidatus Saccharibacteria bacterium | reverse complement strand
CTGATGGCTCTCGTTTCCCGAGTAGCGCGTTCGCATTGGCCGCGCGAATGCGCGGGCCTGAAGGAAGGCTTGAGAACTAAACTATAAAATTATTCGTTATGATAAGGCAAGCCAAGATGTATCGTCTGAGCCCGATATAGCTGTTCTACCAAAATAAGCCTCACTAACTGATGAGGAAAGACAAGAGGGGAGAGCGACCACACAATATCTGCCCTATTTTGCAGCTCCTCACTCACACCGTAGGCTCCACCAATGACAATTACGACGTTTTTTGATTGTTCTAAAGGTCTAGTTATGACTTTCGACAAGATAGGGGAATCAAACATTTTTCCCCGTTCATCCAGCAATACTACAAAATCATCAGGCTTTAGCTTATTTATTATGCTTTCAGACTCTTCTTTTGCTGCTACAGCGCCTTTTTGTAGTGAATTCTGGAGAAGTGTCCAATTAAGATTGAACGGCACTTTCAAGCGCTTTTCATAGCGTTCAATGCCCTCAACAAGCCAATTTTCATGCTTTTTACCAATGGCGACTACTGTAATCATTGTAGTTTTGTGGCTATGGCTGCTAACGCTTCGTCATCAACCTCAGCTTCAAGGTCTTGGTGTTTTTTAATATCATTGCCATGTATCAGGGGTATGAGGTGTATATGTGCATGCGGTACGCCAAAACCTTCGACTATAACGCCAACACGTTTTGGCTCCAAAGTTTGCTGTATATGACCAGCTAACTGCTTAGCTACATCCCAGATATGATGGTATTCGGCCTCATCGAGATCCCATAAATGATCAACCTGCTTCTTCGGTACTAACAGGGTGTGTCCTGGGTTAATCGGATGGATATCAAGGAAAGCCAACACTTGTTCATCTTCATATATCTTATGAGCTGGTATTTCGCCTTTAATAATTTTCGTAAAAACTGATTCTTCCATGTTTATTATTGTATCTATGAAGTGGGTATATAGCCACCTGTTTTGGCAGTTAAATCGAAGTTTTCTTCTATAAATGCAATCACTCTTTCAGGGTCGACGTCGTGCCGAAACACGACATTTGGCCCGTGATTATCAAGATATACCGCCTCTATGGCGCCGTCTTCAAACACACCGAGTCCTTGCGATGTATTTTCGCCACATTCATGACTACCACATTCGTACTCCCGCTGAGATACTACCGGTATTTTTGAACCTGGCTTGATAGGGCAGTGGAAATGCACTATACAGTCTTTGCCTGGGTGCTGCTCAAAGACAATTCGCTGCGACTGACCACCGACCGAGGGTTTACCGCCGTATGCTATGACTTTATCGTCTCCATCGGTAACAACACGCACTAGTCCTACTTCTGATAGTTGGTTAAAATCACTCTTACGACGCGAAGTAAGGAACATATTACCCCCAATTTTGGCTGCAAAATGACCTGCAGTTACTCCATTAAACGGCTTATACGCACTGTGCTCACGGCAATAGTCCACCACAGTACGGAGCGCCGGATACACCTCTTCACTCTCCCATGCCACAGGTTCTGCGTCGACAACTGTCGACTCTGTAAAACTAAGCTGTGAACGAAGATGCGCCATTTCTACCAATCCTTGCAAGGCCTCTTCGCGATCACCCGTTTCGTGATATGGTGCTTCTTCAGGGGTAACAACCATATTTTGGCGGGTGGTAGTATCGTTTGCGAGCACCAAATTAAGACTTGAAGATTTTAATAAACCCAATCCAGCAGAATATTGCTCCTCCGGGCTTGCCCCCGTTGTGGTCTTAAATCCAACTGCAAATATGTCTTTTCGGGGTTTTTGCCCCAACACACTATCTCTGCGAAACATCGTGACTATTTTCTCTGTTGGAGTTAGATTAATTGCTTGACCAGCTACCGATTTTAGCCTTTCGGCATGCATAGCACTGGCAACATCACCAACTTCTCCTTTAAAATCACACACAGCCGGGTTCCAAAACACCATTTTTGTGTCGTAATCTGTCACTATTTCCTCTGCCAACTCCCGAAGATCGTCAGAAGACTCGAGTTTGCTTGCAGAATCTGCCATTTTCGTCAGATGTACATTGACATCCATTTGAGGTATCAATTCTCGGCAAATTTCACCTAGCCTCTTTGCTGTGGCTCCGTATGCTCGAGCCGAAAGTGCAAGGTGCTCTCGAATTGGCTCTATCGTGCCACCACCTACGATATGTATTTGTTTTCTGGGTATGGTTAGTTTATCCATGATATCTCCTTGTTAATAACCTGCACGCACAGTATGCACCTATTTCTTAAGAAGACATCACGATTGTACTTAAAGTACACATTATAAAAAATACTAATCTGTTATTATATATGTGATGTCTACATACAAAGAAATACAATCACTACTTAGAGAAGTCGGGGTAAGCCCAAGTGCTCAGCAGACGTATCTTTTGGGTCTGAATAAAGGGGCGAAGACAAGCAAAGAAATAATAGTTATCACCAAACAGCCCAAGCCAACTGTAATGACAAATCTCCAATCTCTTGTAGATTTTGGATTATGCAAGAAAACTCCCCAGGACAACAAAAGTTTTTTCTACACAATGCTCTCACCAACACATTTAAAACCTTTGATCGCACGACAAATAACTGATCTCAATCAGACATTAGAATATCTTGATTCATTTTCAACCAAGCAGACGACTCCAACTATACACGAAGCACATGGACAAACAGAGGTGCAACAACTTTTAGAATTGGCTCTTCGCTGCAACAATCGTAACTGGTGGATAGCGTCACCTTACAAAAACGCAGTGCGCTATATGCCTCAAGCTTATCAGGAATATTTCAAAAAAACTCGTGAAGATCGACAGATAAAAAGTATGTCGATATGGAACAAACACATCGCCAAAAGAGGGCTGCGTCTGCATGATCAGCTGATGCGTAAACCTCGCTTTGTCCCTGATGGGCACGAAGGCTCAATAGAGGTAATGATGATTGTATTTGATGATTGTATTTTAATCACCTTGGGGAAAGAAAAGCCAAGCGCTATCCTGATCGAGAGCTCGCCGATTTCCGAGACATTTAAGTTACTATTTGAAATAGCCTGGGTCTCCCTCAGAAAGGGGAGTAGCTCAGCTTCCTGATATCTGTTAAAATGTCCTAAGTACGGAGAGGTGCCCGAGTGGTTTAAGGGAACGGTCTTGAAAACCGTCGTGCCGGAAACGGTACCGTGGGTTCGAATCCCACCCTCTCCGCCATGAAATAATATATGATAAACAAATTTCTTCATTCTGACTTAGTCAGCATTACGATATCATCACTAATAGCCGGTCTGGGTAGCGGGCTGGTGGGTATATTCATACCCCTGTTACTACTAAACAAAGGTCTGGAGCTTTGGCAAGTTTGTGGATTTTATGTGCTTTATGCCATCTCAAAGTTGTGCATCAATTATCCCGTAACGATACTTATCAACAAATGTGGCGCAAGGATAGGATTAGTCAGCGGATACGGATCAATGGCAGGTTTTATGGTACTGCTTACCGTGTATATGGTCAGTGGTCAGCCTTGGAGCTTGTTGCTAATGGCACCCCTGATGGCACTGCAAAACTCATTTCTTTGGAATTCACAACATTTACACATATCCCGCGTCATGAATGAATCCCGCAAAAACCGTGATATTGCTATGATGGCTAACCTCGGTCGTATAGTTGGTATTTTTTCTCCGCTAATCGGGGGAGGGATAGCGATTGTACTTGGCCCTGCTTGGCTAGCTGGAGTAGCTTCAATTATCATTATGTTAGCGATCATTCCAGTTTGGCACCTAGATAAAATAGCCGGTGGACATCAAGTTTCAAATAATTTAAGCTACAGCCTGAAACATGCACCTGTTCGTGATCTTGTAGCAGAGTTTGCCTTCAGTACTCATACGACGGTCGGAGTGATGGTTTGGCCAATTTATTTGGCAGTGTTCATTCCACACTTTGGGCAAATAGGTATCATCGCTTCCATAGCCACGGCAATAAGCGTAATAATTGTTCATTTCATGGCAAAACGGGGCGACAAAGGCAAGAGCTACCAGCTCTTGGTAGAGGGTACCGCTGGATCGTCAGCAGTACACGTAGGACGTATCTTAGCCAGTAGCAATCCAGTCACAATAACTATTATCTCAGCCCTGTACGATGTAGCTCTTAGCTATCAGCTAAACCCATGGACTAGTTTATATTACACACATACCAGAAAAAAAGGCATCAACTACATTATGAGTATGGAGATTGCAGGCGATCTTGCATGTGTATTTTTATGGGGTATTTTAGGAATAGTCGCGTATTTTTATCACAGCAATCTCTTCTTTACATTTGCGTTTGCGTTTGCCGCGGTAATTGTTTGGCTTTGTCTATTTATGACCAACGACAAGAAGCC
>CAYGHK010000056.1:0-4470 GCA_964349645.1 uncultured Candidatus Saccharibacteria bacterium | reverse complement strand
ATAATCAGGAGCGTTACTAATATAATTCTACTCGTAAAACTAAATATTTACCAGAGCCAAGTATTTTTTCTGACTAATGGTATAGACAACCACCAGTCCGCAAGACTTAAGTTACGCCTTCCAAGAGCCATAACCCATAAAAATATGGCATATACAATATGGTCGTCAATGACTGGATTAGTCACTAGCGGCATTGTAGCCATCCACATTAAAACCATTAGTACGGTACCACCGGCTGCCGCAATTCGCAGGCCAATACCCAAAATAAGCGCCACACCAATACCCAAAAGGCCTGTCATAAACAAATAGTCCACCCAGGCTTGCCCTGCCAGGCTGCCGAAAAAGTCAGCAAAAGGCCCACTAGCTTGACTAGCGCCAGTCAAAAAACCTGCTGTTGGCGATCCGCCCTCTATCCAAGCTTTTGCGGACTCTGTCGCATATCCAAGACCAAAAGTTTTGTCTAAAAACGCCCATAAAAATATAAATCCCATTGATATTCTTGCTATAGCTAGTGCAGTCCATGCATGGCTGTACTGAGGACCTTTTTGAATAGTTACTTTTGTACTTGACATATTATTCCTTGCGTTAAATTACACTTTAATTCTATACCAACCACAAAGAAATACCTATAGCGCCTATGTTTATCTCTTCGGTGGTAAGGGCACTAAGACACTTGTTTTTTCTTTGTACGCCTCCCAACCAGTACGACCTTCGAATCTTTTCTCGGTCGGCGGAATACCTGAAACAAACAAAATCAAAAATGTTATTGTCAGCGGACCTATTAGACCAACCCACCAAGGTGCTACCCCCGCGGCAATTATCCCGATACCCCACCACTGCACAATCTCACCAAAATAATTTGGATGTCTACTATACCGCCAAAGCCCACTTTGCATAATTTTTCCGTAGTTTTTTTGGTTAGCTAGATGCTCTTTTAATTGTTTGTCGGCAATAGATTCGCAAATAAAGCCGCTTAGCCATACAACTAATCCTACATACGCAAAAACAGTCCACTGACTACCGTCAAAAAGGTTAATGTGAATTACTGGTATACATATGATCGTCGCCAAAATAGCCTGGACGATGTACACTCGAAAATACATATTTGCTGCTTCTCTACCCTTCCAATTTTTCCGCAGTTCAATATACCGTGGATCTTCATTTTTACTACCGATTTTACGCTTACCAATATGCCACGCTAAACGACCACCCCATATAAAAACTATGCATAGTACCAACAAACAAAGGCTAAGGAAAGGTACTTTATTGTATGCTATCAAGTAGCTGGTGACACTTACTACAATAAAAGTCGGCCCCCAAGCTGCATCTATAATGTCGTAGCGTTTTAGTTTTCTAGCCAAAACAAAAACCAAACTAATAAAAATAATGGCTACCAATAAACATATAGCCAAAGACGACAATACAAAAGATAATTTACCAAAATCAATCAAAGTTACAATCGCTACACAAGCATAGGCCAATATAATACTTGCAAATACCAGTAGTGGCACCTAGTTAGAGATCCTTTGCAATATGAAAAAGGCGGCTAAAGAAACACTGGCAGTTAAAACCGTACCCCATATTAAATCTACAATTGTGATTGTTAATGGATAGCCTTTTAGTGTAGCCAAATTCGTAAGGTCATACGTAGCATAGGTAACAAAACCGAACAGTGCGCCGAGTCCTAGAGCTACCTTCCAGTCGCCCGAGCTAAGCGCCGGATTTATAACAAATACGACCAATCCCACCAAAAATACTAGATAGAATACGACTGCAGCCGGCAAATTCGGCTTGTCCAAAAGCAGCGAACCCAACTGAGAACGATATAGCTTGTTAGCCACAAACGACAACCAAATACCATCAATTATTGCAAACAATGCACCTGCAACCAGGTAACGAATAATAAAGTCTGACATACAACCCCCTTAGCCTAGTAGGCTATCCCCAAATTTTGCTATAACCAACATTATCATAATAACTAAAATACTTATAAAAAATGCTTTGTCGTAACTTGCGTCCAACCAATGAGTGACTTTTTTGTACTGATGTTTAGAAAAGTTAAATATATTCTCACGCAGTGATATATGCAAAAGCGCTGCAAATATAAATGCTGTGGAAGTGGTAGTGAGCAAACACCACGGACATAGTATCTGAATAATATACATGCTTTCATAAAAAAGCCAGAGTGCAAATATAAAGGCAGAAGCAATACCGGCTAACAGTACTTTTAGTATTATCTTGCTATAACGAGTCCCCATGAGGCTTGTAATTCCAAAAAACAAAAATATTGGAAATCCAATTAGCCCTAAGTAACTGTTTGGAAAACCAAACAATTCTGCCTGAGATGTTTTCATAACAGAAGCGCAGTTAAGTACGCTGTTTATGCTACATGCTAATTTAAGATCCGGGTTCTCAGCTAAATGCATCTTATCCACCGATAGTTGGAAAGCGGCTAATATTGCTAGAAGTGAAAATATGACTATTATAATGTAGCGAGGTTTTAATACCTTTGGGTCATATTTACGAAATATATTTAAATGCAAACTAGTTAGCATAGTAACTTACCTCGTCTATTAGCGGCAGCGGCAAGCCGCGCCATTCATTTTGTAAAACACCGTTATCATCCGTTGCAATGATCGTAGGGTAGGCCATTATGTCGTATGTTTCACAAAAAGCAGAGCCGCTTGGACTTTCTGGATCAACTTCATTCACTTTTTTACCAGTACGTTTTTCAAAATCACGTAAAAAATCTATTACCGATCTTGCATGGTCACTTTCTACTTTGTATACAACGTATGCTTTCATATAACTTTCTATTTCTTTTTTTTCTGTAGTTTTTCGAGGGCACTTGCAAATTCATCGACTGTCTTAAACTCTTGATACACACTTGCAAACCTAACATATGCCACCTGGTTGCGATCGGATAACTCAATAAGTACTAAGTCCCCAATGGCTTTAGACGGCAGTTCTGTTTCTCCACCAGCATACAACTCATTTTCAACTCGTGAGACAATTGCCTCGACTTCCAAATCAGAAGAAAGAAACTTTCCTACAGACCTATGAATAGCTGCAAATAATTTATTTCGGTCAAAAAGCTCCCTTGTGCCATCCTTTTTAACGACTGCTAGATTAGGACGCTCAACTCTTTCGTATGTTGTGTAGCGATGACCACATTTTAGACATTCGCGACGACGACGAATTGCTCCGCTCTCTGCAGCATCACGAGACTCAATTACTTTTGAATCCTGGTTGTTACAGTGGGGGCACTTCATGATTTTTCTGAATCGTCTTCTTTTGTCTCTGTATCAGCCTTCTTTTTCTTCTTTCGACGCCTAAGGAAGGCTGGTGTGTCTGATTCCTCTTCATCGTAGTGCCAAATATTTTTTTCTTCTTCACTATTAAATGTCTGTGCAACATCTTCTTTTTTATCAAGATCCATGTCTATCTTCGCAAGTTCTTCATCTGCTACAGAAACGGTGCTGTCATCTTGCTTTTTATGAGGCGTACGATTTGCAATAGGATCTCCAGGTAGTGGTGGTACTTCCTGTTGGTCGAAAAATGCAGAGTCAAAGCCAGTTGCAATAACTGTGATTATTAGCTCGTCTTCCATTTCAGGCTTAAGAGTTGCACCAAAGATGATGTTTGCATCTGGAGATACTGCGCTAGTAATTAGCTCAGCCGCTTCTTGGATTTCACTCATACTCATGTCGTAGCCACCAGTTACGTTAAATAGTACTCCGCGAGCACCGTCGATACTCACCTCTATGAGTGGTGATTCAATGGCTTGTTGGGCAGCTTGTGTGGCTCGGTCGTCACCACTAGCCCGTCCTATACCCATAAGAGCTGAACCGGCGTTGCTAATAATAGCTTTAACATCAGCAAAATCGAGGTTAATTAGTCCGTGTTCGGTAATAAGCTCAGAGATACCTTGCACACCTTGGCGAAGCACATCATCTGCAATTTTAAATGTCTCAAGTAGAGGTGTACGGCGGTCGATAGTTTGCAAAAGCCTATCGTTTGGAATAGTAATCATAGTATCAACCTTACGGCCTAGTTGTGCAATCGCCCACTCAGCATTTTGTGATCGTTTTTGACCTTCAAAACTAAAGGGTTTGGTCGCAACACCAACTACAAGGATGTCGAGCTCCCTGGCAATCTCTGCGACTATATGACCAGCACCAGAACCAGTACCACCACCCGCACCAATAGTTACAAAAACCAAATCTGCGCCCTCAAGAGCCTGTTTGATATCATCTCGAGATTCTTCGGCTGCAGCTTGGCCAGATTGAGGATCAGCCCCAGCACCAAGTCCACGAGTTGTATCCCGTCCAATATGTAGTTTTACATCGGCTTTCGAGTTGTGAAGAGCTTGTGCGTCGGTGTTAATTGCAACAAACTGCACTCCATGCAGTCCAGCATCTTTCATTCGATTTATTGCAGACCCACCTGCACCACCAACACCAACAACTT
>CAYGHK010000055.1:0-4565 GCA_964349645.1 uncultured Candidatus Saccharibacteria bacterium | reverse complement strand
TACTACACGCTAGACAACATCGTGCTACTGGCTGCTATTTTGATGGCGTCTGGTTTTGTTTGGAGTACTATGGGCGCTCTACAAAATAACTTCATGCTGCAAAGTCAGGTTGATGTACTGAGCTCTGAGGTGGAGGCGAGTAGACTTGAAGCGGATAACTTAGAGCTTGAGAATATCTACTTTGCTAGTAACGAATATCTAGAGCTTCAGGCAAGGCAGCAGTTTGGCAAAGCTGCACCTGGTGAGCATATGTTAATTTTGCCTACAAATACAGTAAGTGACACAGTATCAACACAAGCTAAAAAATCAAAAATCACCTTATCTTCAAGTAACTTCCAGGCTTGGTTGAGCTTTTTCTTTGGTAACAAAAAACCTAACTAAAATAGTTAGGTTTTATAAATTCTCTTGGTAGCGGGGGTAGGATTATCGCTGCGCTCCTCCGCTCAATCTTTCTCGGAACAAGTTCCTGCGAGAGATTTCGCTACGCGACCCTTACGACTATTTTGCTTTTAAGCAAAAGTCGTAGAACCAAATAACCCATAAATGTAAAATAGACTACCAAATGGTAATCTATTTTACATGGTAGCGGGGGTAGGATTTGAACCTACGACCTTGTGGTTATGAGCCACACGAGCTGACCAGACTGCTCCACCCCGCGGCGTTTGTTGTTAGCCCATTGTAGCATCTTACAGATCTGGATGCAATTAGTTTTTTGCCAATAATACAATATTATGATATTATTTGAATCGTTCTTTGATCAGTAATGATCTTGAAGTAGGTGGTCCGTGCCATTCACGGATATTTCGATCAAGGGAAGATAGCATGGGCGCACAAGGAGTGGTAGTCAGCAAGGTAAGTGAGCCAGTACAGTTCGCGCTTGATAGTCTTTCGAACAGGAAGAAGGCGCCGAAGGAAGCTTCTGATCAAAAGGAGCTTCGTATGGGTAGTGTGCTAGAGCTTGCTCTGGCAGTAGGCTGTTCGTGTGATTTCATGAGAATCTTTACAGGAACTCTGAAAGAGCACGGCATTGACCCTGTGTCCATCAAGGACACACCAATCAAGGTGGCAGTTGACTATCTCAACTCTGAAGAGTCTTCGGTGGAAGATTTATTCAGCGAAGAGCTACAGGTCACAATCGATCTTGCAAATGCTGCAGGTCTTACCAGAGAGGTCGAGTGGATTACAAGCATTTGGAGTCAATTCAGCCCGCGTACGATCGAAACCCCACTAGCTACAAGCTAGTGGGGTGTTTTTTTAAATTTTTGCACAAGCTACACGTAAGGCTTCGCTCCAAGAAGGGAAGGCGTGCATTGTGTTCGCAATATCGGTTGCTGTTAAGTTATGTTGGATCGCCAGCGTCATTTCATGAATTATTTCTCCGGCTGACGGAGCGGCAACAGTTGCCCCTAATATCCGTCCCGACTTCTTGTCTGCCAAAACTTTAACGAAGCCTTCGTGCGTGTCGGTGATAATCGAACGACCTATAATTCCAAGCGGTACAACGGATTTCTTGTAGTCAAGATCACGTTTAATCAAATCATCTTCACTCATTCCTACCGAAGCTATTTCAGGAGTTATGTAAGTTATGCGCGGGATACTCTGGTAATTTGGAGATACTTTGTTTTTGTGCAAAATATTATGCGCAACAACACGACTCTCCATCAACGCCACGTGCGTTAGGCCGAAACCGCCAAGCACATCCCCGGCAGCAAAAATATGCTTGCTACTTGTCTTTAAGTGCTCATCTACTTCAATGCCTCGTGGCGAATACTTCACTCCAGCATTCTCTAGGCCAATATCTACTCGTGGCATTTTGCCAGTTGCCAATAAAATTGCTTCAACTTTTACGGAATGCTCTTCACGTCCACGTAAAAATGTTACACGCTTTGCAACTGCTTCTTTGCTAACTCTTACGACTCTTGTTTCGAGTAACGACGTGACCCCGTATTGTTCGGATAATATCTTACCAGCAAGCTTGCCGGCTTCTTCGTCTTCTCTAGGTAAAAGTCTTGGTGCGATTTCGCCAATGTAAACTTTAGTGCCAAAAGCGCTAAAAAGTCTTGCAAACTCCAACCCAACAGTGCCGCCACCAATAACAAACAAACTTTTTGGTGGACGAATAAGTTCCAATGCGCTGGCTGGAGTCAAAAACTCAACTTTATCTATACCGCTTATTTTTGGCATTGCCCACTCAGCACCACTCGCAACAACAATATATTCTGCAGAAATATGACGCCGATTTACCGAAACTTCGTGAGGACTAATAAAGTGCGCCAGGCCGGGTATAACAGTAACGCCAACTGACTGATAGTACCTTTTTCCGCCTCCCGAGCTAGTCTTTGCAACAACCTTTTCTTTCCAAGCTTTTATAGTTGGATAGTTGTAGCCGATCGTGTTTGAGCGTATACCAAATTTACCAGCATTTTTTGCTTCGGAGTATATTCGGGCGATATTAAGCATTGCGCCAGCAGGGACGTCACCAAAGTTTGCAGAGTCGCCACCAAGGGCATTCATTTCAACCAAAGCAACGCGCTTACCCTGACGAGCGACAGCCGTGGCCGCAATTGAACCCCCAGCTCCACTGCCGATTACTAGTACATCATAGTCAAAATTTTTCTTCGCCATTTTTTGTCCTTACAACATTGTTTTATATGTTTCGTAAATGTATGCCGCCTCGGGCTGATAAGTCGACAAATTACTTGCCGCTACGCGTCGCACATCTTCGCTTGTCACTTCAGTCTTTGTCTCAAGCCAGTCGATTACTTTTTCGGTAATTTTCTGAGCAACCATGTGTGCTTCACCCTCTAGAGCACGAACTGCCAAACAGGCGGCCATAAGTGAACCATGCAGCTTCAAAGGGTCAAATATCTCACTTTCATGTAGGCCGCCGCTTTTTACTACGTATGAGTTCATAAGCTTGCCCCCAAATACTTATCTACAAGTACAAAAGCACCCAAAATAACAAGCCCACAGCCAGCGCAGTATTGCAAGAAAAATTTGTTTTCCTCACGCCACTTCTGTATGTGGCTGATTTTATGTCCGCCACCGACGAGTGATACGATCGCGATGAGTGGCGCCAATGCTATAAGACTGTAAATAGTCAGACTAAGTAGCTGCAACTGCGCCCCATCAAGAGTTAGAGTGTATAGTACCGCTACTGCAAAGGGGCCAATTAGAAAAGGAGTTTCAGCCAGCACTGAGCCTGCGCCCAACGTGAAAGCTTCAGCTGAACGGTCAGTCTTTTTAACTCTTTTGCTCAAATATTCAGCCATCGAAACAGGAATCCAAAGCCCTGTACCTTTCGCTCGACGGTAGTAAAATATCATCACACTAATGCCTATTCCCATATTCACCAAAGCAGTTATTAGCCAAGCAGCCTGAATATGTTGACCTATATTGAGTAATGAAAAATACGCAATTGCTGCAAATAGCAAAACTGTTACAACACTTGCCCCAAAGAGGTAGGCTACGTTTAGGCGCATAAGTTTATGAAATGACCGATTCATCCCAAGGGAGTGGCCACTTAGAAGAGTCAACAAAGCTACGCCAAGCTGAAAGCTGGCGTGGAGGAGGCCTGCGAATGCTATGACAAAAATAGGCGAAGCACTGATCATTTTTTTGTTATTTTTCTTTTTATAGAGTTTTCACCCTATAGACTATCACAAAACGCTTACGGTAGTCAAAAATACAACCATAATCATATTGACATTTTTACCAATATATGCGAATATAAACATAACCAAATAAATAAAACAAAAAGGGTTAATAGCAAAAATGGAAACAACAGCACAAGGTATTGAACCAGTTACTTTATCAGAAGTATTGGCACTAGACACTTGGAACGAAGCGCGCTCAAGCGAACAGTTGCAAGGATTTATTTCACGTCGACACGAAGCTCTCTCAGGTTTAGACGAAGAAGAGTAGGGCAGGGGACTACTCCCCCACCCCTATTGTATGTGGTATAATCTTTTAGACGCGGAGGGGTACCCAAGTGGCTTAAGGGGACGGTTTGCTAAATCGTTAGATCGGGGCAACCTGGTGCGAGGGTTCGAATCCCTCCTCCTCCGCCATTAAAAAAACAGATCAGATGATCTGTTTTTTTAATGCTTCGGACTAGTGATTCGAATCCGAGCAAATTGCCTTCTAGGCAATTTAAAGCGAGGGTTCGGTGAAGCGAAAAAGCGCACAGGAATTTATTCCGAGCACTTTTGAGCGTAAGAGGCCGAAGGCCGATATCCCGACTTCAATACCAACCCTTCATCTGTTATAATCATCTCCGACCCTAACGCGGCAGCGTAGCTCAGTTGGTTAGAGCGCAGGACTCATAAGCCTGAGGTCACAAGTTCAATCCTTGTCGCTGCTACCATGAAACATACCCACCTTGTGTGGGTGTTTTTCATGGTATGAGGATATTTCTTGTGACCGATAGGCGTAAACTTCCAGCGGAAGTTTACGTTTTACATGCTTGGCCGAGTAAATAGGCTTTAGCCGTTTACGAGCAAGATGATAACACAAGTTCAATCCTTGTCGCTGCTACCAATAAAAAATGATCATCGAAAGATGGT
>CAYGHK010000054.1:0-4568 GCA_964349645.1 uncultured Candidatus Saccharibacteria bacterium | reverse complement strand
TTGGTGCGCGAGAGAGGACTTGAACCTCCACGCCCGAAGGCACTAGTTCCTAAGACTAGCGCGTCTACCAATTCCGCCACTCGCGCAAAAATTGAGGCTTAGTCAATTTTACCTCATCAATTAGTTTGTTACAACCTCGGTAGATTATCGGCGAATTTACCACTTGCATAATACTCATCCAATTTTGCAGGGTCTTTTCCGTCGGCTATCTTTACTCCTGGATTGAATATACCGTGGGTATCGAATATTTTCTTAATATTTGCAAAAAGTTCTAGTTCTTCTTCACTAAATTGTGCTTTGTTTTGTGAAACACGAAGGCGACCTTCACCATACTCACCAGCTATACCTCCATCGTGCTTGATAACCAAGGCATAGTATTCCTCAATAAGCTTGTCTATTTTATTTCGATCTGTAAGATTTTTTAGATCTATTTGAGTATGAGCATGAACCACGCCAGTTCCAATGTGTGCAGAGAAAACAAATTTGGTACGATGTTTTTTTGCGAGATCATGCGCAGCTTCAATAAAGTGAGGCACTTCGCCGGGTGGCAGCAAAGCATCTTCAACGATTGGCGAAGCGACTTTGTGCTCATCTCCACTCTGGGCAAGCGAGGCTTGAAGCCTATGATATATTTGCCATATTTCGCCTGCGGATTCTATGTCGCCAGCGCTACTTGCGGTTTGATGGCCTTGTTTTTCTATCAATTTTGCTATCTTTTTTGCCTTGCCTTTGGCTTTACGACCCACGTCGCTAAGCTCAATAAACAATATACCTTGAGGCACTAAGTCGGGCTCGTCATCTGGAAGTACCTCTTTCAGGTCAGCTCCTGATCGCTCGATGCTGACGCCGTCTACAAACTCTATTTTGTCAGGAGTGTATTTCAAAACAGAATTTACAACTGCATCAATATTATCAACTGAGTTAAGTACTGCTACGACAACCTCTTTGTGGGGATGGTGAGTATCGAGTCTCAATATAATTTCAGTTATAACACCTAGAGTACCTTGAGAACCGGCAATAAGCGGTGTGAGATCAAAATGCCCCTTCTTGTCCTTTACTTTTGTGACTGCATAGCCTGCGCTGGTTTGTTTTTGAGCCAAGCCCTCAATTACCTCTTCATTATCGTCTATAAGTGCGTCGAGTTTGCGATATATCTCGCCTTCAAATCCATTCAGCCCTTTTTTCTTACTTAGCTGACGTTTGCTTAGGCGTTCTGTTTGTAAAATATCTCCGTTGCTAAGAACTACCTCCAATTGATCTACCCATTGAGCGGCATCTCCATATTTTAGAGCACGTTCTCCATATGTATTATTTGCGACAGCACCACCAACCGTGCTAGAAGGGTTTGAAGAATCGATTGATACATCAAGCCCATGAGTATGCATTGCCTGCCTCAGGGCAGTTATAGTAACTCCTGGCTGCAGACGAACTAGTTTTTGTTTGGTATCGACTTCGAAGATATTCTTGAAATGTGTTTGCAGGGAAACGATTGCGCCCGATCCTATTGCTGCACCTACCAAGCTAGATCCACTTCCACGTGCGGTTAAGGGAAGAACGTGACCTTTTTGAGCCAATTGCCATGAAAAATGAGCGATTTTACGCACATCACTAGTGTCGTACGGGTAAGCAGCTAGTATGGGCTGACATTTGAGAACACTGCCGTCTGTCGAAAAAGCTTCACGAACACCAGCACTACTTAATACTTCACCGCGCAAGTGCGTAGCAAGATAACTCGCAATTTTACTCATAGATTTCCCTCTCTATCATTTGGTTATTATCATACCACAAGCGCAATATGAGAACCAACAATATGTATAGTATTTTTTACGGAGTGTTGTATGCCTGTGATTGTTCAGCAGACCAATAAGATACTCCGTAGAAACGATCAGTTGGACTAACTAGAGAGTCAGATGGATCTAAGGCCTTAGTGCCCTCTGTTGTTGTATAGCGCAGGCTTGAGCGGTACAAGGCTGCAGCTGGCACATCTTCTATCCATCGACGAGCAAATGCGGCGTACTTAGGATCCCTGAGCGCCATACTCGAACGACCACGGGCTGTAATAAGCGCATCGTCTGCAGCAGCTGAGGTATAGTTGGCAAAATTTAGACCAGAAGTTGAAATTTGTGAGGAATGCCAAAAAGCGTAACTATCTGGGTCTCCCCCCATAGAGAGTTCGTATACCAATACATCATATGCTCTAGGTTGTAATATAATTTGCTGTATTTGTTGGGGGTCTATAAGCTGCGTCTGTATTTTTATACCTAGTTTTTGCCATTGTTTCGCCAGGTTTTTTACTATTTTTCGATAATTGGCTGTGTCTACAGACACGACACGTATTTCAAGTGGTTGGCCAGCATTTTGTCGTACACCCTTGCTGTCTTTTAGCCACCCTGCAGCGTCCAGCTGTTGCTGAGCTGTAGCTATGTCAAAGTCTGGCTGCATAACTTGGTTTGCTAAAGGTGTTTGGTTGTTTATGATAGGGCCTTCTAGGGCTTTGCTAACCCCAAGCTGCTTGCGTAATGCTTTTCTATCAAGAGCTTGAACTAAAGACTTGCGAACTGTTTTGTCTTTTAGCACACCTGTGTCTGTGCGAAATATTGCATAAACCCCATTGTTAAGAGGAAGGTCGGTGGAGCTTAGGCCGCGAGCTTCTACCTTTATTCCACTTGCAGCGTTTATTTCTCGTCGCTGAATACCTTGCGCTAGATCAGCTCGACTACCGTAAACATATAAAGAAAATCGAGAAAGTTTTGACGGACCTGTCCAATAATTTTCGTACTTTTCAACCTGTAGTACTTTTTTATCTTTATTGGCATCTATAGTTTGCAGGTCTACGTACTTGAAAGGACCGCTCCCTATAGGGTGGTCGTTGAAATTATTTTCCTGTAAATCTTGGGGAGGAATTTTCCCTAAAATGTGGTTCGGTAAAATAGGAAAAGTTAGGGCCGACGCAAAGGGCGCATAGCTAGTTGGTAGTGTAAAAATAACTTGCTGGATTCCATTTGAAGCAACTTTTATCCCTTGCCAACTTGAAAATTGTCTTGCACCCGATAGGGGATTTTGCATTGCCTGTACTGAAAAAACAACGTCATCAGCAGTAACGGGCTTACCGTCATGCCAGCGAAGATTTGGTCGCAAATTAACAGTATATACTCTACCGTTATCGCTAATCACGTAATTTTGAGCGGCATCGCCTTGCAGCCTACCGCTGGTATCGTAACTTAGCAAGCCAGAGAACATCAACTTTGTCGCAGATACTTCTGCATCACTCGAAGCAAATAATGGGTTTAGATTGTCGAGGGGTCCTAAAACACCTTCGCCATAAGCACTATTTTCGGCAGGTACAGACACGCTGACGGAGCTTTGGTTAAAAATAATTTGAGCAGCATTTAGGCCAATTAAAATGATGAGTAAAAGTAGCCAAGCAATAAGGTGCCTTCGTATGAACTGCAAATTGTCCATGCGACTGACAAGAAACTTATGAGCGTGTTTTGCTGTTGCAGTTTCAACTTTTTTAGACTGCTTATCAACCGACTTCAGGTTTATTTTTCTAAGCTTTCGCCAAGATGGTATTTTTTTACTCATAGACGCCTATGCAAGTAGTAATCCCGCAAGCAATGAACCTACGAAAATGACTGCCAAAATAATTGTTGCCTCATACAAACTTTTATCTGTACCCCGACGTGTTGTATACAATTCACCCGAGCTACCAAAGCCCGCACCAAGTGAAGCGCCTCTTTGTTGAAGTAAGATGCATAGCACCATCAAAGTCGAGGAGACGATCATTATGATTTGCAATATCGTATCAATACTCATATTAACTACAATTATATCACGCTCCTTTGCGCGTAGAGTTAGTTTTACGGGTGTCAAGTAAGCTTGAAATAGTATAGTTGATTAGGCTTAAGATAATTCCCGCCAACATTGCTTGCCAAAAGCTCATATTGAGGCTAGGTACAAGCAATAAAGCAATCCACACCATCAAACCATTTACTACTAGCATAAACAAACCAAGGGTAAGCACGATTGCTGGTAAGCTCAAGATAGTGACGATAGGTTTCAACAGAGAATTAACCACGGAAAATGCTAAGCCAGCGCCGACATATGTCCAAAGTGTTGGCTCATATCCTGGTTCGATGCCGCCTAGTAGACGTACGGAAAGCCATATCCCAAAGCTCGTTGCAAGCCAACGCAAGGCAAAAATAGATAGTTGTTTAATCATTGCAACCTAGTATACCAAATTCGTTGGCAACTTTGCACTGAGGTTTGAAGCACCTTTTTTTGTTATCAATATATCGTCTTCTATGCGTACTCCGATGCCTTCTTTTGGAATATAAATCCCCGGCTCGATAGTAATGACCATTCCCTCTTGCAGCGTTTCGTGTGCCAACGGTTCATGGAGGTCTACCCCGAGACCGTGGCCAATGGCATGAGGAAAATAATAGGGGAGTTCTGTCAATGGATCGTCCTTTACTAGGTTGAGTTTCTTTAGTTTTTCAGTCATTTCTTTTTCAACTATATGTTGTAAATCTTGCAATGATAGGGTAGGGCGGAGTGATTTTATTATA
>CAYGHK010000053.1:0-4650 GCA_964349645.1 uncultured Candidatus Saccharibacteria bacterium | reverse complement strand
ATGACTCGATTTGATAATTATCGAGTGCGTAACTAACTGATTGTAACAGATGAGAGTGTTTTTAGCAACCGCTAAAAGAGGCTATTTTCGGCTTTTTTCTCTAGAACGTCTTTTAAGTCGTGAGCTGCATCCTTAACAGATTTGTCATCAGCTTCTTTTTCTATATCTTTTTCAAACTGTTCAACTGAGCTTAGAAACTCTTTAGTTAACAGCGTAAATTCGCCTTCTGCCGCTAGGTAAGCTGTCTGGTTATTTGCTTGTACGGCCGACACCATATCTTTTATTGCGGCACGAGAGTTATCTATAAAAGATATTGAGTCCTTGCCGTAGGCTGCTATTAGCTCATTGTCTGAGGCTTGTAGTCTTTCTAGAGCATCCCTGCATGGTTGAATAGCTGCATCATAGCTAGGAACAACTTGGTTTATATCAGTAACCTGTCCTATAGCTGTTGTTGTATCAGACGAACAATCCTTGGAAGCTTTCATCATATCGTCATATGTAGCCAATATGCCGTCAAAATACTTCACGTATGCGTCATTTTTTTTAGAAAGATTAGCGTACACTTTGTTGGTTTCTCCGTCTCTGAGAGCCTTTAGGTCTTTTAGCTCGGCAAAAGCTTCTTTATACGATTTGTAGTCTTTTTCAATTTTAGTTTTCGTTTCGGGCAGATCACCGGTAGTTATGCTGTCGATATCAGCAACTAGTTTGTTGTTTGCGTCTGCTACGTCATTGTAAGATTCTATAGCTGCGTTGTAATCTGCCTGATTTGGTACAAAAAAAGTAAAGGCCGTTATGCCAATTAAAGCTGCTAGCAATAAACCTACGCCGCCGAGTATGAACGGCTTAAACGAACGTGTATTGTTGGGTTGATTTGGTAGTGTTGTGCTAAATTGTGGTTGCTGCTCTATAGGAGGCTGGGAGAATACTGCTGGCGCTTGTGTGGCGATTGGAGCTTGGGGTATAGATGGCTGCAGTGGCTGGGACGGCTCCGGAAATTCAGGGGTTGCCTGCATTTGCTGAGCTACAGGCTCTGCGTTTGGTTGAGGCTGCTGCGGTGTCGAATTGTTTGTTAGCGGATCTTCGTTGTTCATGAGTAGCTATACTTAGTTTGTAAATACCGCTACATATGTGTTGTAGTCAGTCTCTGTGCCACTTACTTTGAAGTTGATAGATTTTACATCATCATCCTTTGATATCTCACAGTACAAGTCTCCTTCGGTTTCACCGTCAGGTGCGATTTGGTCATCGAATTTCTGGTAAGCATCGCCATAAGGTGCATTACAGTATCCAACTTTATTTTCTTTTGTTCTAAGTTCAAATCCTGACGATACGAATAAGTCACTTTTTGATTGGTTTAAAACTTTTATATGAGTTAGGACATATTCTTTGCCGTCAGGGGCTTGTTGGTATTGGTCAAGTTCAGCTTTTTTCTCAATGTCACCTACTGATACTTCAATATTTCCTAGATCAATTGTACTGCCAAGCTTGGCTTCTTTTTTTACTGTTTCATATGAGCTGCTACCCGATCCGCTACTAGAATCGCTAGACATACCTAAGTAGTAAATGAATCCTGCTATTAGTATAAAGACTACGACTACACTTACTACTACTGCAATTACAATTGTCGTGACTTTAGACCTGCCTCCAGAAGGTTGAGGTGATTGCGACGGTGGTACTGCAGGTGGTGTTGTTTGTTGTTGAGGTTGTGTGGGCTGTTGATCCATTAATAACTCCTTGAAAACTTCTATTTTCAATAAGTTTAACATAAGTATATTGTTTCAGTCTATTAAAAATAGTAGACTGAGTATGAAATAAAATACTATTTATGGAAAACCTACTTAATTCTACTGACACAAATAATACACAGCTGCCGCCACAGCCTGAGTTGCCGCCCGAGAAACCTAATAGATCTAAGAAAAAATGGCTTTATATTGCAATAGCACTGGTCTCGACGCTAGTAATCGGTTTTTTGGCTGTATCTTTGTCCACCAAAAATAAGACATCTCAAAATACAGACACAAGCAGGCCGTATAGCGGCGGCAAACGTGACCCTAAAGCAATGCATTTTATTAGTAACGAAAATAAAGAAAAAATACTACAGAAAATTAATAACGCTCAGAGCCTGACAGAACTAGGCGACAGCACAACTCAAGCTTTTGCCAGCGCTATGAAAGAAGATTATGGAACAAACTCTTCCTACAATGCACCGCCAATAGTGGTGGATAACTCACAGGAAAATTCTGTCGAAACTTATCTAGAAGGTGCGACAATCACTCCATTGGCAGAAGCAGACCTGCCACTCGCAAAAAAAATAATAAATGTGTTTGCCGATGAATATGCTAAATATCCAATAGAGTGGATGCGGTATGCCAGTTCACCTGAGGCTTTTGTATTTGCTAAGGAAGTAAAAATTGGGGACGATTCGGCTGGCGGGGTGACTAAAGTTGCAATAATCTATGATATAGGTCAGTTTCAGAATATTAGTACACCAGTAGAGCAGAAATATGCTGACGTGTATCTAAAGCAACTCATACATCATGAGATAGCTCACTGGGTAGATCAGCAGACTTTTGGTACAGACAATCCTTATGACAGAGACTGGCTAAAATTGAATCCAGGTGGTGTGGATGATTATAACTCAGGATATGACTTTAGTAGCGAAAATAATTATGCTGATCACCCAGCTCTAGGTTTTATTAGCGGCTATGCTCTGACAAACTGGGAAGAAGATAAGGCGGAGATATATTCTTATATGTTTACCAAAGAAGGTACGCAAAAACTCAACCAATACAGCTTGAAAGATCCTGTACTCAAAAAGAAAGTAAATTATTGGAAAGACTTTATAAAGGAAAAAGTTCCTGGTATGGACGATAGTTACTTCAAGAAGTATATAGAAAGCTAAACTTTTTTGACCTGTAGTGCGTCAAGTTCGACAGGTGTATCGCGTCCAAACATACTTACAAGTACTTTAATCTTACCTTTAACAGGGTCGATTTCGTCTATTGTACCGTCGAAGCCTTTGAACGGCCCATCAACTACACTTACTACTTCACCTTCGGTAAAGTCGATTCGGTGTTTTGGATCTTCTACGCCCATACGCTTCTTAATACGTGCTATATCGCGCTCTGGTACTGGAGTCGGGTCTATACCACTTCCTACAAAGCCAGTAACACCAGGAGTGTTACGTACGATATACCAAGCGTCTTCAGACAGTTTCATTTCAACTAGTACGTAGCCTTGGAAAATTTTCTTTTCAACTACTTTTCTTTTACCGTTTTTGATTTCGATTTGCTTTTCTTTTGGTACTAATACGTCGAAAATCTTGTCTGCCATATCAACGCTGTCGATTCGTTGCTTTATGCTTTCTGCTACTTTTTCCTCATAGCCTGCATAGGTGTGGATGGTATACCACTGTCTGGTTGAATCGTATCGTTTTTGTGAGTTCATAAACTAGTAAAGTTCCTTTCTTATTTGAGTAATACTTCTTTAAATAACCACTGGAATGCGCCGTCTAGGAGTAAAATAACTACAGAGAAAAACAGTGTAAATCCTATAACAGCTAGAGTCATACCCCAGGTTGCTTTGCGGTTTGGCCATCGAACTTGTCTAAGCTCGTACCAAGAGCCTTTGATATAGCGAATGAGTCCAGTTGCTGGACTTACTGCTAAGCTAGCGGCTTTTGCGCCTGAAATCTTTTTTGTAGATTTTTTTGCAGGCTTAGCAGCAGCTACTTTTTTAGTAGTTTTCTTGCTGTCTAGTTTAATTTTCTTGACGGTTTTTGTAGCCACGCTTGTTCTCCCAATTAAAAAAGTCTGCTGTGCAGACTGTCAAGCGTTAGTATAGCTCATAAACACTCTGTAGGTCAAGTAAACTACATCTGTTTATAGTAACGTAGTGATTTGAAAGTGTATATGTGGTAACATTTATATGAAAGAACCGGTGGGCATTTAATAAGAATAAGAGGGGTTAAATGGCTTCACCAGAAACAGACAGAGGGAGATTAATGCTAGTTAGTGGAGAAACTCATCCGCAACTTGCTAAAGACATTGCTAGAGAGCTAGATACAGAGCTTGATCCTGTAACTCTTGAAACTTTTGCTAACTCAGAATTGTACGTAAGGCATAAAAATTCAGTCAGAGGCGCAGATGTGTTTGTTATACAATCTCACGCTGCCATTGGCGGTAAATCCGTAAATGATTCAATAATGCAGCAGAGATTGCTTATAGATGCTGCCAGGCGCGGCTCGGCAAAGGAAATAACCGTCGTCGCCCCTCATTTTGCATATTTAAGGCAAGATAGAAAAGCAAAAGGTAGAGAGCCTATAAGTGCCTCTATGATTATTCAAGATTTCGTTAACTCTGGCGCGGGACGCATTATGAGTGTCGATATACATTCTGAACAGGTTCAAGGTTTTATAAATAAGCCGTTTGATGCTCTCGTAGCGCAACAAGTGCTTGTGGATTGGATAAGAAACTGGAAAGCAGAAAACAGAAAGAAAAATTCTGAGGTTGTGCTAGTTTCACCGGATGCAGGTAGAGCTGAGCTAGTAGAGGACTTTGCTCAAGAACTAAATATAGATTGGGTTAATATCATAAAAAAACGATCTAAAGAAACTCGTAAAGCAGAGGCCGTTGGTGTATTGGGAGAGGT
>CAYGHK010000052.1:0-4825 GCA_964349645.1 uncultured Candidatus Saccharibacteria bacterium | reverse complement strand
CAAATCGCGATATTTGTGACATCTTAGCTGGTGAAATACAAAAAGCTTTAGATGGTAAGACTACCAGCAAGATCTGGCACGGTGCGCCGGTATGGTTTAGCGATGGCAATCCTATCGCTGGCTATGATGTGCTAAAAAACTGCGTACGTTTGCTATTTTGGAGCGGTCAGGACTTTGACGAGCCAGGCCTAAAGGCTGAAGGCTCATTCAAAGCCGCCGAAGCTCGCTATACCAGCCCAGATCAGATCAATATAGATGATTTACAGCGTTGGCTACAAAAAGCCCTAGATATTCAGTACAACTACAAAGACATCGTCAAAAACCGCGGTCAGCTAGACCGTTTGAAGTAGTTTTTATGGGTAAAAGCAAGTCACTCGATGAAATCAAAGCAAGTTGGGATGAATTTGACCGACCGAAAGACGGACAAATATTCCAGCATTATAAAGGTGGCGAATACGAAATTGTAGCAACTGGATTTTTGGAAGATAGCGAAGTACCATGCGTTATATATAGGTCGCTACTCAAAAATATTGTTTGGGTTAGAACTGCACAGAACTTTTTGGATGAAGTTGAAAATAACGGTCAAAAGCTACCTAGATTTAAACCAGTGTCTAAAAGTCAGCGATAACGAGTTTTTTCATTTGCATCATTTTTTTGAATGCATCTGGTTTGCTCATTAGTTCGCCCATGTTTTCAGGGACGACTTGCCAGCTTAGGCCGTACTGGTCTTTGCACCAACCGCATTGTTCGCTCAAAGGGTTTTTGGATAGTTTTTCCCAGTAATAATCAATTTCGTCTTGGTCACGGCAGCTGATCGAGAATGACACTGCTTCGTTAAATTTAAACTCGGAACCTGCGTTTATCGCGACAAAAGGTACGCCGTCTAGTTCAAATTCGACAGTTAGTACATCGCCAGCTAGGTTTTGCTGAAAGTCCGCTAGCCCTTCCTCGGCCGTTTTCGGATAATATTCGGTAGATGTTATTTTGCTATTCGGAAATACCGACACATAATAATCAACCGCTTCCTTTGCGTTACCATCGAACCATAAATTTGCTGTGATCTTTTGCATAACAATACCCTTTGCTTATGACTTTATTATAACATTAGCAAAACGTAGTTGGCTGAGCTGGACCGTGTATCTCATTGAGCGCTTAGATATTTTTTAACACGTCTACTGTCTACACTTGACTTATCGGACTTCGAATACACTTCGATAAGCTTCACTGTGCTACCTTCTTTTATGACGATACACACCAGGCGAAGTTTGGTGTTAAATTGATAACTATCAGTATCAAGGCGCATTTTTATAATGTCTAATCCATCTCTTGAGCCACTAAGTAATGTCGCTTTTTTGCCGCTAAAAAAAAGCTTACGAAATTCGCCATGTTCTTCGTCGCTCATACCATCGCCCTTTATGTATAGTGGTTTGATGATGCGTGTTTTCACACGACTAATATCGCTAGAAAGTGTTTTCACCCGCTTTTTGAGCGATTTTACATCCTTCTGAAATTCCGGCACTTCTTCAAAGTTCATCATCCGGCTCAGTTACGGCAGTCGCTACGGTCCTATAGAAAGTGTCTCTGTAGTCAATCGGTTCGCCTTGTTTTGCTACAATCCACGGTGTATCCTCGTGCGAAAGGCTGCTGAGCTCTGTGGCGTTTTTGTCACCGAGGCGAGCAAGCTCCTGGTCTATATGTTTGATCTCACTTGCGCTCAAATGCTCAAGGTGTGGTTTTTCTTGTAGTAGATACTTTTTCTGGGTATTACTAAAAAACTTTGTCTCGACAATATCAAGTTCCTCGTGTGTGCACATGTCATTAACTACGGCGCGAAAATCACTCTTCGGTGAGGGGCCATAATGATTATGGATATAAGTTAGTCCTGTTATCGATTTACCACATTTTTCGTAGTAGTCCATATCTATAAAGTACAGAAGCTTATAGAGGACTGTTTCTCCAACATTTGGTTTGCCACCAACTTTGTCTAGGACATATATAAGTACTTCGCGGAGTTTTTCAGGTTTTATCTCTGGGTTTATGTCGCGTGGTGTAATATCCTCATTCCTTGTAGTACGAGCATATTCTATATCCTGTTCGTACTTAACAGAAGTATTACCATCCACAAGTGCCTGTAGTCCAATCTCGTAGTATTCACTTAGTCGCCTAAGCTCATCGAGTTTCGGCTCTCGCCCGCCGTTTTCCAGTTTAATGTATGTTGCACGAGCAATGCCAACCGCATTGGCGACATCTTGCTGAGACAGCCCCGCTAGGTTGCGAAGTTGTCGTATAGTAGCTACAAAGCTCATAAGAAAACCCTTTCATTGTTCTTGTATGTAACATAAGTATAACAAATTTTACGTTTTTAGACAATAATTTTGTCTAAAAACGTATTGACTCTAGTATTATATGGTCATATACTAGATATAGAACCAACCGCTTTGGGTGGGTAGCTGCGAGAGGTTCGACAAACAATGGGGTCGTTTAGCCCTCGCATATATGAAAAAATCCGCATGTAGCGGATTGAATCGTACGAAACAAATTTGACCATCTGTTTGTACTCCTAGTATAGCGTGAACCGACCGAAAAATAAATTCAATGCTATGTAGGAGGTATTTACTATGGCACTCAATACTAAAACTCATCTAGGTACTCATCAGTTTGCAGGTCCACATGGTGATGCAAATTCATTGCCAATGAAGTCCGGCGTGTATATTATCACTCGACTTATTAACAATCAGCATGAGGTAATTGATGTTGGTGAGTCAGGCAGCATTGCACAACGCATACCAAACCATGACAGAATGCGTCAGTGGCAAGAAATTGCAAATAACGGCTTCTATGTTTGGGTATTACTTGCAACCGAGTCCGAACGTATGCTTATAGAAAAAGCGCACCGGCTTGCCTATAACCCGGTTTGTGGGGATAGATAATTATGAGCAATGTTACTCTAGGCAAGCTAAAATCAGAACCAGACAATCATGGTAAACATACACTCAAATGTCCAGAGTGCAAAGTGCCTTTTCTAGCCAAGCTTACGAAAGACGACACAACTGGGGTAATTAATAATGTAACATGCCCTGTGTGCGAACATAGCTCTGGCCCAAAGTTTTTCGTTGCTGCTGCGCATCAAGAAGAAGTCAATGAAATGGCTACAGACTATATTCGTAAAGCATTAAAAAACCGGACATTTAAACAGTTTCGGATAGATTTGTAATATGTTACTTTTTTGTCCAAAAGCCCACAGCCAAACTAACCTACCTGCAATGGGAGGGTTATGCCAAGTTTGTATCAAACTATTTCCTGAAGAGTTTCAATGTAAAAATTTAAATTGTGAGGATTCTGAAAAAGGTCAACATTTTCACCCTGATGAACGAAGTTACTTTGTTGATATCGAAGGCAATAGAATCGGTTCTTAAGCTTTGTAGCTACGACGAGCTGCGACTATCGCAAATGCGCTAGCGCTGATGAGGGTGATGTTTTACTTTTTATCTTCACGCTCGACCAGTATAGTGCATTCGGTCACTAGGGCTGCTATTGCGCCGATTGCTGCCAAGATTGGTGCTAAAACTGCACCGACTACGCCAACAGTCAGTGGCAGCTCAACTAAGTTTTTGCCACTCTTGTCGCGTACGGTGATGCGTCGTACATTGCCTTCGGCTATGATTTCTTTGACCTTTTTTAGCAAGTCATCGCCATTTACGCTGAATTCTTCGGTTTTTTTAGTCATTTCCAAGTCTCCTTTGTTTGTCTATTTTTTATTATACTCCTCATAAAAGAAAAAAGCCGACGGAGGTTATGAAAACCTCACGCCGGCTGTTTGCGTACGAGTGCGCCGAAACATCTTGCCAGAAATCCTGGTCGCTCGCTGTGAAAGAGCGAATTGATTCCACCGCAGTGACGGCAAGCAATTCTGGCTCCAATGCCGTTTTTGAGCAATTTGCTCGTTTGCGGTTGCTTGCATTCGTTACAAATCACCATAGCTCCTATGTGTGCTTGTTTATAAAAACGTACAAATATATTTTACTATAAAAAACTCTCCATTGGCATCCGTGCCTTTGGAGAGTGTGGTCAGTCGTCGTTGACGATCGTGACCGTGGTTGTAGCACTTCCGAGCACTACTGCGTTGTTGGGTTGTGAAACGCTGAGCGAAAACGTTTCGCTTTGCTCTCGTCTGTTGTCTCCGATGACTGTCACCGGAATACTCACAGACGTTTGCCCTGCCGCGATAGTTTTGCTACCGGACGTGGCGTAGTAGTCACTGCCGGTGGAAGCAGAGCCGTTGGTCGTCGCGTAGTTAAACGTGACGGGTAGCAGGCTTGCTTGTGCCAGGCTGACGACTACATTGACTGTGTGGCTGGCGTTCTTGCCCCCTTCGGGTGTCGACACGTTTGCGCTTGCCACCTGTAGGGTGTTGGGCGAAACGCTGACTGTCTGTGTCAGCGAGCTGTACGCGCCAGCTGAGTCCCTGACCGACAGTGTGACGGTATAGGTGCCTGGCGTTGCGTACTGGTGGCTGACGTTTACGCCTGACCAACTGCCGGTACTGTCACCGAAGTTCCAGTAGCACGTCAACGAGTCGCCGTCGATGTCAGAGGAGCCGCTGCAATTTCCTGTAGCAGTGAGCTGTCCTCCGGTTACCGTTCCTTGGGCTACGGGCGCGTCATTGACTGGATTGACAATGACATTCAGCGTGGAAACGTCGGTGTTTCCATTGCCGTCACTGATAGTCACGACGCAGTCGTCGGCTCCATTAAAGTCGGGATTTGGCGCGTATCGCACCTGACCCGACTGCAGGGTGCAGACTCCGTTCTGACTTCCTGTGACG
>CAYGHK010000051.1:0-5084 GCA_964349645.1 uncultured Candidatus Saccharibacteria bacterium | reverse complement strand
TAAAACATTTATAAATTAACTGACGATGATTTGCACTACCAAATTGTAAAAATACTTGCCTCATTCCTCAATAGCGACACCAACGATGTAGTGTTTGTGGCCTCGCAGAAACTCAGACTTAAAGACCATCATAACTCAGTATCAGAGGCGGTGTCAAGGGTAAATAAACTCAAATCGAAGTAAAAAATGCAACAAAGACGCCAACGGAAACACCGATTATGCCTCCAGCTGCTACTTCCAATTTTGTGTGACCCAAGGCTACGTATGGAATTTTGGCTTTTATACTTTTGTTTTTGATTGCCTCTTTGATAGCCTGACCTTGTTCTCCAGAACTGCGCCTAACTCCCATGGCATCGTATGCTACAACTGCCGCAAACAAGAAAGCGAGCGCAAAAATACTTGTCTCAAAACCGTCTTTTATACCTACAAAAGTAGCAAGGCTAAAAACAGTTGCAGTATGTACGCTAGGCATATTGCCAGAATGTAAAACCACTGAACTATCAAACCATTTGCCATTCTTTAGTGCTCCAAAAATATACTTCAAAACTTGCGCAACAAACCATCCACTTGCTGCTGCTAGTAGATATACTGGGATATTCATAGTTTAGTCCTCCTTAGGTTCTTGTTCTTCTTCGGGCTCTTCGGGCTGGTCTATGATTCCAAGAGATGCAACTCCATCGTCGTCACCTAGTCGCATAATTCTCACCCCTTGAGTAGTACGGCCTAATGTTGGGATGTCTGCTAGACCTACCCTAATTGTCTGGCCTTTGTTTGAAATTATCAATACTTCGGACGCATTTGGGTCAATAGAGCGAACTGAAACTATGGTACCAGTTTTTGCAGTCACTACAGCAGATTTGATGCCTACCCCACCACGTTTGTGGCTTGGGAAGTTACTGGTCTTTGTGAGCTTACCGTATCCGTTCTGACTCACAACAAGTAGCGGTTTGTCTTCGTCAGCTAGATCCATACCAACAACGCTGTCACCAGGTCGCAAGCGTACTCCACGTACACCACGAGCGGCACGCCCCATTGGTCGAGCATCTTTTTCGGCGAAACGAACAGCCTGACCAGCAGATGTTGAAATGATCACGTCGTCTTCGCCTGTACTTCGCTTGATCCAACGCAGTTCATCACCTTCGTCTAATTTGATCGTGATAAGACCAGACGTACGAATGTTTGCATAATCTTTCAGTGATGTCTTCTTCACGGTACCTTTAACTGTTGCCATGAATAAGTAGCCTTCGTCTTTTTCATTTTTGTCGATCTTAATTATTGAAGTGATCTTCTCTTCAGGTTGCATTTGAAGTAAGTTGACCGCTGCAACACCTTTAGCAACAAGGCTCGCTGCAGGTACTTCGTAAGCTTTCAAACGGAATACGCGGCCTTTGTTGGTGAAGAATAGAAGCCAGTCATGAGTACTTGTAGGAATAAGTTGGTCAATGACATCTTCTTCTTTAGTTGTCATACCACGCTTGCCCTTACCGCCACGGTGCTGTTTACGATATTCACTCATCAATGTTCGCTTGATGTAGTTTTCGGTTGTGAGCAATATAACGGCATCTTCTTCAGGAATAAGCTCTTCGTCACTAAACTTACCTAGCTCATGATCAATAATCTTAGTCCGACGCTCGTCTGCATATTTTTCTTTCATTTCTAGAAGTTCGGCTTTTACAATCTTGGCCACTTCTTTTTCGTCCGCCAAAATAGCCTCGAGCTTAGCAATCAACTTCCGTAGCTCTTCTAGTTCGTCTTCGATCTTTTGACGCTCCAAGCCTACAAGGCTTCTTAGCTGCATAGCAAGAATTGCTTTTGCTTGTATGACAGTTAGTTTGAATTTCTTTATCAAAGCTTCTTGGGCTTCATCAGAGGACTGGCTCTCTCGAATAGTTTTTATAACAGCATCAATATGATCTAGAGCAATTTTCAAACCCTCTAGTATGTGTGCTCGGTCTTTTGCTTTACCAAGTTCGAACTGTGTTCTACGACGAATCACAATATGACGATGCTTGATGTATTCGTTGAGAATATCGTAAAGACCTAGTATACGTGGCTGTATTC
Organism: uncultured Candidatus Saccharibacteria bacterium; assembly: GCA_964349645.1. GTDB lineage: Bacteria > Patescibacteriota > Saccharimonadia > Saccharimonadales > Saccharimonadaceae > JACPYF01. The sequence continues at coordinate 3,023 of CAYGHK010000051.1, read as the reverse complement.
CATCTATAAGAGCCAGCATGTTGTAATGAAGACTGGTTTGCAGTGATGTCATTTTGTAAAGTTGGTTCAATACCTTCTTTGGATACGCATCTTTTTTAAGTTCAATAACCAATCTTACAACACCACGCGCACTTTCGTCGCGTAAATCACTGATTGTTGTAATTTTCTTCTCTTTTACAAGATCGGCTATTCTCTCTATAAGTGTTGCTTTATTAACACCATATGGCATTTCAGTTACGATGATTTGATGTCGGCCTTTTTTGGTCTCTTCAATATTCGCAACAGCACGCACCATGATTCCACCGCGACCAGTTTGATACGCCTGGTGCATTCCTGCACCACCATAAACTATACCGCCTGTAGGAAAATCTGGACCTTTTACAAACTTCAGAAGGTCTTCTACGGTCGCTGTTTCTGGATTATCAATCATATATACAGATGCATCCACCAACTCCCCGAGGTTGTGAGGTGGAATGTTTGTAGCCATACCAACAGCAATACCAATCTGACCGTTTAGCAGTAGGTTTGGTAGTTTTGCCGGTAGAACAGATGGTTCACGCTCTTCTCCGTCATAGTTATCACGAAAGTCCACTGTGTCTTTATCTAGGTCAACAAGAAGTTCTGAGCCGATACGAGCCATACGGGCCTCGGTATAACGAGCTGCCGCTGCTGGATCGCCGTCCATAGAACCAAAGTTACCTTGGCCATCAACTAGCATGTAACGCATAGTCCAATCTTGAGCCAAACGAACCATTGAGTCATAAATGGCGCTGTCACCATGTGGGTGGTATTTACCCATAACATCACCAGTAATACGTGCACTTTTAGTGTACTTGGTGCCCGGACGCCAACCATTCTTTTCCATTGAAAATAAAATACGTCGATGTACTGGTTTGAGGCCGTCTCTTACATCTGGAAGCGCACGATCGATGATTACACTCATTGAATATCGAAGGAAGCTGTCTTCCATGACATCTTCAACGGTTCGATCTTCAACTATCTTCGAATGAGTTTGAGGTGCTTTGTTTATGATTTCACCCTCTACTGGTAGGTTGTCTTTTTCGTCGTCCATAACTAAATATCCAAATCCTCAACTTTAACAAATTTTGCACGTGTCTGAATGAAACTTTTCCTGAGCTCAACCACGTCACCCATAAGCTTAGTAAAGATTGCATCTGCCTTCTCGGCATCTTCAACCTTCAACTGCACCAATACTCGGTTTTCAGGGTTCATTGTAGTCTCCCATAACTGTTCAGCATCCATTTCACCTAGACCCTTGTAGCGTTGGAGTAGTGTAAGACCCGCTTGCTTGTTTTTGTCAGCATCTTTATCGATTTTTAGGCCTTTTTCTTTTTTCTCTGCAATTAGTTTGTTTATTATTTCATCACGCTCTTCGTCGCTATATGCATAATATTTTTTAGTTCCAACCCGCAATAGAAATAGTGGAGGCTTTGCTAAGTATATATATCCACCGTCAACAACCTCACGCATATAACGGAAAAAGAAAGTCATAAGCAAAGTTGCAATGTGACTTCCATCGACGTCGGCGTCGGTCATTATGATAATACGGTGGTAGCGCAATCCATCAATAGAGAATTGGTCACTAATCCCTACGCCCATAGCTTTAATGAGGCTAACGATTTCATTGTTGTTAAGCATCCTATCTAAACGAGCACGTTCAACATTAAGTACCTTACCTCTTAGGGGCAGGATAGCCTGGGTCTTGCTGTCTCGTCCTGATTTTGCAGAACCACCGGCTGAATCTCCCTCTACAATGTATAGCTCTGAATCTGCTGGGTCTTTGCTTGAACAGTCAGCCAACTTACCAGGCAAACTAAGTCCGTCTAGAGCACCTTTGCGAATAACGTTGTCTCTAGCGGCGCGAGCAGCTTTTCTGGCACGTGCGGCTAGAAGTGCTTTGCCAACTATTTTTTTAGCGATAGCTGGGTTTTCTTCAAGATAGTAGCTGAAGTACTCGTTCATTACTTGTTCAACATAACGACGAACTTCTGGGTTACCTAGTTTATTCTTTGTTTGACCTTCAAACTGAGGGTCGGGTAGTTTTACCAATATAATAGCCGTCAAACCTTCACGAATATCATCACCAGTAAGGTTTTCTTCTTTTTCTTTCAGGATACCGCTTTTGCGAGCATAGTCATTGATCACGCGAGTAAGAGCCGATCGAAAACCTATCAGGTGAGTTCCGCCATCTGGGTTGAGAACGTTGTTTGCGAACGCTTTAACTGTTTCAACAAAGGTTTCATTGTACTGAATTGCAATTTCCACCATCGAGTCGTCAACTTTACGCTCAACATAGAATGCACTGTCCGAAACAACATCTTTACCAATATTAAGATGTGTTACGTAGCTTTGTATACCACCTTCAAAATAAAATGACTGCTCATCGTTAGTACGGTCGTCTTTAACTGTAACAAATATACCCTTGGTGAGATAAGCTTGGTGACGAAGATAGTCGACTATCCACTTATAATCAAAATCTACAGTTTCTTTAAAGATGGTAGGGTCTGGGTAAAAGGTAATTGTAGTACCTGTTGCTTCAGATTTACCAACGACCTTTATATCACTAAGCGGGTTTCCTGTTTCGTATTCTTGACGATATAGCTTATTATCTCTACGAACTTCGGCAATAAGTTTGGTCGAAAGCGCGTTTACTACGCTAGACCCAACACCATGAAGACCGCTAGATACTTTGTAGCCACCATTGCCGAACTTACCACCAGCGTGTAGCACTGTAAGAACTGTTTCTAGCGTGCTCTTGCCAGTTTTGGCATGCTTTTCGACTGGAATACCACGTCCATCATCAGACACACTTAGGCCGCCGTCTGCAAGTACAGTGACGACTATTTTTGTAGCATAACCAGCAATAGCCTCGTCGATTGAGTTATCGGCGATTTCTTTTATGAGGTGGTGGACCCCGTCATACCCCGTACTACCTATGTACATTCCCGGGCGTTTGCGAACTGGTTCTAGACCTTCAAGTACTTGGATTTGTGCTGCATCAT
>CAYGHK010000050.1:0-5096 GCA_964349645.1 uncultured Candidatus Saccharibacteria bacterium | reverse complement strand
GCAAGGGCAATTTGACGCATAAGCGCTAGAGGCGCTTTGAGTTCGTGAGACAAAGCCACCAATGTTGGTAGCTGGCCTATTTCGTCCCTATTTTGTTCCCTCATAGCTACAATCTAGTGTAGCACGATAGTTTATAAGTCGAAATTGATAGTCTTGATAATTTTGTCGTCAAAATCTGGAACGAATGCTGTTGAGTCGGTTTTGAGTATCAATGTTTTGTCACGAATTTTAAACACAACCACCGATCCATCGATATCTTTTGAAAGCTTACCGTCAAATCGTTGAGCATTGAAACCGTTTGCAGTAATTGCCGAGCTACGAAGCGCCCCCTGCTTCACCTGGCCAGAATATTGCTGCAATACCTGATCGTAAGATTGGCTAACAATAGAGACCTGCAAAGCAAATTTGTTTGCGCCAGTTGATGTTGGCGGTACTCCGCCAGGGTGTAAGTAGGCTTGATAGCCCCCAGATTTTATACCGTCACTGGCTACATATACACTCCAGGTCTTTGGGTATTTGAAATTTACCCTACCAAGATCTACCGGGCCTACAAATTCAGACAATGGGTCTTTCTCTTTTTCTTCGAAATCTTTTAGGTCAATCGCTTTTTGCTTTATTATGGCTGCCTTTTGGGCATTTTCTATCTTTTGTTCTACATTGTTTTTCTGGTCGTTGTAATTTACAAGCGCCCAAATCATAACAGAGCCAAATACAAGTGCAAGCAAGCCAAAAATAATACTAACTACCATGGTACCCGTAATATAGCCGCCTTCTTTGTGAGAATAAATGTTCGTCATAATACTACCAATAGTATGCTAAAGCCCTTATGTTTGTAAAGGGAAAGATGATCTACATAATTTCAGAGCAAGAAATTATGTAGAACTGGGTATAAATTTATACAAAAACATCGGCCCCTCAGTCTTCTGCACTTTTCGTCCTTCTATCTTGAAACCATATGTAATAAAGCAGACTGTTTTGCCATGTTTGTTTACATGATTTTGTAACTTTTTTTCAAGTTTTTTCATATATCTACCGTTTAAAAACGTATATACAACTGTCGTGTCGGCTGGTAGTGCCTTTTGCCAGAAATTTCCAAAATGTATAGATATATTTTTTTGTTTGCGACTTAGTATTTTAGACACCGCCCATTGCCATGGACCAAGCTCAAAGCCTACTGCACGAGTACACTTGAGCGCTGCTGCCCGTAAAACCACCCCATCACCGGACCCAACGTCTACAAATACATCAGTTTTTTTAAGTGGATATATCGTCATAATATCAATAACTTGTTTTTTCATAGTTGGCACATATGGTGCACCAAAAAAAGTAACGAAACCAACAGATAAAATCAGCAGCCCAACTACCCAAAAAAAAATCTCAAACATCAAACTTTTTCTTGATAACTTCTATCTTATTCTTGGCTGTCTTAAGCTCTTTGCCTATATCGTCGGCCAATTTTTCAGCTTCTTCAAATTTTGTCAGAGCTTGGTCTATTTCGATATCTTCTTGCTCAAACCAAGTAACAAGCTCGTCTAACTCTGCTAGCTTTTCTTTAATTGTATTATTTTTGGTCATTTGTAATTACTCCTGCCTTTATTATATTTTTGCTGGTTTCAATATTCAATACATCCCCTTTTTTCGCCCCACCTATAGGCAGTTCGTTTTCTAATTTCACCAAACTATAGCCGCGCTTTAGGACATTTCTTGGATTTAACTGAGACAAGCTACGCGAGAGAGCGTTGTGTTGATTGGCTAAAGTTTCAAACTGTCGCTCAATAAAGCCTGCCATAGACTGGATGTCCGAATCAATTCTCTGCTGTTTAAGCTCATAGGTACGCTCCATATCCATTACTACTCGCCTAAGCTTTGCCTGCAAACTAAGTATGACTTCTTTTTTGTCTGGAACCAAAAGCTGCGCTGCATTACTTGGCGTACTTGCGGCTTTGTCGGCAGCCATGTCGGCTAGACTAACATCGACTTCGTGACCTATGCCTGTAAGTACCGGCAAGCGTGAGCTCGCGATAGCACGTACAAGCGGTTCATCATTAAAGCTACTTAAGTCCTCCAAACTACCACCACCACGAACGATAACCACCACTTCAAGAGGCTCGGCGCTTTCGTTAAAATGTTGCAGAGCGCGAACAATCTGTTCTGAAGCTTTCTCGCCTTGAACCTGTGTATGAGCCACATCTATTTGCATGCCTCCCCAACGCTCATCGAGAATCTTGATAAAATCACCATAACCTGCGGCCTGCGTTGAGCTTATAACACCTATGCGAGAAGGTATTTCTGGCAATGCACGCTTGCGATCAATGCTAAAGAGCCCTTCCTTGTCTAACTTAGCCTTTAAAAGTTCGAAGCTACGCTTTAAACTACCCTCGCCAACTGGCATAATTGTACGTACTGTTAGGCTAAACTTGCCCCACTGCGTTAACTTTGGTTGAGCCACAATAACCACCTTCATACCATCTTCTACTGCAATACGCAGCTGAAAACGCATCATAAAACAACCAACACTAGCTTTTTCGTCTTTGATATCAAAAAAAACAAACTTATCTTGATTTATTTTAAAGCTTGATACTTCACCTACTATTTCAACGCTCGGATACGCATATTCGAGCGTCTGGTTTGTAAGTGCTATAAAATCACTTGGACTAAAAGTCTGGTTCATGATCTGTTTATTCAACCTAAAAATCCGTTATTTTTGTATAAAATATTCATTCTTCTCGTCATAATAGCGCTTGCTATTCTTCCTCGCTTCATATCTATTTTATCTCAAAACAAACGGATTTCGATGATATAAAAGATCATGAGCCAGACTTAACTGGAGTTTTTCCATATTTTAGAATCGTTAGTTGATAAAAAATGTATCCAGAAATGATAGTACCCAGGAGCAACACGACTCGTGTCAACAACACACCTGCAATAATAACGCCTGCCGGCAATCCTGCTGTGCCTAAAAAGCCAATCATAATTGCTTCGTAAGCACCGGCTCCACCAGGGGTGATTACCAAAAAGCCTGCGATAGATGCTATGCCATATGCGATCACAATAGCCGCAGGGTTAACACTATAACCGAGCGCCCAAAACCCTATCACAAATAACCCGACATCCATAGCGTTGAATACCAACCCCCACAAATACGGCTTTAGTAGTAATCTTTTGTCAGCCCGTAGTTCGACAAAATCTTTGTGAATATCAACAAAAAATTGCTCTACTCTCGCCTTTTTAACAGTTTGTTTTTTGCGACCAAAAGTAACATATCGCACAAAACCATTAATTGCGCGTGTTGACCACCTAGCAAAACCTTCTAGCCTGGTCGAGCTACTGATAATATATATGCCAAAAATCATAAAGAAAACTATTGTAGAAGCCAGTACACTGCTAACTAGAATGATGAATCTATCGACTCCAGTATCTAGGGTTATCAGTAGTACCGATATGACTAACAAAGTCAAAAATGCCAAAAATCCTGCAGTATATCGAACAATTTGTGACATTGCTGCCCTGCCCGGTGAAACATTATATTTTCCGAGTCGCCAGGTCATGTACGAAATACCAGAAACTCCTCCACTAGGCAATATATGGTTCACAAAATTGAGCTCTAGCGCCATACGAGTCAATGTAAGTCGCGACACACCCTTGAGAGCATTTTTGTCTCGCAAGTATTCGAACATCATCTCACCCGCTGCAAAATAAACCACAAACTGAGCCGGGATCAACAGAAGTAATATCAAAATATCAACCTGACTGACGAGCTTCCAGGCAACAGCAATCTCGTTTCGTGCAGCAAATAACATTAACACTAATAAAAATAGTGTAATAAGACTGATAATACCCCGTGGTGACATATCTACCATTATAGCGGTCGAAGTCTCGAATCACCAAACTTCTTTAATGGTGAGCATTTCCTGATAGAATATAGGTGATGATATATATTTTGGGACGACAACCGGCAATTGGACTTGCTGAGATTGAGAGTCTTTACGGTTCAGAAAATTTACAGCCTGTAGGCTATTTTGCTGTTGATGTTAATTCTGACAAAGAGTTTAATTTTAAAAGAATTGGCGGCGCTTTGAAAGTTGCCAAAAAACTCACAACTTTGGAAACTACAGAGTGGAAAGAGGTACAAAAACACCTCAAAACAGCTTCTACTGAGCATGCGAGGCGTCTACCCGAGGGTAAATTAAAGCTTGGAATAAGTACTTATGGGCTGAAAGTAAGCCCATCCAAAATCACTGCTCTGGGGCTTGAACTCAAAAAAAGTATCCGCGGCAGCGGGCGCTCAGTGCGCTTAGTCCCAAATGGTGAAACTGCTTTAAATAGCGCTCAGGTACTCCACAATAAACTTACCAGCGAATTAGGCTGGGAACTACTGATTATAAAAAACGGCTCGAGTACAATTATTGCTCAAACCACTGCCGTGCAAGATATCGACGCCTACACTTTGCGTGATCGTGGACGACCAAAACGTGATGCAAGAGTTGGTATGTTACCGCCAAAACTAGCACAAACTATTATAAATATCGCAGCTGCTGCAGTTTCGCCAGTTTTTCCAGAGGACTCTGCATTTCCTGCAGAGCGAGGTGATACAAATATGAAACTGGAGCCGAGCGAGTCCTATGGAAAAACTGACGGAATAAGACTGTTAGACCCTTTTTGTGGAACTGGTGTGGTGCTTCAGGAAGCCGCCCTAATGGGATATAGCGTATACGGAACGGATATCGACGAGCGTATGATTCGCTACAGCCGCGACAATCTCAACTGGCTCAGTGAAACTCACAAAATTAGTTTTGACTGGTATCTTCACGAAGGCGACGCAACAGATACCAAGTGGCAAAAACCAATAGATATTGTAGCTTGTGAAGGATATCTGGGACGACCATTTACCTCTGCCCCATCCAGCGAAATACTGCAAAAAACTATCAATGATTGCGACACTATTTTAAGAAAATTCTTAAAAAACATCGCAGGCCAGACAAAAAAAGGCGATCGAATGTGCATAGCAGTACCGGCTTGGTTTGTTGGCAGTAATATATATCACCTCAAAACCCTTGACCAGCTGACTGATCTGGGGTACAATCGTATAAGTTTTG
>CAYGHK010000049.1:0-5138 GCA_964349645.1 uncultured Candidatus Saccharibacteria bacterium | reverse complement strand
TTCGTCAAAATACTCAAACCATTCGTCATCATGATTCAACACAACAATACGTGGATTTGTCGTAAACAACTTCGCCTTTGCCGCTGCATATTCTTTCATTGTGTGGTGGTAGTCCAGATGATCTTGTGTCAAATTCGTCATTACTGCAGCCTCAATCGGCACTCCTTCAAGCTTGTACTGGTCTAGAGCATGGCTTGTTGCCTCAAGTATGACGTAGTCTACCTCTGCATCTTTTGCGTCTTTAAAAAACTGCTGCATTTCAGCAGTTAGTGGTACTGTAGCATTTTTGTCATTTAGCTTTCGTTCACCGTTAAGTTCTATTACTGCAGTCGAAAAAAGCGCTGTTTTTTTACCAGCTTGTTTCAATATTTCATTTAAGTAACATGCGGTCGTTGTTTTGCCATTTGTCCCTGTTATAGCTAGTACTTTAAGGCTTCTTGCTGGATACCCGTACTTTGCACTAACAACCTTCACTCTGCTTTTGCGATACTTCTTTTCAAGGCCTCGCACAGCAGACTTTGGTAAAACTTTTCTTATCCCTCTTACAACCCCGTTTTTCATATCTTTAATTATACATCTGTCTTGTCTCGTAGTATAGACTATAATAATATATTTCACGTGAAAATATTTATGCAAATACCTAGTGCTGTTATAGTGTTAGTATGAAAATTTTGGGAATAGAAACCAGTTGCGATGAAACTGCTGCTTCCGTAGTACAAGATGGCAGAATTTTGCTAAGCAATGTCATTAAGAGTCAAATCGACATACATACCGAATATGGGGGTGTTGTACCAGAAATAGCCGCCCGTTCTCATATTGAAGTTATGCTGCCAGTAGTAAACAGGGCTCTCAAAGATGCTGATACTAGTTGGAACGATATTGAAGCGATTGCCGTTACTCACGCCCCAGGTCTTATTGGTAGCTTGCTAGTAGGTACATTAACCGCCCGTACTTTAGCTCTAGTCAAAAACAAGCCACTCTACCCTATTCATCATATTAAAGCTCATGTTTATGCAAATTTTTTGTTAGAAAAAATACCTGAGTTTCCAGTTTTAGCTTTGATCGTATCTGGTGGTCACTCACAATTAGTACTTTTTCGTTCCCACGCTGACTATGAAATATTAGGTCAAACTCAAGACGATGCCGTGGGTGAAGCGTTTGACAAAGTTGCAAAAATTTTAGGACTACCCTATCCGGGCGGACCAAGTATATCTAAGGCAGCAATTGATGGAGATCCCGACAAATACACCCTTCCCAAAAGCAAGCTTCAAAACCCACTAGACTTTAGTTTTTCCGGTCTCAAAACTGCTGTTTTGAGGATTGTACAAAAAGAAGTTGGCAAAGACTATACTTTTCCTTCTCACCAACTTGCTAATCTGTTAAATGATACTCAGAAAAACGATTTTGCTGCCAGTTTTCAAAAGATTGCCGTTGAAACATTAGTGGATAAAACGGTACTTGCCTACAATCAACACTCACCCGCTTCGGTAGTCATTGCCGGCGGCGTTGCAGCCAATCAAGATCTAAGAAAGCAACTTACAGATCGCCTACCAATAGTTGTCGATTACCCACCTATCGAGCTATGCACCGACAACGCCGCAATGATTGCAACCCTTGCTTACTACCAGGCACAATCAAGTCAGCCTATCGACCCTCGCAAGCTAGAAGTATTCCCCAGTTTATCTATATAATTTGTGATATACTACAACAGATACAAAAGGGTGAAAAATTATCCATTTTAACGTGAAAATAATTTTATGAAATTGTCAAAAACTTACGAACCAAACCAATACGAACCAAACATCTATGCAATCTGGGAAGCCAGTGGCGCATTTGAACCATCAGGTGTTGGTGAACCTTACTCTATCGTAATGCCACCACCAAACGCTAACGGCGACCTACATATGGGACACGGATTAACCGTCGGCTTACAAGATATTCTGGTTCGCTATCACCGCATGAAAGGCTTTGATACCGTCTACCTACCAGGGGCGGATCATGCCGGATTCGAGACTTGGGTTGTATTCGAAAAAGAACTCACAAAACAAGGAAAAAGTCGCTTTGATTTTTCACGTGAAGAAATTTACAAACAAGTATGGGATTTTGTTGATAAAAAGCGGGGAACTATGGATCTACAACTCCGAGCCCTTGGCGCCAGTGCCTCTTGGCAAAACCTTACATTTACCCTGGACGAAAAGGTGATCAAAACAGTCTATGGTACATTCAAAAAACTATGGGACGAAGGTTTGATTTACAGAGGTGAAAGAATCGTAAACTACTCTACAGCCTTTCAGACAAGCTATGCCGACATTGAGGTAGAACACAAAAACGTCAAAGGCACATTGTGGAACATTGCCTACCCAGTTGTAGACGGAGTAGGGGAGCTCATCGTTGCAACGACTCGCCCGGAAACGTTATTGGGTGATACTGCAGTTGCGGTGCATCCTGACGATGAACGCTACAAAGCACTGATTGGCAAAAAAGTTATGGTACCAATCGTCGAGAGGGAGGTGCCTATTATCGCTGATGAAGCAGTTGATAAGGACTTTGGCACAGGGGTAGTAAAAGTCACACCTGCCCACGATCCAAACGACTTTGAAATAGGTGCGAGACACGACTTACCTCGTATACAAGTCATCGGTTTTGATGGCAAAATGACTGCTGCTAGCAAATATTACGAAGGTCAAGATGTCGAACAGGCGAGAAAGAGTGTACTTGCTGCGCTGCAGGCTGCCGAACTCCGACGTGGTGAGAAAGAAATTGAACACTCTGTAGGTTTTGACTACAAGAGCGGATTGCCAATTCAACCTCTCATCAAAGACCAGTGGTTTATAAAAGTTCGACCTCTGGCAGATCGAGCCAAACAAGCGGTCGAGACAGGTGAGATCAAGTTTTATCCTGCTGGTAAAGGTAGAGTCCTCAACCAATACCTAGACAACCTGCACGACTGGAACATTTCTAGACAAATCCCATGGGGGATTCCTATCCCTGCATTTGTTAACGCCGACGATAGCCAAGATTGGATATTCGATGAACGTGTCGACCAGCCGACTATCGAGGTAGATGGCAAAAAATACATTCGTGAAGAAGACACCTTTGATACTTGGTTCTCGTCTGGTCAGTGGCCGTTTATCACTACAGATGTCATGACTGATGGTGATCTGAGCCGTTATTATCCAACAGATATGATGGAAACCGGTCATGATCTATTAGATCGTTGGGTCGCTCGCATGATCATGCTCGGCCTCTACGTTACCGACAAGATTCCGTTCAAAAATGTCTACATGCATGGCATGGTCTTGGACGAAAAAGGCAAAAAAATGAGCAAATCGATTGGTAATGTCATAAACCCAATGGATATCATTGAAAAATACGGCTCAGACGCACTGAGACTGGGCGTAGTGGCCAATAGGTCTGCAGGACAGAATCAAGCCTTCGCGATCGACAAAGTCGTCGCAGGGCGCAATTTTGCCAATAAACTATGGAACATAGCACGCTACATCGAGAGTACAGGCGGCGAGACCAAGATTGAGCCTAGTACCGAGACATTATCGATCGCAGATCATTGGATCATATCTGAACTTAACCAGGCAATTACAGGTGTAGAAAAGAGTTTGAACGAATACCGTTTTGCTGATGCCTCTGATATTGTCTATCATACTATCTGGGGTTCAGTTGCCGACTGGTACCTAGAAGCCAGCAAGAAACAAGAGAACCTACCTCTATTAGCTTGGGTGCTAGAAACCAGTCTCAAAATTGCACATCCTTTTGCACCATTCGTAACCGAAACTATCTGGCAAACACTAGATATCGAAGGAACACCCCTGATATCTGCACCATGGCCAACTGTCGCCGAATATAGCGATATCGCAGCTGCTGAGTTCAATCAGTTAAAAACCTTAGTGGCAGAGATCAGATATGTATGTAACGAGCTAGGTAGCCGAAAGCAGACTTTGCTATATGGCGAGGATAGTTTGATTGCTGATAATGAACAGTTAGTAGCTAATCTCGCTGGTATCGCTGAGGTCAAAAAAGCTGACAATCCTTCCGGTTTACGCCTGGCGGTAGCTGGTAGGGAAGCCTGGCTTGATATCGACCAAAAAACCCTCAAACACCACCATAAAAATCTTGAGAAAAGAGTTAAGGATATAGAAAATCAGATCAAAACTCTTGAGAGTCGACTTGCAAATGAAAGCTACGTCAACAATGCTCCCGAAGCAGTTGTCGCAGAAACACGAGAGAAGTTACAAGAACAGCAGTCACTCCTCGCCAGATTACAATCAGAACTACAAGTCATTTAAGCCGTTTTCGATACTCCGGCTCTGCCACTTCAAGCTGATACCTCAGTATTTCTTCTGCACTCCAAGTCACGCCACGACCAGATGTGTCTCTTACTACTCGGCGGCCTATACACGTAGCTAGGGGAGTGTTTATCACATAATGTTTGTCTATGTCTTCTCGCAAAATTGGGCTGTTTGCCATGATACCCTCGACTATCATTACCTCAGCTGGCTCTAAAAACTCATCCATTTTTATACTTTCTGAAGTAGCAAAATCAAACCTTCTTCTCCCGTATGTAGGTATCCACCATCTTGATCTTTGCAAATCCCAGTGAAGCTCATCGATATCATAGGCCGTATGTGAATCCCAATTTATAGTTTCTCCATTTTCATGATCTACCCCAGTAAGTTTTATAATTTCCTTTTTACCCCTGTTGTAGTCATCCGTTGAGATGATCGTAACTCTCCCGCCCTCTTCTATATATTTTTCTTCCACTTTTTTAGCTAATGTAGATTTGCCCGAGCCGCTTCGACCAGTTATGCCTATTACAATCTGTCCGTCCTTCTTTTCTAGATCTTTTGTTTCGCCAACTATTTTTTCATGATCTAGGTCATCTTCGCCAGTAGAGTGGGGGCTAGGTGTGTTTTCATAAAAGCTAAAGGCAGATCTTGAAAGTCTGGTTGTTATGCTCATACGCTCAAGTACGCTCTCTAGCATTGCAAAACAACCTCTTTCACCTCTGTGAAGCCTAAGTTGCCAAGGTTCGTTTTTGTGCGAAAGTTTTATACTTTTTTCACTCATTTGGCACTCCTTCGCAGGCTAGATTTTGGTTTTTAAAGCTAGATTCTTGAGTCACA
>CAYGHK010000048.1:0-5282 GCA_964349645.1 uncultured Candidatus Saccharibacteria bacterium | reverse complement strand
TATCAAAAAGAAATAGAATTTGCCAAAAGTATGGCAATAGATGCCGGTAAAATAATGAAAAAATATTACCGCATAGATCAGGGTGTTGAAATAAAAGAAGACAGTACACCAGTCACTTTAGCCGATACCGAAATAAATAACCTTTTGATAGAACGAGTTAAAAATGAATTTTCAGACTGCGGCGTGTTGGGCGAAGAGGAGAGTTGGAACGAAGATAGAGAAAAACTATGGGTATGTGACCCGATAGACGGTACGGTTGGGTTTATTTTGCACATTCCCACTTCTGCATTTTCACTTGCCTATGTAGTAGACGGTGTAGTCAAAGCAGCAGTCGCATACAACCCTTGGGTAGATGAGTTGTACTATGCAGTTATTGGTAGCGGAGCATTTCGTAACGGTCAACCTATACATGTTTCTTCAAAAAAATGGGGTGAGCATACGCATATTGCTAACAGCAGTGGTGGACATGATATTTTTCGTAACAATGATTTGGTGAAGCGACTTGCTAGTGAAAAAGTATTTATAAATAGTTCACCCGGGATCGTGTACCATGGTTGTTTGATCGCGGAAGGTTCACTTGAAGGTCGTACCTTTGTGTACCATACGGCGCACGACATTGCTGCCGTGAAGCTAATTATCGAGGAGGCTGGAGGTAAAGTAACGGACATAGACGGTAATGAGCAACGATATGACAGGAAGCTCAACGGCGCACTGATGAGTAACGGAATTATTCATGACAAATTACTTGAAGTAGCAAAGGAAGTGAAATGAGGATAATTGGTATAGATCCTGGTACAGGCATCTTGGGCTTCGGAGTCATTGAGATTAAAAATGATAAAGCTATACTGCTGGATGCTGGTGTGATTACAACCCCAGCACATACTCCCCTGGAAGAAAGACTTGTTGAGATAGATAATAGTTTAGCTGAAATAATTTCGGAGAATAAACCACATGCGATGTCTATAGAAAAATTGTTTTTTTCTAGAAATGTAACAACCGCAATCAGTGTTTCACATGCACGTGGTGTTGCAATGTTGGCAGGGAAGAGAGCGGGACTAACAATTCACGAATATACTCCGGTAGAAATAAAAATGGCAATTACAAGCTACGGCAAAGCTGATAAAAAGCAGGTTCAGGAGATGGTAAAAATATTGCTAAATCTAAAACATATACCCCAACCTGATGATGCGGCAGATGCATTGGCAACTGCTCTGACTCACGCACAAAGTATGAGATAATATATACATGATTGCGACACTTTATGGCCGTGTAAGCGAAAAGCTTGAAGAACTAGTTGTACTTGAAGTTGGGGGAGTAGGGTATGGGCTTTTAGTATGCGCTCAAGATTATGGCAAACTTGTAGTCGGTAAAGATGCGAAACTTTATATTTATGAGAATATTCGTGAACAAGCGTATGATCTTTTCGGATTTACTGAGCTTTCTACAAAAAAATTATTTGAACAATTGTTGGGTGTAAAAAATGTTGGGCCAAAAGTCGCTTTAGCAATATTGGATATTGGTAACGGCGACGAAGTAAGGTCTGCAATAGCAAGTGGGGACGTAAAAAGACTGCAAACAGCCAAGGGGGTTGGTAAGCGTGCAGCAGAACAAGTAGTTGTTGAGCTAAGAGACAAAGTGGGTCAAGTCGTAAGCGGAAATGCTGAGGATATTGTAGGGCGTTCTGGCATAAGTCAAAGCGATGAAGCAGCTCAGGCTTTAGTGGCGCTTGGCTATAGCGAGGCAGATGCACTAACCGCACTAGTGAAAGTGGATAAAGATCTACCTCTAGAGGACAGAATTAAACAAGCATTGAGAGGCTAGTATGGCAGTTGAGAGAATAATTAACACGTTAGCAGATGATGATGAAATACAAGAAGAGTTTGAAATAAAGCTACGGCCACATGATTTTACAAATTATATTGGCCAGGATCGTCTAAAGAAAAATCTAAAACTTGCAATTACTGCAGCGAAAAAACGTGGTGAACCGTTAGATCATATATTGCTGTATGGCCCACCAGGTCTTGGTAAAACTACGATGGCATCTGTTATTGCTAATGAAATGGGTGCGCAAATTCGCATAACTAGCGGTCCGGCAATTGAACGAGCAGGAGATTTGGCAAGCTTGCTAACAAGCTTGCAAGACGGCGACATACTTTTTATAGACGAAATACATCGGCTCCATCGTAGTGTTGAAGAGGTTTTGTATAGTGCAATGGAAGATTTTAAGCTGGATATTATGCTAGGTAAAGGTCCGAGTGCGAAGAGTTTGAGGCTAGATGTGCCCAAGTTTACATTGATAGGCGCTACTACCAGGACTGGCGCACTAGCAGCGCCACTGCGGGATCGGTTTGGTCACTTGCATCGTCTAGAGTTTTATAACACTGACGAAATAGCTAAAATTATGCAACGTACGGCCGGTATATTAGACATCAAAATAGACCAAAAAGGTTCTGACTTGTTAGCCCAGCGTGCTCGTTTAACACCTAGAATAGCCAACCGTATATTGAAGCGTGTTCGTGACTATGCTGATGTGAATGGTGATGGAATTATAAACACTGACATAAGTCACAAAGCCCTAGACCTACTGGAAATTGACGAACTAGGTCTCGACCCAGTTGATAGAATGTTGCTCGATGCTATCATAGAAAACCACAAGGGCGGTCCAGTGGGTGTTGAAACTCTTGCTGCTCTAACTAGTGAGGAAAGAGGAACTATTGAAGATTTTATTGAGCCCTATCTTCTACAAATAGGACTTTTGGAGCGTACGCCGCGTGGTAGAAAAGTAACTCCAAAAGCTTATAAGCATCTAAAAAGACAAGTACCAAAAGATAAAGATAAGCAGACAAAACTGCTATAATTTTCATATGAATCCAGAACAAGACCACGAAAAACCAGTAGCCTACGACAACGAGGGAAGGCCTCTTTTTTATCATCCCCAACCCAAACAAATTGAGGAAACGCCGCAAAAAGTTCATGTCGTTAAAGACCCTAGCACCGAAGAAATTCAAATATCTGATGAAATATTACGAAAGCACAATATTTCTAAGAAAAAATACCCCAACCTTAATCTAAGCGACGGAGAATATGTCATAAGTGCTGTTAAAAGACACCCTTTAGGGCTAGTAACAATTTGGCTTAGCGTAATTTTTGTTTCGATTGTCATATTGCTTGTACCTATTACTTTCCAGGAAGGAGTTTTTGGTTTGAGTAAACAAGGAGTATTATTTGGCTCAATAATATTAATCACTCTTTTAGTCTTTGTTTTCTTGATTGGATCGGTAGCTACGATTGTCTACCAATCAAACAGGTTTTATTTGACAAATGAAAGTGTAATTCAACACATTCAAACTTCTTTATTTTCACAAAATAACCAAACAGTTAGTTTGGACAATATTGAGGATGCAAGCTTTAGGCAGATTGGTGTACTGCAATCACTCTTCGGGTACGGTTCAATTCGATTATCTACACAAGGCGACGAAACTACCTATAGGTTTAGCTGGGTAACAAATCCAAAAAAACAAATAGACACGCTTAACAATGCTGTTGAAGCGTTTAAAAACGGCCGACCTGTAGAAGGCTAATCGCTCAGTTTTTTGTATTCAGCTTCTTTTTCAAGCCTGATTTTGATTTCAAACTTTTTGCATGTGTCTGCTTCGCAGTCAAGTCCTCGGTAGTGCATTTTGTAAATAGGATTATCCCCGACTTGTTCAAAAGATTTCGGGTCTACGTAAGGCAGAGTTTTGCTGTCTATTGAGACTGGGTAAGACTGATGTGCTGGTTGGTATGCTTCTTTTAGGCCGTAGTAAATTGCATTGACTGAAGTTTTTCGTTCTTGGTCACGCTGAGATGCATCAAGGTTACCCTTTTGTAAAAAGATCAAACCACCAATGATACACAGAAGTACCAGGCATGATGTTAGTTCTATAATTGTAAAGCCAGACGCTCGTTTCATTGCTCTTAGTATAGTATAATTAAACGTATAAATATAGGGAGAAAATATGGCGGATAAGGCTAAAAAAACTGACAGTAAAGCAGCGCAAAAAATTGATGAGGGTAAACTAAAAGCTCTAGGCTTGGCAGTCGATCAAATAACAAAACAGTTTGGTGACGGTTCTATAATGAAGCTTGGCGAAGGACACAGAGCTAACGTAGAATTGATTCCCGCGGGAAGTCTTAGCCTTGATCTAGCACTTGGTGGTGGTTATCCAAAGGGTCGTGTTATTGAAATTTACGGACCTGAAAGTTCTGGTAAAACCACGCTAACCCTACATGCAATAGCTGAAATTCAAAAGCAAGGCGGTACAGCGGCATTTATAGACGCTGAGCATGCACTTGACCCAGCGTACGCCAAGAGACTCGGTGTTGATACTGACAACTTACTTGTGAGTCAACCAGACAATGGTGAGCAAGCTTTAGAAATCGCCGAAACATTAGTTCGTTCTAACGCCGTTGATTTGATTGTAGTAGACAGTGTGGCGGCACTTGTACCACAAGCTGAAATTGATGGTGATATGGGCGATTCTCATATGGGTCTTCAAGCTCGCCTAATGAGCCAAGCTCTACGAAAGTTAACTGGAGTTATAAGTAAGTCTAAGACGACTATCATATTTATAAATCAAATTCGTATGAAGATTGGAGTTATGTTCGGTAACCCCGAGACAACTACAGGTGGTAATGCATTGAAATTTTACTCAAGTGTTCGTCTTGATATTCGTCGTATAGGACAGATTAAAATTGGTGAAGAAATAATAGGTAACAGAACTAAAGTAAAAGTAGTCAAAAACAAAGTTGCACCACCTTTTCGTATCGCTGAGTTCGATATAATGTACAACCAAGGAATCTCTAAGTCTGGTGATGTACTAGACCTAGCAGTTGAAAAAGAAATTGTTGGCAAAGCTGGCGCGTGGTTTGACTACAAAGACGCAAAAATTGGCCAGGGCCGTGAGGCAACCAAAAAATATCTCCAAGAAAATCCAAAAGTTCTAGCAGAGATCGAAAAGAAAGTTCGTGAAAAAGTAGCAGCTGAAGAAGAATAATCTTAAAAAAGCATTAGTTTTTATGAAAATAACAAAAATACAACCTGCAGTAAAAACTGCAGGAAGATACAATATTTTTGTAGATGAAAAGTATAGCTTTTCACTAGATGAGACTCAATTGCTTGATCAAAAACTAAAAACTGGATTTGAAATTTCTCCAGAAAAGCTCGATGAGTTAAAAGGCGAGAGTGAATTTGGCAAAAGCTATGCTCGGGCATTGGAGCTAATACTACGAAGGCCTCGTAG
>CAYGHK010000047.1:0-5320 GCA_964349645.1 uncultured Candidatus Saccharibacteria bacterium | reverse complement strand
CTTGCGTTTCCCGTAACCGCCACCCGGTTTCGTTTTTCATCTAAATTTGATTGTACCAGCTTTGGCTTAAAAAGTAATCAAATATTTTAAGTCTTAATTAGGCCAATGACCTAACTGCGTGAGCAGAAGGCGCTTTTCTCATAAATTTTAAAGTCGATCTTTCGATTTCTCTTACAGTTTCACGAGACATACCAAGCTGGGAGCCAATTTCATCGAGTGTCATATCTTCGAAATAATACATCAATATCACATCTCGCTGTTTATCTGGCAGGCTTTCTATCATGTCCATCAACATATCTGCTTGCATTTGCTCAATAACTTCTATTTCCATATTTGGGTCGTTATGAAGCTCGTCCGTCCTTTTTGCAACACCAGGAATTGAAAGGCTTGAGGTTCGTCTTTCGATAGCACGAAACTCTCTAATCTCTTTTTCAGTTTCTCTTACTGCATCTTCATAGCCTTTCCTGGCCATAGCTATTCTTCTATCAGAATACGGAGCATCAAATGATTCATCGTCTTCGTAGGCAAGCTCACCAGGTATCGGAACTGGTCCGTGGATTGCGCATGCAACCTCATAATCCGTAGGCGTTCTCCCAAACTCTGCTGCTAGTTGAGACTCAGCATAAATTATGTTTCTGTGTTTTTCGTGCACGTGAACAGGTAGTCGTACTATTCTAGACTGATTTGCTATCGATCTAGATATACCCTGACTAATCCATTTGGACAGGTACGTAGAAGTCATTTTTGGATGACGCATTTTCGCAGGATCCATTCTGCGAGCCGCTCCAAGTGCGCCTGTGTACCCTTCCTGAACCAAATCGCTCATATCCATACCAAATCTAGCGGACATGTGAGTTCTTCTTTGTTTTTTTGCTAAGTACACGCACAAACGTATTGCGCCTGTGGCAATTGCGCCTATAGTTTCGTTGTACTCCGGAGATCCAACTTCAAATGTATCTCTTTTTGCAACTAAATGCTTTACAAGAACATGGGGCATCGGAGGGTTTTTGGCGCATAGTTCGAGTATTCTTTCCATAGGAGTTTCTAAAATTCTCTTGTCTCGCTCTTCTGGTGGTAATTTTTCAATTGGCACCCGCCAGTGGTACTTTGTTTTTACAGGATCAGTCTGCCTCACAGTTAAAGGCCAGTTGTCATACGCTTGATAGCCCTGATCTCCGTCGTCAGGTATATTTACCACTTCTTTCATAAGTATATAATATCATTTTTAGTGATATTTGTAAAATTTAACTTACTAAAGCAACGTCTCTTAGCTCTGGCATATCCGTAATTTTAGTGTCGTTATCTAGGTCAGCTTGTGAAGAAAGCGAAATTCCTACTTCTGGCTCTAGTGAGTAAATGGTGATGTGGGCAGGTTGAGTTGGTATATCCATTCCATAATCCTGACGCAGCAAATCATAAAAACTTGCTAGATTCTCTATACCCACCATAGCAACAACTGTTTTTCTTTCGCCTCTTTGTACAAATCTAAATTCGTGCGTTAACTCAAAGTTTTTTATTGGATTTTCATTCGTAAATGCCTTGAACTTATCGGTTATTTCAGCTTCTACCCTCTCGCTATCTTCAGGATTTATAAGTTTTGCCAAACGTTCTGTTCCAGCTAAGGTTATATGAAATTCAGATTTTTTAACCAACTCTAAATCATCCACCCGAACTGTTTCTGGCATATTATCAAGTTGTAGATCAGCTAAAATTATATATCCTCGACCGTATTCGTAGGCCTCAGGTTTAGCTTTAGGTAGTTCTATGCTCATAGTATATCCTTTTCATAGTCTTATCATATCAGTCTTTATCTATCTTAATGACTTTAATAGGATTTGTCAGCCCACGAACAATATCTATGCGTGTTTTTGGTACATCGTAAAAGTCCGACAGTAGTTCGATCACCTTTCTATTGGCCTTGCCGTCAATCGCAGGCTCGCGAACATGCACCAAAAGCTCCCCATCCAGGCTAGGCTGTACGAAGTTACCTTTTTTACTACTAGATTTTACGCGAACTGTGACTCTCATATCAAAATCATAGCACCTTACGATTTTAGAATCTTTTTTACACTCTCGACTAATTCATCTCTAGCTTCACCAGTAAAGTCGTGATCGGCTGGGATATCTATGATCTCTACATTTTCTAGGTAGTCAAAATTAGTCTCACCCAAAATATTATCCTCCGTCGCGCGGACTATGGTGAGTTTGTGGTTTTGGGCAAGTTTTTTGTACAGGCTTGGCACATTGATCGATTTTATGCTGTCTATGTATTCTTTGCCGATATACGTTGTACTGGCATCACTGCGTGGTATTGAAGAAATGCCGTCGAGGTTCAAAACACTACCTTCTCTTTTGCCAAATTTACTGATAAATCTTTCGATAGATATTAGCGGTGGTGGCGCCAAGAATATTACCTTGCCAATTTTGTCGAGATTCGCCAGCCCTGCGACTATGCAGCCTTGTGAGTGGCAGATTAAAGCTGTACCTTCCTCTGCTTGGTCTATGTGAGATTGTAGTATTTCTACCTGCCCGTCTAGTGATGTAACTGTGGTGTTTCCTTCGCTATCAAAAGTGTTGAAATCAAAAGTTATGCAATTTGCTTCAGGCATTGCCTTCGCAATATCAGTAAAAATCCCCCGCCCGTCGGCGCGAACGCCAAAGCCATGGGCAAATACTATGTCTGAATTTTTCATAACTTTTTAGTAAACTTTATTCTGAATTTTTCCTTCCAAAAAACCAGTAAGATTCGTAATAAATATCTCCTGTTTGGCTATTGTGGCTTCATCACTTAAAAATGCGATCGGCGGATACAAGACAATGCCTTCAAGATCTTTGACTTTTGCTAGGTCATCCTCTGACATCTCATCTGGGTGATCGGATACAAATGTAATATCCTTTTTTGACATTCTTTCAACCAACGCGTCAGTATCTACGATGCTCGGTGGAACTGTACTAAATACTATGCTACCGGGCTGAATAAGCGGTAGGTTATCGGCATTCAACAAGCCTTTTGTTTCTTCATCTTCTGCTACATTGACTGATATATAATCGCAAGTTTTCAGTAGCTCATCGAGCTCTTTATAACTAAAAGGAACATCTTTTTTATTTCTAGACCAATAGCTAACATTTGCGCCAAAACCAGCTGCTAGTTCTGCTACACGTCCTCCAATACTACCCAAGCCAATGACACCAAAGTTACTATTTTTGAGTTCCCGTGCTGTTATGCCTGTGAAATCATAGTTACCAGACCTAGCTCGTTTTAAACCTTCCTCGATATTTCTCATCTGGTACAAAAATGCTGCGATAGTAAACTCTGCTACAGATTCCGTACTGTAGCCTGCCAAATTACAAACAGGTACATTTCGTTGTGAAGCAATATCGAGATCTACCGTTCCATATGCGGTTGCTAAAATGTTTATGATCTTTAGGTTTGGCGCGGCATCAAAAATTTCCTTGCCGATATCTACCTGAAAACCTAGGCACAAGCAGTCGCAGTCCTTTAGCTCCGACAACAAGTTCGGGTCATCTCGGCTTAGCGAAACTCTGCTCTCTATTATGCTATCCAGCTGTTCCCAATACTTTTCTGTAAAGTGGTTATCGCTAATATTTATAAATACGGCTTTTTTGAAACTCACAACTTCCTCCCTTCGTTAGATCATTTCGGTAATCTTTATCCGTTTCTGCTCAGTAGTATCTCTATCACGTATCGTTACGGTATCATCTTCTAAAGTATCGAAATCAATCACTACGCAGTATGGTGTACCAATTTCGTCTTGGCGGCGGTAGCGTTTGCCGATGTTTCCGTTGTCGTCCCACATGACATTTCCGTATTTCTTTTTCAATGCTTCGTAGACTTCACGAGCTTTTTCGACTAGTTCTGGCTTGTTTTTGAGTAGTGGTGAGACTGCGTAGCGAACTGGTGCGAGATCATCTGGCAGCGCCAGATAAACACGTTGCTCGCCGTTTTGTTCGTCAACCTTGTACGCGCTAGATAGTACAGCCATCAGTAGTCGCTCTACACCAAAACTTGGCTCGATCACGTGTGGGATAAACTTTTCGTTCGTTCCCTTAACTGTATATTCCATGTTTTTACCAGAGTTATCTTGGATATTCTTTAGATCAAAGTCAGTACGATATGCCAAACCCAATAGTTCGTCCTTTTTGTGCGGAAAGTCGTATTCAAAATCAATTGTACGTTTGCTGTAGTGCGCACGATCATCATCTGGAACTTCAAGCTCATGGATTTTAGCAGGGTCTAGACCAAGTTGTTCTAGAAATACATGAATATCTTTGCGCCAATGTTCAAATGACTCTTCCCATTTGGCTGGATCGACAAAATATTCAACTTCCATTTGTGAAAATTCTCGACTACGAAACACAAAATCACGTGGTGAAATCTCGTTGCGAAACGCCTTACCGATCTGTGCGATACCAAACGGAAGATCAGGATAAAAGCTATCGAGCACATTCTTGTAGTTGGTGAAAATACCCTGAGCCGTTTCTGGACGTAGATAAACTCTAGATGTGTCTCCTTGACCTTCCATTACTTCAGGCATTTCTCGGACTGTGAGTTTTTGTCCTTCTGGTATTGTTAAGGGACCTGTAATCGTAACTTCATCTGCAGTAGGACCTACCTTTGTTTTTATAAGCATATTAAAATGCCGTGACAATCCCCATTGCACATGCTTACATACTGGACACTTTAGCTTCTGTCTTTCATTAAGATAGTATGTAGGAAAAAAACCTTCAAAACGTGAGTACATTTTTATATCCTCAAGAAGTAAATTGAAGTCTCTATTATTCTTTTGGATGAGATCGTATATTTCAGTTATCGCTTCTACATTTGCTGGACTTGGAGAATTTTTATTGTACTCCAATAGCGACTCTACTTCTTCAAGTTTATCTTTGCGATCCTTATTGAGAGACTCAAGCCAGTCAAGCACGACATTAACTGAATTAAGGTATTCTTCTTCGTCAATTAAACTATCTGTACGGAAGCGAGACTTACAATTCAAACATTCAACCATGGGATCTGTAAAGGTCGCGACATGACCGCTAGCTTCCCAAACTTTTTTGTTCATCAAAATTGCAGCGTCGACTTGGTGCATGTCATCCCAACCATCAACAAACATCTTGAGCCATGCTCCTTCGATATTTCGCTTTAGCGATGCGCCTAGTGGACCGTAGTCCCAAGTACCAGACAGACCACCATAGACTTCACTACCTTGGTATATAAAACCACGGCGCTTCGCCAATGATACGATGTCTTCTAATTTCACGTCACTCATTGCCCACAATTATAGCAGATTACTCTGATACA
>CAYGHK010000046.1:1458-5592 GCA_964349645.1 uncultured Candidatus Saccharibacteria bacterium | reverse complement strand
CCGCTGGCGAATTCTCAGCTGCAGCTGCTTCGTACAACTTTGCGCCGATTGGCATGATTTTATCATTTAGCTCTTTGGCTGCTGCTTCTAGTGCATCTTTGTCGGCTTTTTCGTCGGTCAAAACTTTTTTACCAGCTTCTACAGCGTCTTCGATAACTTTCTTATCTTCGTCAGAAATTTTATCCTTGTTTTCACTAGGCAATTTCTCGGCTTGATAAATTGCGTTTTCTAAAGTATTACGAGCATCAATAGATTCACGCTTTTTCTTGTCGTCTTCGGCATGTGCTTCGGCTTCTTTTTGAGCTTTTTCAATATCTTCTTTGCTCATGTTTCCGCTGCCAGAAATTGTGATTGATTGTTCTTTGCCAGTACCTTTGTCTTTTGCAGTTACGTTCAAAATACCGTTTGCGTCGATGTTGAATGTTACTTCAATTTGTGGCACACCGCGAGGTGCTGGCGCAATACCATCTAGAGTAAAGCGGCCAAGTGATTTGTTGTCTGTAGACATTTCGCGCTCACCTTGAAGTACATTGATTTCAACTTGTGGCTGATTGTCAGCAGCAGTTGAATATGTCTCAGACTTGCTGGTCGGTACGGTTGTGTTTCGTTCGATCAATTTGTGAGTCACACCACCTAGAGTTTCGATACCGAGTGAAAGGGGAGTCACGTCGAGTAGCAGTACGTCTTTTACATCCCCTGCTAATACTCCACCCTGAATAGCTGCTCCAACAGCTACAACTTCGTCTGGGTTTACACCCTGCATAGGGTCTTTGCCAAAAATTGATTTCACTTTTTCGACAACTGCTGGCATACGGGTCATACCACCAACTAGTACGATTTCATCGATATCACTCGCCTTTAGTTTCGCATCCTTCAAGGCTTTTTCAACTGGTTTTGCAGTTGCATCTATGAGATCGCCCACGATTTCTTCCAATTTTGCACGAGTTAGTTTGTACTCAAAGTGCTTCGGACCGTCTGCGTCGGCGGTTAGGAAAGGTAGGTTGATGTCTGTAGATGGAGTAGATGAGAGTTCTTTTTTAGCTTTTTCGGCCTCGTCTTTTAGACGTTGCATTGCAGCGTTGTCGCCCTTTAGATCTACCCCGTTTTCCTTTTTAAATTCATCTAGGAAATGGTTTACAATTCGGTTGTCAAAATCCTCACCGCCTAGGTGCGTGTCACCGTTGGTAGATTTTACTTCGAAGACACCGTCGCCTAGCTCTAGGATAGAAACGTCGAATGTTCCACCACCAAGGTCGAAGACTGCGATCTTTTCTTCTTTCTTTTGGTCTAGGCCGTAGGCTAGAGCAGCTGCAGTTGGTTCGTTGATGATTCTTTTGACTTCCAGACCTGCAATCTTGCCCGCATCTTTGGTTGCTTGGCGCTGTGCGTCATCGAAATATGCCGGAACAGTAATAACTGCTTCAGTCACTGATTCACCTAGAAACGCTTCGGCATCGGCTTTTAACTTACTCAGGATCATTGCCGAAACAGCTTCTGGTGTTTCATCTTTATCGCCTAGCTTTACTGCCACACCATCGCCTTTTTTGACGATTTCAAATGGCATTAGGTCGATGTCTTTTTGAACTTCTTTGTCTGTAAATTTACGTCCTATCAAACGCTTTACACCGTAAATAGTGTTTTTTGCGTTCGTTACTCGCTGACGTTGAGCTACTTGCCCAACTAAACGCTCGCCTTTTTTGTTGACTGCTACGACAGATGGCGTAGTTCGGTTACCTTCAGCGTTTGCAATAACTTCTGGTTTGCCTGCAACCATGTAGGCTACTGCGCTGTTAGTTGTACCGAGGTCGATTCCTATAATTTTGCCCATATTTTTAGATTTCCTCCTAATAATTTTCTTGTAATTATTTTAGCACTCTTGTGCTTATACTGCCAGTATATATAGCTGGCACTCGTGTGTCAAGAGTGCTAATATATTATTTCGTTTGTCTTCGTAGCGTCAGAGAGCCGAGGATGATTGCAACCACAACCCATGTTAAGACTATGATGATACTTTGCCAGGTTTCATCACTGGTTGTAGCTTCGGTTGTAATGTTCTGCATTGCCTGTACTGCGTACGTCATAGGCAAAAATCTAGCTATAGATTCTAAAAGATCTGGCATTTTTTCTAAAGGAACTAAGAGCCCGCACAGTAAAAGTTGTGGCAATATGATTGCTGGCATGAACTGCACTGCCTGAAACTCAGTGCGAGCAAAAGCGCTGGCGAGAAGTCCGAGTGAAACGCCCAGCAAAGCGTCAACAAGTGCAATTAGTATTAGCATCCAGTCTGGACCCTGAATATCAACGCCTAGCCAGTTCAGACTAATGGTCGCAACTATTACAGCCTGTACTGAGGCTAATAATCCAAAGGCGATTGCATATCCAAAAATAAGATCTGTCTTTGCAATGGGCATAGTTAGTATTCTTTCCAGTGTACCTGTAGTTCGTTCGCGTAAAGTTGCAATAGAAGTTATCAAAAACATGATAATCATTGGAAATATAGCAATGAGTGGTGGAGCCAGAGCCTTAAATTGTTGGGTGTTATCCTCAAAAAGCCACGACAAAAGACCCATCAATATACATGGCACAACAAATATCAATGCAAGTGTACGATGGTCGTGTGACAGCTGCTGTAAAATACGATGAGCAGTCGCAAATGTAGCCATAAGGTGAAAAATCATTTTCGATCCTCCATTAGTTCAATGAAGGCTTCTTCAACCGAAGTTTTTTTAGTAGAGCTAAGTAACTCTTTTTGTGAATCATTCCAAAGCAGCTTTCCATCTCTTACTAGCAAAAGTTGCTGGCAGTTTGCGGCCTCGTCCATGACGTGACTTGATATGAGAAGTGTCTTACCTGTCTCAGCCATTTCTTTGAATATTTTCCATAAATCGCGTCGAAGCAAAGGATCTAACCCAACAGTTGGCTCATCTAGAACTAGAAGTTCTGGGTCGCCAAGCAAAGCAACGGCCAACGAAACACGAGTTCGTTCTCCACCAGACATAGTTGCTACTAGTTGTTTTTCTTTGCCTCGTAAATTAACTTTATTGATTGCAGTCGATACTGCTTTTTTATCAACACCAATAAGCTTGGCGAAGTATGATAAATTTTGCCATACTGTTAGGTCTGGATAAACAGATGGCGCTTGAGTAACGTATCCAATTCGCGAGCGATTTGTTTTACTACCGGCTTTTTTACCCAAAACCGTTACGTTGCCGCTGCTGGCAATTTGTATGCCCATAATCACTCGCATAAGTGTAGTTTTGCCTGCACCGCTCGGACCTAGTAGGCCAGTTATTGTACCTGCCTCTAGTGTAAAAGTAATTGACTCGAGTAAGACCTTTTGGCCTTTTTTGACACCAAGATCATTTATTTCAACCTCGAGGTTATTCATAACCATTACTATACACTTATGGCTTCGGAAGAAAAAGTAGAAACAGACCTTGCTACGCTTGTTGCAGAACATTCATCTAAAATTTTTTCTATTTCACGAAGTGCAATTTTTTCGGCTTCAGACCGCCGTGCTTGACTGGCAAGTTCTACATCTTCATCCTCTATTTTTCGAGTTGACCCGCCTGCTGCGTGGCCGTTTACGGTAATTGCTCGAACAGCTGCTGGATCGGCTTTTATCAACTCTTCGGCTTGAGGGCGACCCAATATTGCGTCGGTCAATATGCGAGGTATGTAAGTTTTGTAAAGTGGCCAACGTACTGGATCTTCCAAAGCTCTGACGCTGGCCTGGTCGTGAGGACCACATCCGGCATTGTAAGCTTCAGGGTCGCCGAAAGCCGTGCGTTCAAACCTATGCTCTACTCCGTATATTTGAGCAAGACTCTGACTGGCTGAATAAAAGTTGCCAAAACCTGCGACAATTTCTGCAGGCATAACTCTTGATTTAAATAGGGCAGTTCGACCAATAGAATTTGCAACACTAGGCTCTTTTTCGGCTTTGGCAATTTCAATTAGACGCATTGCGACATCACCTAGCGAAACGTTCCCAGTACGCTCACCCATACCTATCAAAGTCCCTTCGACTTTATCGAAGCCGGCTCTTACGGCTTGGACTGAAAACTCAACTGCAGAACCAAAATCATTGTGAGCATGGATACTTGTAGTTGTTTCTGGAAATTTGTTTTTTAT
>CAYGHK010000046.1:0-1358 GCA_964349645.1 uncultured Candidatus Saccharibacteria bacterium | reverse complement strand
AAAAATCGAGCCTCGTCGGACTCGGTTTGATTGCGGCTGTGCGGAGAGCTATTTTAGTAGCTACGAGCCTCGACTTTAACAAGGCACAGCCGGTTTAGGCTGAGCAGGAGAATGTTTGTCAAATTTGCTACGTAACTCATTACAATATTTACTATACCTTATATTTATCTATCTGTGAATACTAGTGTTTGCCCGGAAGCTTCCACCCCTTCACTAACTATTTTTATAACTGGCTCTTGTGTAATTCTACCCATAATTTGCGCTTCCAAACCCCATTTTTCTGCATGTTCTATTATTGCTACTGGTTTCGGAGAGGTAAGAATCATACCAGATCCCATGTGCCACTTTCCATATGACTCTTCGTCGCTCATGCCAGACAGCCCTTGTACAAATTTCATGATCGGTGGTGGTGATTGTGGGCTTAGAAGAACCGCACCCAAGCCAGATGGTTTTAGCATTCTACCCAATTTGCTTGGTATTCCGCCACCAGTAATGTGTGCTGCGCCAGTTATTTCGGCTAAAGGTTTTTTGGCTATATCGTAGCCGCCCGTTAACTCACTAATGAATTTGCTGTATATAATAGATGGTTTTTGAACGAGCTGACCAAGCGAGGCTTCGCCGAGTTCGCTTACCACTTGCTCGTGCCACAAAGGCCCGAATTCCTCACTCAATACTCTTCTTACATCAGTTATGCCGTTTGAACGAAAGCCTTTTTCAGCCAAACCAACCAACATATCACCTGGCACAATTTTATCGCCAGCAAGTACTCTTTCTGGATGGGCGTATGAAAGTAAAGTCGCACCCCAATTGTAATTAAATGTGCCGTAACCACCCACACGACCACCAAGTTCAGCTAGCTCGCCGTTTAATACAACCACTTTTGCAAGACTTGCCGCAGCCACGTAGCCATAGGCGATTCCGCGAAGAGCTTCGATTGTCAGTGGATCGTTTTCATCAAGTTTATTAACGTCTAGTACTGTGTTTATTGCTATAGGTTCGGCACCGCGCACAACTGCGTCGTCACATACCATTGCAAAAAGATCATGCGCAACACTGGAATGATCTTGTGTGCGTTCGGCAATTTCTACTTTTGTTCCCACACCGTCAGAGCCTAAAAGTTCAAAACATTCGGCAGGTTTGTAGGCAGGATCTATAGCACGAAGTCCGGAAAATGAAGAATGTAACTCTTTTATAGCACCAGGCCTATTGGCGTACGTTTGCTTTGCTGCTTCGTAGAGCATTTTCGATACATCGTCGCCAAATTTTATATTGACTTGTCCTACTTCACTCATATTTTAATTATACGTGGGTAATTTGCATTTCCAAAGCATGAGCGTTAGGCAATTGCCAAGTATTTG
>CAYGHK010000045.1:0-5648 GCA_964349645.1 uncultured Candidatus Saccharibacteria bacterium | reverse complement strand
CTAAGATAGTGGCGTCAAAGCTCCGCCAAAACAAAAAGTTGTATAAGCGTTGAGCTATTAGTCAGTGATACTTGGTTTACCAAGTAAAACTACTTATCTGTATGCTCCGATTTATTCGGAGCGGTCAGTCGCCCTCGGCGACGAGCGCCCAATAGTTTTTATAAGCGGCGGATTCGTCGCCAGGGTATATTTTTCTGATATCCTGGAAGTATGTACGATTACATCACTAAAAGGCTTTGGTATAGCATATATCTCACACCTCTGGTGAGTATGTCTTTATTGTTTTACCTATGGAATGCAACCAACCCAGGAACGGTAGGTCCTTTGGGTATTTTGTTTGTCTTTATACTGCTGTACTTGTTTTGGGCAAGTACTTTTTTTATTGTTCTACACCTAGGGTTTACTTTGTTTAAAAAGAGTAGTTTGTTCAGAGTATTTATGAACAAAAGAGAGAATAAACCATTCAATTGGAAGATGAGCTACTATATTGCAAGCATCATAGCTTTCATGCCCGTATTACTGCTGGCTATGCAATCTGTCAATCAGTTGACCATCAGAGACATTTTACTGGTTGTACTTTTTACAGGCCTGGCAATTTTCTATGTTATAAGACGTACATAATACTTGAGGTGCTCTCCTGAGTTTATGCTATAATTAAGGCCATATGGAGCCCCAATCAAACAACTTAAATCGTGAATCAAACCGTCTAGAGAAGCCCTCATTGAACCCCGAGATTTCATCTAGTCCTGATATTAATCGCAAACTAGAGAACGTTCCTATAGGTGCACTTGAGCAGCTAGGTGATGACGCCTCTCAAGAGCGTAGCGGGAAAGTTAACGATAGTGTTCAGATTGCAGCAGACGATGTTGCAGTCACTATTCCAGGTGTGCCCGCGGTATCTCAAGATGATACTGCGACAAGCGTTTCTACAGCAACACCTGTAATAGCGGCAGATGATGATGTTATTGAAAAAGAGTGGGTTAATAAAGCAAAAAAAGTTATCAACGAAACAAAGGGAGATCCTTACGCCAAGGAGAGAGAGGTGAGTAAATTACAGGCCGACTATATGCAGAAACGATACGGTAAACAAGTCAAAATGCCAGATGAAAGTTAAAGAGGTGGTACATAGATGGCAGAGATTCTTGTAAGTATTTTCGTTTTAGGGTCGATAGGTGCGGCCGTTGCTGCAGGGATATATTTTCTGTATAGACAATCTATACGTGAAGCAAAAAATTACGAGAGAGGTCTCAAGATGATACCTCTACGTATACACCTACCTCCGATGAGCGACGATATAGAAACAGGTGGACGTGATGCGAGAGATGTAACCCAAGAAGCGATATCACAGGCGCAAGTTATGTATAACATTATATCTAGCACTGCGACCAAAGGCTTCAAGAGCAAACTTTTTGGTCAGCGCCATGTTTCATTTGAGGTTACTGTGAAGAATGGGATGGTTAATTATTATGTTGTGGTTCCAGTGATATTGATAGACGTAGTTCGCCAGGCAGTTGCTGCTGCATACCCGGCTGCAACCTTAGAAGAGGTGGAAGAGCAAAATATATTCAGTCAAACTGGAAGAATAAGCGGAACTATAGGTGGTGAATTAAGTCTTAAAAATGACTTTGCTTATCCTATTGCTACTTTTGAAGAGTCGAAAAGAGATGCAATGATTGCCCTTCTTGGCGCTCTTTCTGGTGCAGGTAAAGATGATGGTGCGGCAATACAAATATTACTTCGCCCTGCCCCTGAAGGTTGGTCAAAAAGGTCTACCAAAGCAGCTCAGAAAATACGTCAAGGTAAAGGCTCTAAGTCTGGAAGCGCTAATTTTGGTACAGGTATACTAGAAATGCTTTGGAAACCGCCTGCTCCGGGGGAAAAGCACGAAAGCGGAGATCATCAGGTAACTAGCCTTGAGCAGTCTCATATTGATTCTATAGAAGAGAAGACCCGTTACCCCGCATACGAAACCCTTATACGAGTTATGGCGTCTTCAAATACGGCAACCAGCTCCCAGACATTAATGAAAAATATTGTTGCAGCCTTTTCGCTGTTCGATGCACCAAATAAAAACGGTTTTAAGTTCAGTGTAACCAGTAACATTGAAGAATTTACAACAGCATTTATATTTAGATTCTTCCCTCAGAATATAAAAAACAACATTTTAAATAGTATAGAACTTGCAACCATTTTTCACCTGCCAGATCAAACAAGCATACCTAGCTCGCAAGTTGAGAGACAGGCTGCTAAGCAGGTTGACGGTCCGAACTTCATACCGGACCAAGGATTGCTTTTAGGAGTTAACGTATTCCGTGGGGCGAAGAAAGAGATACGACTTAGCGAAAATGATCGTCGACGTCATACGTATGTTATTGGACAAACTGGTACGGGTAAGTCTGTTTTACTAGAAAACTTAGCGCTGCAGGACATGTTAGAGGGGCGTGGGTTCGCATTTATAGACCCTCATGGTGATTCTGCCGAGACTATTTTAGGGATGGTTCCGAAGCATAGAGTTGAGGACGTGATCTACTTTAACCCTGGTGATATGACAAATCCAGTTGGTTTAAATATGTTTGAGTTTGATCACCCAGATCAAAAAGATTTTCTTATACAAGAAGCTATTAATATGCTTTATGGTCTTTACGACCCTGGACATACAGGTATTGTTGGTCCAAGATTGGAGCATATATTCCGTTACTGTGCGCTACTGCTAATGTCCGACCCAAATGGCGGGACGTTCATAGATATACCAAAACTGCTAGTTGACAATGACTTTATGAAAAGCAAGCTAAAATACGTAAAAGATCAAGACATCCTAGATTTTTGGACGAAAGAATACCCAAACTCCCAGCGTTCAAACGAATCCGGAGAAGTTACTAGTTGGGTTGTGAGTAAGTTTGGTCCATTTATGTCTAACACTATGATGCGTAATATCATGGGTCAGACCGAAAGCGGATTCAATTTACGTGAAATAATGGACGGCAAGAAGATTCTCATAGTTAATCTTAGTCAAGGAAAGATGGGTGAACTGAACTCTCGATTGATCGGTATGATTTTCATAATGAAATTTCAGGCAGCTGCTATGGGCCGTGCAAACATACCAGAAGACCAACGTAATGATTTTTGTTTGTACGTAGATGAGTTTCAAAACTTTGCAACAGATAGCTTTGAGTCGATTTTGTCGCAGGCACGTAAGTATCGCCTGAATCTTATACTAGGAAATCAGTTTATGACTCAACTTACAGATAAAGTAAGGGAGGCTATTATCGGTAACGTAGGAACAGTTATAAGCGGTAGAATCGGTGTAACAGACGCCGAACTAATGGTAAAAAGGTTCCAGCCGACATTCGATGCTGAAGACCTGATAAAACTACCTAACTACCAGTCTATATCTAATGTAATGATCAATAGTGTTCCTTCAGCTCCATTTAGTATGAATTTCCTACCACCACTTGGAGGCGCACATCCCAACCCTCAATTGGCTGATGCTTTGAAAAAACTATCTGGAGCTAAACATGGTCGTCCTCGAGCCGAGGTAGAGCGAGAAATATTCACTCGACTTGGAACCGGAACAAAAAACGGCCCTCAGGCAGCGAGAATCGGTAGCGGTGCACCGCAGAAATCTTCATCAAATAACTCTTTTCTTGATGAATGGCTTGCTAAGCGTAAAGAAATATCCAGTAAGGCTAAACAGACCGAACCTACCAAAGGCAATCAACCACCTAAGCCTGAGGAAAAAACAACCATTGAAACTAAATCTTCAGATGCTCCAATGCAGCAGGCCAAATCAATTACTGAAGAAAAAGGGCCTGTAAAAAGCGGCAGCCTATCAATTCAGAGGGACGGAACTGATGCTGAGGCTGATGAGGAAGTTCATATAGCGATAAGGTAGCTCTCTCTACTTCACCTGCTTGATAATAGATCGTACGTACTCGTATACAAGGCCTACTATAAAACCAAGAGCAAATACGTATCCAAGCGAAGTTAGACTTATAGTTTGATATCCGTAAAAATAAGCTACAACCACCGAAAAAACGCCAATGATGGTTATAGCTATGAAGCCAAACTGCATTGGAATTATTCTGAAAAAAGTATTTTCAAGAGACTTAAGTACCAGCTCAACTAAGTGTTGGTGCATTATTTTACTAAGAATTTGCTCGGAGGTATTTAGATGTATGCGATTTTTATGAATTGCTTTGTGGTATGCAGTTTTGTTTTTAGACATTTTTGTTCCTCGCTTTCT
The DNA here is from genome assembly GCA_964349645.1 of uncultured Candidatus Saccharibacteria bacterium. Taxonomy (GTDB): domain Bacteria; phylum Patescibacteriota; class Saccharimonadia; order Saccharimonadales; family Saccharimonadaceae; genus JACPYF01. Next base: position 1,405 of record CAYGHK010000045.1, on the reverse strand, counting down.
TTACGATCAAGTCATACTCCTTTGAGAGTATATATACTCTTAGCCATAGTAAAAGATTAACAACAAAAACGAGCCAGCTAAGAGCGGTCAGGGAGTTTTCAGGAGCTGCGCTAAGCATTCTTTCTATAATTTTGGGAGTAGGGCAGGAAACTTTTATGCTCGATATTTCTCCGAAAAAACTTGTCATATAGCAGTCGTAAGAGCTACCGTTTGTTGAACCTCTAGGGTTTATTGGTATAGTGCCTAAAATCTGCACTCCAAAGCTGTAAACTTGCTTTTCTCCACTGGCTAATCGAACCTCAGGCCACTGAAGTGTGCTTGTCTTTTCGTCGAACCTTGCGGCATCGACAGTACTTAGCTCAGAGTACTCTAAAATATCACCAATGTATAACTCTGGTTTTAGCGTTATGTCACTTTGACCTTTATTTTGCAAAGAGAGGTCGTACTGTAGTTTGTCGCCAGGACGATTTTTTATATATTGACCCTCTGTTTTGTAGCTTAAATTTGTAACCAGTATCTTGGATTCAAAAGAGTTGCTACTAGGACAGTGTGTATAAGATAAGTAGGCATCTGGGTTGTTGTAGCAAGTGTCGGCATTGTAGTTTGTGGTCAAAAAATTTCCACTGTTTTTTAAAATTGCAAACTTACCAGCCTTTGAAGAATACCCGGACAAAATTTGTGCATTTGATTTTACAAGATACTTGGCGTCCACAATGTGACCGAAGAAGTGATTGTTTCCACTACTACTTAGTGCAACAAAATGTTGATTATTAGGTTGGCTGCTGTCTTCTGGCGCCATAGTATAGACTGATGAGCTACTCCATGCGATTACGAGAGAAGATTTTGTTGGAACCCAATCTTTTAAGGTTTGTTCGGTAGTGTTTATTAGGTCATTTCTTGATACAGAGAGCGCTTCAGAACTGTCTCGAAAGGGTGATTTCTTAGCTTCATACTCCAGTAACAAATCTTGCTTTGAAGAAAAGCCACCATACACTGAATCTGAGCTTAGGTCTGCACTATTGGCGCTTTGAGTTGGAAAAAACAAAACGAGATACTGAAGACATAAGAACAAGGCCGATAGAATAACTAGAACACCACGCTTGGCAGTTTTTGCTATAAGCTCTTTATGATACGAAGCAATATTGCCAATCAGACTAGGACTCTTAAGAGATTCGTTGACAATTTTTTTAGTCATTTTTTTGTACCACCATTTATACGCTCAATCATAGCATATTAGAGACTTTCGCCTCTAGCATAATAGGAATATATTGTGGTATAATGTTGTTAGTTGGAAACAGAACCGAGGGAGAAAAATCTACACAATGGCTAAACAAAAACCAGCTGCTGCTTATGATGCAGCACAAATCCAAGTACTTGAAGGTCTAGAACCAGTTCGCAAACGCCC
>CAYGHK010000044.1:3379-5694 GCA_964349645.1 uncultured Candidatus Saccharibacteria bacterium | reverse complement strand
GGTGTTTATGAAGACAGAGAAATAGTGGTAAATAGCGCTTACCCAACTGACGCAGATTACGAAGCAACCTTTAATCTAGGGGACGCCGGCTATAAAGGTCCACAAGATGTATCTGGTAGTAACCCGACTGTGGATATAGATTTTGTAAATAACAATCACAATGATGAATGGGATGCGGATCCTTCAAAGATGACAGACCGAAACCTATATCTTGGAGATATCACAGTTGAGTGGCTAAAGAACGGCGTTGTAATAGACACTTCCGGGCCGCATGCGCCTGCATCACTAGCTAAGGATGGTCACGACTACTATACTGGCACTGCTGGAGCGCCTTGCCCAACTCAAACAGCCAATGCTAGTGGATTGTTCCCGATCCTCTCAAGCACAGGAGACAATGGCTATCAGCTTGGCTATTGTCACGGAGTGCATTTGTACCAATCAGATCTTGGGTTTAACCCAGATCCAGCACCTCCAAGTCTACTAAGCGACGACTATCCAAACTTTGGTGGTGACGGAACGCGCAATGGGCGAGACATCGTACTGTATGCGCAGCGGGACGATCCTAGTAAAGGCTGCTCCGACCCAGCAAACGACGGAAGTGGCAATCTATTTATCGACCAAGATATTGTCTACAAAAGAAGTGGCTACAGTAAGCTTACAGAGCTGCCTCGTTTAGTATTTGTTGCTGATTGTGACATAACTATCGCAAACGATGTAAGTAATATATACGCGACATTAATAGCTGGTGATGCGGTGAAAACTTGTAGCACAAAGGCGAAAACTATATCAGACTGTGAAAAGAACTTACGAATTGTTGGTGCAGTTTCTGCTAATCGTTTACTTCTGTGGAGAACTTACGGAGCAGACCTTACTAGCGCCGGCGCTGCTCAAACTCCTGCAGAAAGCTTTAGTATGAGTCCGAGTCAGATGATTACTGGTTATACGCGTGGTAATGATACGCCTAAACCTAAGACTGCTCATCAAAAAGATTTGCCGCCTCGCTACTAAAAAGGTCTACTCTATAAAAAAGACTTGCTTAGCGCTATAGCGCTTATGTATAATGGACATCAGAATGAAATTACTAAATACGGTGGGCGAATTTTTTGCGCTAGATATCGGTACGACGGCTATTCGAATAGTTCAACTTGCTCGTCAGGGTCATAACGACACCTGGACACTTGTTAAGTACGGCTACGCACCTGTAGATGCAAAAATAAGCGCTAGTGACGCGGTAGAAGACCAGCGACGACTTGGAGAAGTAATAATGACTGCACTAGGCCAGAGCGGCATTACTACTCGAGATGTAGCAGTTGGTATTCCTTCTACAAAGACATTTGCAACAGTTGTTGATCTTCCAAAAATGAGCGCGCAAGAATTGAAGTTGAACATAAAGTACCAGGCAGAACAATTTATACCAATGCCAATTAACGAAGTGAAGCTCGACTGGGCGCTATTGGGCGACAGTCCGGCCGGAGCTGATAAGTCTGAAGTTTTACTTACAAGTGTAGCCAATGCCTACAATGAGGCTCGTCTCGATATGCTAGAAAATATTGGCCTAAATGTAGTAGCAACGGAGCCAGACTCTATTGCTATGCTGCGTGCGGTTTTTCCGGAAAACACTACTGGGGCTGCAATGGTATTTGATATGGGCTACGGTGCTAGTGACTTGGTTGTTACTAAAGATGGCACACCAAGATTGGCGCGATCTATCCCAGTTGGTTTACAAACACTTATAAAATCTGCAATGGGCAATCTTAATATTGAGCAAAATCAGGCTGAACAGTTTATTCTAAAATTTGGTTTGTCGCCAGATAGGTTAGAAGGCCAGGTAATACGAGCTGTTGAAGGAGCCCTAGATCAATTTGTCGCCGACATTAACAAATCGGTTACTTTCTTTCAGAGCCGCTACACTGGAGTGCAGGTTGAAACCATTTATATTACTGGATATGGGGCAGCGATACCGTTGTTTGCAGAGTACATAAACCAAAAAACAAGCATCAATACAGTTTTGGCAAATCCGTGGCAAAAAGTACAGATGAGCCCCGCAGATAAAGAAAAATTACAGCCTATATCTACACAATTTGGAGTAGCACTAGGGCTAGCTCAGAGGACGAAAGTCATATGATTGAGCTAAATTTACTGCCGGATATTAAACAGGAATTTGTACAAGCACGTCGCCAGAAAAGACTTGTGGTCGCTTCTATGTTTTTGCTCAGTTTGGCATCTATTGCAGTAGTAGTACTCCTAGCTTTTTATGCTTTTGCAGGCCAAACTCTTAGGCAGCAGCTTGCTGACGATGATATCAAAAAGTACAG
>CAYGHK010000044.1:1467-3279 GCA_964349645.1 uncultured Candidatus Saccharibacteria bacterium | reverse complement strand
TAAAAGCCGCCGATGATCTTGATAAATCCGTTAAAAAACTTCGTGCTGACAAAAAATTAACCGTGGTTCGTTCGTCATCGTCTGACAATAACCTCGATGTAGTTATTGACGCAATGCCATATGCTGCGGATGAAGAAAATTTTGCCGCATCGTTACAATCTGCACTTCTCACAGATGTTTCAATCGATAACATAAAAGTTAATCCAACATCCGGAAGTGATACTAGTAGCGTGGTTGTAGATACTACTACTCTTGAGCAGGTTGGAGATAGCCAACCTATAACATTTAGCTTTAAAGCAACTGGAAACAGCGAGCGGCTTGAAGATTTATTTGATCGTTTGAATCGTTCTATTCGTCCTATAAAAATCCTTACTTTACAGCTAGAGTCAGCCGGTGCAGGTAAATTGTCAGCTTCAGTTCAGGCAGCCACTTATTATCAGCCAAAGAAAACCTTAGAGTTACAGGAGAAAACGATTAAGCCATGAAGAAAAATGATTTAGCTGCAATTATTCTCATAGCTTCTGTAAGCTTAATGGTCGCCTGGTTTGCTGCAAGCTCAATTATAGGCGAGCCTAAAAAATCGGCTCAAAAAGTTAAGACAGTTGATCCTATAAGTACGGAGCTCGAGCCAACAGACGGTAAAATTTTCAATAAAAATGCAATCAATCCGACTGTCGAAAGGTCTATTGGTAAGCCGTCGGATAGTCTGCCGTTTGAGTAGGAAACTAACCTTATGGCACTTCTTACAAACGATATACAAAAAGACCTAAAAACCCTACTTATAGAAGAGGGATTGGTAGGTAGTTCTGTTATAGATGAGTACGAAAAACGTGCAAAAGTAGACGGAGCTCCGTTTGTTAGCATACTTCTAAAAGATGGTGTTGTGAGCGACGAGACGATGACCCACTGTATTGCGCATGTGTCGGGTGTACCTTACGTTAACTTAGCGGATGTACCAATTGATCAAAAAATACTAGGGCTTTTGCCGCTGGACATAGCTGAGCGGTTTATGGCCGTACCTTTGGGCGAAGTTTCTGGTCGTTTGGCTGTTGCGATGCTCGATGCAAACAACATTCAGGCAGTTGATTTTTTGGCGAATAAAATTGCTCGTCCCCTTAAGGTTTATATGGCGAGTGAGGCTGGTATACGTAATGTTATAGCTCAGTATAAGACGGACTTCTCAAACGTAGATGCAGCAGTTGATGCGATTCAAAACGAGAAAGATGAAGCAGCTCAGGTGTCGGGTGATGTAAAGACAATTGTCCAAGATTCGCCAATATCCAGAGCACTTAGCACTATTTTGGAGCATGCTGTGCGTTCTCGAGCCTCAGATATACATATTGAGCCTATGGAAACTCAACTTAAGATTCGTAATCGTGTTGACGGAGTATTAAGAGAAATTATGCAGTTGCCAAAAAGTATCGAACCCGCGCTTGTCAGTCGAATAAAAATTTTATCCAATCTTAAAATTGACGAACATCGAATTCCACAAGATGGTCAATTTGCTGTAGCCGCAGCTGGTAAAGAAGTCGACCTTCGTATAGCTATCTCCCCAGTTGTTTGGGGTGAACAAGTGGTGATTCGTTTGCTAGACAAATCTGGCTCGAGCTTCAATATTGAGGAAATGGGTTATGCAGGTCGAGCACTTCGCACAATTCGTAAAGGTATTCACAAACCAAATGGTATGATAATTACCTCTGGTCCTACTGGTTCGGGCAAGTCCACTTCTTTGTATGCGCTAGTTCAGGAGATTAAAGACGATAGTATCAACATTGTAACTCTAGAAGACCCTGTTGAGTACAAAATGAAAGG
>CAYGHK010000044.1:0-1367 GCA_964349645.1 uncultured Candidatus Saccharibacteria bacterium | reverse complement strand
GAGGACTTGCCACTAGGTGGTCAAAGCGCTTATACTTTAGCTAAGGGTGTCGAAACCCCTCGAACTCCAGGAGGCTACTCAGGACGAGTTGGCCTATATGAAGTTATTGATATGACCGAGGAGATTCAAAATTTAGTTGTGCAACGTGCGACGAGCGCTCAAATAGAGAAATTAGCTATTACTCAAGGGCTAGTCACGATGCGACAGGACGGGTACTTTAAAGTACTACAGGGATTGACGACTATCGATGAAGTAAACAGGGTTTCCGCAGAACTATAAAACGTAAAAAGGGTAGGCAGAATGAAAGAAAACGATCTCAGGATAGAAATTTTACTCGAAGAAGTAGTTCGAAAGCGCGCTTCCGACCTTCACTTGCAAGTTGCTCTTGCGCCTATGCTTAGAATAGATGGTTCGTTGACTCCAGTTAGCGGCTATGATGCTCTAACCGAAGAGCAGGTTGAATCATTAATATTTGCAATTCTTGACGAAGAACAACAGCAAGTACTACTGAAAGACAAAGAGTTTGACTTCAGTTTTGCTTTTGGCGACCTTGGTCGTTTTCGTGTAAACGCTTTTCACGAGAGAGGCAATTTAGCCGCTGCACTTCGTTTGATTCCGAACGAGATTGCCGACATTGCTTCACTAGGTATGCCTGCAGTCATTAACTCATTCGCTCAGTATCCTCGTGGACTTGTACTTGTAACCGGCCCAACAGGTTCGGGTAAATCGACAACTCTAGCTGCTCTAGTCGATAAAATTAACACAGAGCGTTCGCATCATATAATTACAATCGAAGACCCAATTGAGTTTACGCATAAATCAAAGAGATCCGTGGTGGTGCAGCGTGAAGTTCACTACGACACTTATAGCTTTTCGGCAGCTCTTCGTTCAGCGTTGCGTCAAGATCCCGACGTTGTACTTATTGGTGAGATGCGTGACCTTGAGACTATCTCGGCTGCTATTACAATTGCCGAAACTGGTCACCTTGTGTTTGCAACACTTCACACCAACTCGGCAGCACAGTCTATTGATCGTATGATCGATGTATTTCCGCCTCACCAGCAGCCTCAGGTTAGAGCGCAATTGGCGAACATATTGATGGGTATTTGTTCTCAGCGACTAGTGCCTGCTATCGGCGGAGGACGTGTAGTTGCAGCCGAAATATTAGTTGCTAACCCTGCAGTTCGAAACATTATTCGCGAAGGTAAGAGCCATCAGCTTGATGCAGTTATCCAAACTGGCGCCGACCAGGGTATGCAATCTATGGATCGTACACTGGCTGATATGATTCGTTCCGGCACAATAACATACGATGAAGCTCGCAACTTCGCTGTAGATTTAACCGAGCTCGACAGAATGATGAGAGG
>CAYGHK010000043.1:0-5926 GCA_964349645.1 uncultured Candidatus Saccharibacteria bacterium | reverse complement strand
ATTTAAGCTTGCGTAATGCGGTAGAGTCGCAGAGTGTGCCAAAAGCGGTAACCATCTGACTCGCCTTCATCGATCTCAAGATTGCCTTTAGTCTCCAAATATTTTAGCCAGCGTTGGCTTTCTTCGCTAACTCCACTAGTAACGTTGTTTACCTTTAGCGGCACCCTCATAGTTTCAAGTGCTTCAACATTCCAGCCATTGTCAGTAAACCAGCTTAGCGGTTCGTCACCAGCTAGGCTAGAGAGATTCATGATAATCTGACCGCCAGGATTTAGCATATCTTTCGCCTCTTGGCTTAGTTGGTATACCAAGTTAAGTCCTTCGTAGGGGTTGTCGATGTTCGCACCTGGGCGTGGAATATACGGTGGGTTCGTCACTATCAAATCAAACTTGCCGCTTAGTTCAAGTGATGATGAATTTGAGTCTGGCAATACAAAACTAATCTTGTGGCGATCTGGCTCGTCGGACAAAGCGTCGGTTGCGCAACGAACGGCCTCTATATTGATATCGCTTGCAACTCCGCTTTCGAGCTTCGGAGCATGAGTCAAAATATATTTTATGATAAAGCCAGAGCCGGTGCCGATCTCGGCTGCTGAAGTGATTTCACCAAGATATGGCTTGAGACCACGCGCAAGAAAAATCGTATCAATTGACGGACACCATACTCTTGGGTAGTTTGTCGGCGACCACGACACACTTACGCCGTCGTATTCAACCGTACGAGGATAAGATTGGTAAAGTGCAAAAACAGCATCGCGCACATTCGAAGGCAACTGGTTGATTTTGTGAACATCAGTCAGCAAAACTGGCTTATCTAAAGTCGCTACTTCTACTGGCTTTGGCTGCTGCTCAGCAAAACCCAAAATAGTAGTAGATTCCAAACCGTCTGCAGATACTGTCAGACTATCTATGTCGGGAGAAAGTTTTATAAGCATGTGTTTCATTATAGCCCTCATGCTTGCAGTTACAAGCTGAAGTAGGATAATTATAGTAAGAACTTATTAACGAGAGGAAAAAAGTATGGCTGAGGTAAATGCTAAGATAATGAAGACTGGTGAGGAGATTGTTATTGAAGACACAGACCCAACTGAAGCTGCAACGCTTTTCAAAAGCATCTCTGACGATATTTGGAAAAATAAAGAACCAGGTGGACTAACACAAGAAAGAGTTGAATGCGCCATCGACCCGACTGAGGCTCGAGATGCTATCAACGAAGTTCTAAAAGGTATTGATGAAAAACTAGTCATATCTGGTATTGGTAAAGCATTAGACCTAGGTTTGTCATGGTATGGTGAACGTAAGCCCGTTATTGTTGAAGCGGAAGTTATTGACAGCATAGCTAGCGCGGCAATAAAAACCCACAATTGGGACGACCGTATGACAAGTACGTTGCTTGAAATTGACGGAGAGCGTGTTGGGGTAGAGTTTACCGACGGACACACCGACTACTACCGCGAGCTGGCTGCAATGTTCTTTACTAAAGCAGGTACTATTACTTATGCTATGCAAAGGCAGCAAGCACAGCAGGGAGGCCCAGTTGGAATGTATCTCAACTTTTCGCATAGAGATTTCTTAGAGACTGGATACGAAGGCCATCAACTAGGTACTGCTGCGCTGACTGAAGAACAAGAAATAGAATTTCTCAAGGTTCTACAGCGTATGGGAGGTATCGAGTTAGATGCATAGCCTCCAGCCCAAGACGCACAAATAATCATAAGCTTTATTTACTTTTCAAGCCGCACTGATATATACTTGCCTTCAAGAAGCTATGAAAACTATAAAAAAATATCAGAGCGGGTTTAGTATTATTGAAATATTTGTTGTCTTGTTTGTCCTGGGGCTTGTAGGATTTATTGGATACACCTTCATGAGTCAAAACAACAAACAGATTTCAGCGTCCAAGCCAGCTGCCCAAACAAAAAAAACTGATATTTCTTTGCAAAATTTAGGGCTGGAAAGTATAGATAGTGTTCTAGTCGACTCAAATGCCTTACGTGAATATGACTCAAAAGGCCTCAAGGGATTTTATGTTTTTGGCGACAAACTTGGTGGCAAAAGCGACACCAGAATCAACCCAAACTTTGAATTTGCATCGCTCAAAGTTGGCACTAAGGTGGTTTCCGCAATAGACGGAATTGTAGCTTTCACCAAAGAACAGCCTGAAAGTGGTGACACGGAAGTTTTCATACAGCCAAAAGAAGGTTCGATCTGGACAATTGGATACGACCACATTGCCAACGTTGCAGTTAAAAAAGGTGATGAAATAAAAGCTGGCGATGTCATCGGCGAACCCGCAGCTCAAGGCAATGGCGCCTTGCGATTTGAGATACAAATAAACAAAGACGAAAATGGCACAACTACACATGTCTGCCCTTCTAGTTTGCTAGATGAAAGAGTTAAGGGCGAAGTATTACATGAGCTTTTCCATATGATGGAATCTTGGGAATCAACAACCGGCCTTGAGCTGTACGATACCACCTTGCAAAATCCTATAGGCTGCTTGAAGAAAACAATGAGTATCGACGAAGCAGAAGGCAGATAAAAATACTTAGCAACTGAAACTTTTTGCTTATGCTTGCGTTTCACCCCATATAGCAATTATTATTGTAGTAGATGCCAGATATTGAACTATACCTTATACGACACGCCGAATCAGTTGCCAATACTCAGCCGCACATTATTGGCGGTCGAAGTAGCAACTCGCCTATCACAGAAAAAGGAGTGGAACAGGCAAAAAGACTGGGAGAACATTTCTTAACTGAAGGTATTATTCCGACAAAGGTACTTGCCTCGCCCGCTGTTCGCACTCGGCAAACTGCCCAGCATACATTACAAGCAATGGGCTTAGATCTCGAACCGACTATCGACGACGACCTGCAAGAACTTGACCAAGGACACTGGGCCGGAGAAGTCCGACTCGAAAAATACAACGACGCAACTTTGCAAGAAATAAAAAGGCTCGGTAAAAATTTCAAACCTCCGGGCGGAGAATCTATGAACGAAGGGGGCGATAGAATATACGGATGCATAGAAAGAAATATCGACACTACCGAACCAATCACGGATACAAAAAGTATATTTGCATTTAGCCACGGTATGATTACCCGATGCCTGGCATCATATATACACGACTGGTCACAAGCTAAGACTTTTGAAAAATCTACAGACAATACATCCTACTCACTTTTTGTCTACAAAAACGGTATGTGGCAGTTAGAATACTTAGGTAAAAAGCCTGAGTAAACTATTGTATGTATTTTTGCTGCACTAAAAATCTTTTTTGATTTCTTGAGCTAGGGCATGAAGCCGTGATTTTTTATTTTTGCCATCACGTTTTACATAGCGCAGTACCAGCAATGCACCAAACACTCCGCCCAGTGTATCCATTATCAGGTCGTTCATGGTGTCTACTAAAGGAGAGGCTGTCAGGCTACCTTGTAGATATGTTCCTAAAAACACGTCAGCAAGATACTCGATTATTTCCCATATCGCTCCAATGCCCAGTGCAACCATAACTACTACAAACATAGTAGGTAGCAAACTGGCCTTTAAGGAGCCGGTGACTTGCATGGTATAAGCAAACATTGCAGCAATAAAACCAAGGAAAAACGGCAACATAAAATGCACTAGCTTGTCATAGTAGGGTACGTGGTCGTAAAAGTTGAGAGTCTCCCCTATGACTAGTTGCAAGACGACCATAATAAAAAGTATTAGCTCAAACTCTAGCGGCATAGCCTTTATACGGCCTCGTGAAACAAAAGAAGGAAAAGAAATAGCTACCAAAGAAAGTAATATAGCCAAACCAACTAAAGGCTCGTTAATCATCTGATATATCCCTGTAACCAATACGATACCACGCAGCACACCCACAACTTTGCGCCGCCGAGCCAAAATATCTTTCTTTTTACTCATTATGCCTAATATACCACAAGGTCTTTACATAATGACATATTGACCAAGAGGTCGTGGTGATGGCTGGACTAGTATCTTTTCCTTGCAACTTCTTCCAGCTTGCTTGTCTTGTGGTTGTAGTACGCTACGTACGGCAAAGTGAGAATAGCCGGCAAAAATAAAAATGACATCACAAACGGAATATGCTCTGGTGGTACTTCGCTTTTTGGATTGCCAGTTGTTATCCATAGCCACGTGAAATATCCCAGTACCATAGCGAGGTAAATAAAGATCAGCCAGGACGCTAATTGACTGCCACCTTTTTTGAGCATGATTGGGTTTTTTGAACTTGCCGCGTTAATAGCTTTGTGAACACCTGCAGTTATTGCCGTTGTAGACAGCTTTTTACCTATTTCATTCATGATACTTATAGTGGTTTCAAAAACCGCTTCGAAGTTTTCTTTACTAGTAGTTTCGTCCGGCCAATAAAAATATATGTACTTGTCGACTATTTCAATATCGCAGTATTCTTTCATCTGTAGCAATTTTTCCATAGTATCGGGGCCAATGATAGATAGCATATCTACCGCATATTTATCTGGTGCATACAAAGTAAAATATTTATAAAAGTCACCCTCTAGCTCGAGCTTTTGCGACGGATCGAAACTAATAGGTAGGGTAGAGAATAGCCGGTTGCTACTATCGCCATGGCTCCCCGGCTCCCCGGCTTCGATCAAACAATCGATAACCATGTGTGGTAGTTTTCTGGGAAGCTCCAACCTCATAACCCTCACATCAAAAACACGACGATTCTTTTGACTCAGATCTTCCTCGTAGTGGTAGTCGCCTAGCCTAAAGTTATATTCACCTAGCTTGCCCGACAGTATATTATTGAAGTGTTTATTGACGCCTGTATCGAATAAGCTTCCTTTTTCGCTAACGGATTTATCTTGCGCAGTGTATTCAAAGCTATTTATGTTTGCAAAATTACCCAAAGCCTCCTGTACCTTTTTGCTTTTGTTGTCATTTAAAAAGTTGGCTACTAGTTGAGCCCCAATCAATACAGTTCCAAACAACGGTATCAAAAGAAGTGGAGCAAATTTGTCTAAGCCCGCGATTAAACTAAAATATCCCAAAACAAATAAAAGGACGGCTAAAGGCAACCCGGACAATATTAAATTGCTATTTGATGTTCTGTTCGCCCTCATACTGGGCATACCTACAAGCGCAGAAAAGTTAATATCGTTGAGGTTCATATAGTCAAATTATAGCAGAATATCTGTCACTAGTTTTTGCACTATTATTTGATATGATAAATATATGAGTGACACAAAACCAAAACTAATCATCATTCGTGGACCATCGGGTAGCGGCAAAAGCACGATAGCGAATAAACTTCGTGAAAGCAGCGATCACCAGATCGCGCTGTTGGAATTCGACACATTTCGAAACGATATATTAGGGCTTCAGGGCGACTACTATCCGGCGGCTATCGAGATGTATACTCATAGTGCACTCACAGCTCTGGCGAATGGATACGACGTTATAATGGACGGAATTTACAGGCCAGAGGGGCAGGACAATCCGCTCGAAAAACTCTTTGGCGGCCACGACGGCGAAAACTATATATTTTGGTTTGATATTTCACTAGACGAAACAGCTAAGCGACATGCGGGTCGTGAAAAATCAAAATTATTCGGTGAAAAGGATTTGGCTGAATGGTATTCGAAGCCAACAGCCATGGGTTATGAATTTGAATACGCAATTGCTGAGGATTCAACTATTGAGCAAACAGTAGATTTGATACGAAGTAAAACAGGTCTCTAGGAATTTCAATTTTTAGACTGAGGTGGTTTTTCATTCAGTGCATGCGCCACCATGTGCATATAGGTATCTTTGGCTTCTTTTACGCATTTAATAAAAGTTTCCGGATCTACCCATTCATACGAATCGTGTTCCCAACTAATTGTGATCTTTGGTTGGTCTGGCGCAAAATATGTGTATAGAAAATATTCTGTATTGCTTTCAGAAAACG
>CAYGHK010000042.1:4486-6107 GCA_964349645.1 uncultured Candidatus Saccharibacteria bacterium | reverse complement strand
TTTTAGGCTGGTTTCAATCTATAAAGACTGAGGACTAGCCACGAAGCTGGCCAGACAATTGCCGATGAGGCAACCGTCAGGGTTTTGAGAACTCCCCACTGGTGTAGCTCGTTCCCATAAGGTCCCCTGGGAAGATACAGCTTTACTGCGCCCAGAAAATAGCAGTACCCAAGTACTGCCACTAGTGCAAGCATTCCTATTTCAAGTAACGGCACTTTATTCCTTTCTCCAAAATGTTCGTAGTTTACTTTTAAAGCAAAACGATTCATCAAAGATACCATTTATTAGAGAAGCGAGTCAAGTTGCATAAATCTCTTAACTGAGGTACAATAGCAAACGTAACATTATTTTAACGAAACAGTCTACAAATTAACTCCTGAAATTTCAGGTTTGTGGACGAAGAACAAGGAGTACACACTATGGCCGTAAAGGTTGATGTAAAACAATTGCTCGAAGCTGGGCTTCATTTTGGGCACAAAACAAGTCGTTGGCACCCAAAAATGGCGCCATATATACACAGTAAGCGTCAAGAGAGTCACATTATTGACCTCGTCAAAACCGCAGAAGGGCTAGAAGCTGCGTTGCCATTTATAAGTAAAACTGTAGCTGGCGGCAAAAAAGTACTGTTTGTTGGTACGAAAAAACAAGCAAAAGATGTCGTACGCACTGCTGCTGAAGAAGTTGGACAGCCATACGTTACTGAACGTTGGGTTGGCGGTACACTTACGAACTCAAAGACAGTTGGTGCGCAAATAAAGCACATGCAACAACTTGAAAACAAAATGGTTAATGGTGACCTAGAAAAACGCTACAACAAACTTGAAGTACAACGTTTTGCTGAGGAAATTGAAGAATTGAATAAAAAATATGGCGGCATAAAAAACCTAGAGGGCAAACCAGGCGTTGTTTTGGTAGTAGATATTCTTTCAGATGCTAACGCTGTGAGAGAAGCTAAAAAACTCGGTGTTCCAGTTGTGGCGATAGTTGATAGCAATGCAGATCCAAGCGACATTGACTACGTGATTCCTGGCAATGACGACGCGATTAAAGGCATTAGTTTGATACTTGATTATGTTAAACAGGCAGTTGTTGAGGGACAAGCAGCTATCAAAAAGGAGACGAAATAAATGAGCATTTCACTTGAAGAGATAAAGAAACTAAAAGATCTAACGGGTGTTGGCCTGACAGATGCAAAAAAAGCACTAACTGAATCTGAAGGTGATTTTGATAAAGCACTCGAAGCTATGCGCAAAAAAGGCCTAACACGAGCAGAAAAAAAGGGTGAGCGTGAAGCCCTTGAAGGTCTCGTTGACAGCTATGTTCATAGCGATCGTATAGGTGTACTTGTTGAAGTGAACTGTGAAACAGACTTCGTTGCACGAACAGATGATTTCAAAAATCTTGTACACGATATTGCACTGCATGTTTCCGCGAGTGCTCCCGAGTACATTTCATCAGATGATATTTCTGAAGAAGAAAAAGAACGAGTTAAGGCTGAGTTCAGTGAGAAGGCGAAAAATGAAGGTAAGCCAGCCGACATGATCGAAAAAATTATATCTGGTCAAATTTCAAAATATTTTGCTGAAAAAACTTTACTCGAACAATCTTTTATCAAAAACCC
>CAYGHK010000042.1:0-4386 GCA_964349645.1 uncultured Candidatus Saccharibacteria bacterium | reverse complement strand
ATGTTTGATACAAAAGTTTATGAAGATAAGATGGCGGCTGCACTAGGCCATTTTGAAGACGAACTGAAAAAAATCCGCACTGGTCGGGCGCACCCGAGTATGCTCGATGGAATTTTTGTTGAAGTATACGGTACTCAGTTACCGCTTAATCAGGCTGCTACTATTACTGCACCAGAGCCGCAGCTTATTCAGGTAACTCCTTTTGACCCTACGAATGTTGAAGCAATAGTTGGTGCGATTCGCGGCAATCAGAGCCTTGGTTTCAACCCAAGTGATGATGGTAGGATAGTTCGCGTACCAATACCGCAATTAACAGAGGAACGTCGACATCAGATAGTAAAGCAGCTTGGTGAAAAAGTTGAAGATTGTCGTATTGCGCTCCGTAGTGTTCGGCAGGATGGTCTAAAAGATGCCAAAACCAAGAAAAATGACAAGCAACTTTCCGAAGATGATTTTAAACGTGTTGAAAAAGATCTCGATAAATCCATTGCAGAGTTTCAGTCTAAAATAGAGGAAATCACCAAAGCCAAAGAAAAAGAGATATTAACCATATAATGAGCGAGCAAAAAGACAAAGTACCAAATCATATTGGCTATATAATGGATGGCAATCGCCGCTGGGCAAAAGGGCACGGTATACCGTCGTATGAAGGTCATCTTGCGGGTTACAACAGGGTAAAAGAAATCACAAAAGCTAGCGTTGAAGCAGGCGTGAAGTACGTCTCTTTTTATGCATTTTCAACCGAAAACTGGGACAGAACTGAAAAAGAAGTAGGCTATTTGATGAAGCTAATGATGCGAATGCTTACTTCAGACCTTGAAGAGGTTGTAGGTGAGAATGTTCGCATAATTGTTGCGGGAACTGATGATCGTCTGGATAAAAAAATTGTTCAGGCTGCACGAGCGGCAGAGGAAAAAACCGCCAACAACACCCGAGCGACTGTTCTACTTTGCTTTAACTACGGGGGTCAAAAGGAAATAGTTGAAGCAGTCAAAAAACTTGTCGAAAGTGGTGAAGAAATCAATGAAGAGGGCATAAGTAATCACCTATATGCACCGGATGTGCCTCCTTGTGATGTAGTGGTACGTACTAGTGGAGAGCAAAGGCTTAGCAACTTTATGCTTTGGCGGGTTGCGTACAGCGAGCTTATCTTTGTTGAAAAACATTGGCCAGATATGACAGAAGATGATGTGAAAAAGGTTATAGCGGAGTACAAACGTAGAGGCAGAAGGTACGGAGTATAGTATGCCGGTTTTAGTTTTTATTGCGCAAATTGGGATGGGACTACTAATTCTTATGTTTTTGGTAGTAATTCATGAGCTTGGCCATGCTATTGTTGCCCGACGAAACGGTGTAAATGTTAAAGAGTTTGGAATAGGGTTCCCTCCTAAATTTGCCAGTGTAGTTTTAAAAAATAAAATACTACTTAGTCTTAACTGGCTGCCGCTAGGTGGTTTTGTTAGGTTACAGGGAGAGAATGATGCAGCAAACAAAAAAGGTGACTACGGCGCAGCCCCTTTATGGGTGAAAACGAAGATATTACTGGCGGGTGTAGGTATGAACTGGTTTTTTGCCATGTTTGTATTTACGCTTTTAGCGGTCATAGGAATGCCAAAAGTCATACCGAATCAATTTACGGTACCTTCTGACACTAAAGAAGTACAAACACCTCTTAAGGTTACATTTGTTAGCCAAGGTTCTCCGGCAGAAAAAATAGGCTTAAAAGTTAACGATAGGATAGTTAGTGTAGCTGACAAAAAGATCATGCAACCTGATGATTTAGTCGGTATTACAGACCAAAATCAAGGTAAACGAGTTGAAGTAAAATACTTGCGAGATGGCCAAACTTTTGCGGTATATGTTCAGCTTCGATATAAGCCACATGCCGAAAAAGGAGTACTTGGCGTAGCCACCAGTTCCCAAACAGTACGCTATTCCACATGGTCGGCGCCAATTGTTGGGGTTGGAACAACTGTACAATTTAGTGCTATGACACTTCAAGGGCTTGGCGATCTGATAGGAAAGCTTAGTAGTGGTATCGCGTCTCAACTTAGTGGCGATAAAGCTCAGCGAGAAAAAGGAAGTCAAGAAATATCGGCTGCAGGTAATTCGGTCGGTGGGCCTCTAAGTATTGTGGGCGTATTTTTCCCAGCGGCACAAAATGCAGGTACATCTACCTTACTGTTTTTAACAGCTATTATTTCACTTACTCTAGCGGTAATGAATATCCTGCCTATTCCAGCACTAGACGGCGGGCGATTGTTTTTAACCCTTCTATTTCGCGCAATTAAAAAACCGCTCACCAAGGATATCGAGGACTCTATAGTTGGCTATAGCTTCATGGCGCTCATGGGTCTGGTAGTGATAATAACGATTGCCGATGTTTTCAAAATCCAATCTTTATAAGTACCTATCGGTAGTATCAACAGTATCGCTGGTTTTGGCTGGCTTTTTCATTGTGCAGATGTTTATCATCTTTTTACTTCATGCAATGCTTCAGTCTGGGTTAATATCGGGGGATTTATTGGAGTCTACGCTTTTACAATTTGTTTTTTCAGTTTTGGTTTATGGCTTGACGTTAGGTTTTATTTTAGGCGTTTACCAGAGTTTGTATGGACCAATAAAAAACAAAAAAACTTTGCTTGGAGTTTCAAGAAAACCAAAAATTTCTGATATATATTTTTTACTTGCTGGGTACGGAGTTTATTTTGTAGGTAATCTTGCAGTATTCACTTTTTTGACAACCTTTGTCCCAGGATTTAATTTTGACGAAAAACAGAGTGTTGGTTTTGAAAATATAAACAGTCAAATTGAGTATGTAATGGCGTTCGTCGTTTTGGTAGTCATGGCGCCTCTCATAGAAGAGGCTATTTTTCGAGGGTTCTTATTTACTAAAGTTAGAAAACAACTTAATTTTTGGCCGACCGCGATAGTAGTTAGCCTGATATTTGGCTTGGTGCATTTGCAGTGGAACGTAGGCGTAGATGTGTTTGTTCTCTCCTTAGTTTTGTGTTTTGTCAGAGAAAAGACAAACTCAATATGGGCAGGAGTCGGGATACATATGCTAAAGAATTGCGTAGCCTTTATGATATTGTTTTTTAACTTGGCATAGAAGAAATTTTAGAATTGTGTAGTAAAATGATAACAATGAAATCAAGTCAGCTTTTTACAAAAACCCGCAAAAATGCACCAGCCGATGAAGTAGCGCACAATGCTCAGTTACTTATTCGTGCAGGATTCATACACAAGGAAATGGCAGGTGTGTATACATATCTGCCTCTTGGTAAACTAGTCCTCGATAATATTATTCAGATTATTCGTGAGGAAATGAATGCAGTAGGCGGCAGTGAAATGAGTCTAACTGCACTCCAACAAAAAGATACCTGGGAGGCCTCGGGGCGATGGAGCGACGAAGTGATGGATGTTTGGTTTAAGACAAAACTTGCTAGTGGAAGCGAACTTGGATTGGCGCCGACTCACGAAGAGCCGCTAACGAAACTTATGAAAAACTTTATAAGTAGCTATAAGGATCTCCCAGTATATCCGTATCAGTTTCAAATCAAATTTCGCAACGAACTAAGAGCTAAAAGTGGACTTATGCGAGGCCGAGAGTTTTGGATGAAAGATCTTTATAGTTTTAGTCGTAACCAACAAGAGCACGATGATTTTTATGAGATTATGAGTCAAGCGTATGAAAAAATCTACACGCGACTTGGGCTTGGCAAAAGTACGTATAAAACCTTCGCCAGTGGTGGAAGTTTTAGCAAGTATAGTCATGAATTTCAAACCGTTAGCCCAGTTGGTGAAGATAAAATTTATGTTCATGAAGAAAAGCGAATAGCTATAAACGAAGAGGTTTATAACGACGAGGTGCTTGCTGATTTAGGTGTTAGTAAAGATGAGTTAGTCGAAAAAAATGCTGTAGAAGTAGGTAATATATTTACACTTGGTACAAGGTTTTCGGAGCCGCTTGAGCTGACATATGTTGATGAAAGTGATAAATCTCAGCCTGTATTTATGGGGAGTTATGGCATTGGTCCTAGCCGACTTATGGGTCTAATTGCCGAACATTTTGCGGACGATAAAGGTTTGGTTTGGCCGGAAAATATTGCACCATTTAAGGTGTATCTGGTGCAGATTGGCGATACTTTAGAGCAAGCACAAAAACTATACGAAGAGTTATCTCAAAAAGGCGTTACCGTACTTTGGGACGATCGCGACGTGCGTCCTGGTGAGAAATTTGCCGACGCTGAGCTTATAGGTTTACCCCATAGAGTTGTTGTCAGTGAAAAGCTGGATGGGCAGCTAGAGTATAGCTCAAGAACTGGTAATGAAAAAGAAGTGTTGACGGTTGAGGCGCTCCTTGCTAAGCTAGGTAACTAAAGA
>CAYGHK010000041.1:0-6151 GCA_964349645.1 uncultured Candidatus Saccharibacteria bacterium | reverse complement strand
ACGAACATAAAATTGCAGCAGCAAAAGCTATAGCCGAGCTCGTAGAAAATCCAACCGCAGATGAAGTGATCCCTTCAGTGATGAACGAACAGCTCGTTCCTGCAATTGCAAAAGTTATTGTTTAAAGAGAAAATCCCCCGCCTTTTTGTAGCGGGGGATGTATCTTATTGCAGCGTCATGCTTTCGACAGTTCTACGACTGGTTTGAGTTTTGCCTGCAGAGCTTCAAGCTCAGACTCAAGCTGTTGAATAGCTTTTGTTTGCTTGTTTGCGTCATGGACCCAACCGTCTTTCAGGTTTTTCGTTCGTGAACGAGACAACTTTTCGATACCACTGGTCACAATTGCGATGCGTGTATTAATATGCGCAGCAACTATGGCACGGGCTTCTAGGACTGATGCCTGGATGTCTTGTTCGGTAATAGGATGTTCGCTGCGAGCCTTGTCGAGCGTTATGTATGACTCAGCGATTTTTTGAATCGCTTTGTCAGCCTCCTCTGGAATTTGAACGTTGATGGTGTGGTTCTGTGTTTTTCTAAACTCCTTGATCACCTGAATAAGGGCAACAAGAGCAAAAACCATAGCTCCTACTCCAGTGATATAGATCAGGGCTTCTCCAAACGTCACATTGACTCCTTAAGATACGAGAGTGATATTACTCTTGTTACTTATTATAACATAAAATTATATAACTTTAAAGTACTCGATGGATTTCTTCGAGAGTTGTTTCGCCGGCAAGAGCCCTCAAGACACCAGCTTGAATCATAGTCACCATACCCTGTTGTTTGGCAACTTTTTCGATAGTTTCAGCATGAGCGTCAGCTAGCTCTCCACGTAGGAATTTTTGGATTTCTTCGTCAACAACTAGCTGCTCCATTAAAACAACGCGACCCTTGTAGCCAAATGGTGAGTCTTCGGTAATTTTGGGCTTGTATAAAGTTATTTCGCCGTCTAGATTAGGCTTTTGTATACCCTCTGGTAAATCACTCAAGACTTCACGAATCCACTTGCTAGTTGATTCATCAGCCTTATAACTCTCTTTGTTTTCATCGAGTTTTCGAACCAGCCGCTGACCAATAACCAAGCGAATCGCAGTTGAAAATATAGGATTAATACCAATCATATCGATCATACGTGAAAATGCCGTGGCAGCAGTTTCAGCGTGGAAAGTTGATAGTACCAAGTGACCAGTAATAGCTGCCTGGATGGTAGTACGAGCGGTGTCGTTGTCGCGAATCTCACCGACCATCACGATGTCGGGGTCTAGTCGCAGTACTGCCCGCAACTTTTCAGCAAAAGTTTGACCTCCACCAGTATTTACTGGGATTTGACTAACGCCTGGAATGCGAAATTCAACAGGGTCTTCGAGTGTCAGGATTTTACGGTCGGGTGTGTTGAGGGCATTAATCATACTGTAGAGTGTTGTTGACTTACCCGAACCGGTTGGGCCAACCATCAACACCATTCCTCTCGGATGAGACACTATTTCATTTATCTGAGCCAGCTCTCTTTCATTGACACCTATTTTGGTTAGATCGAGCAATGTCTCGTCAAAGTTAAATAGTCTTATGACAACATCCTGACCATACACTGTCGGTACAGACTCGATACGCATATTAAGAAAATGGTCTTCGTTGTCACCCTTGGCAGCCACTTGCTTTTGCATGCTACCACTTTGAGCGTCGTTACTTGCTGTTGAAATATTACCTCTTGATGCTAAAGAAGCTTTAAGAATACGGTACTTTTCGTGCGACAAATTTGCAACTGAATGCAGCGCGCCATCAACCCGAAAACGAATACGTACATTTTCGCGTTGGTTTTCTATATGAATATCACTTGCACCTAAAAAATCGGCCTGATCAATAAGATAATCAAGTATATCGTCGGTACGTACGGTGTCGAGAGTTCTTGATACAGCTTCGAGCGTGTCACTGTCGCCCTCTTTTGCAATCTCGACATCATCATAAATAACTTCTTTTGGCGGGTCGTAACGACTCATAAATTCTCGATAACCAGCTTTGGAAATAAGCAAAAAGTGGGTATTGATACCCTTTTCCGCCCAGTCGGCATTTAACTTTTGGGTTAATGACTGTGGCGTGTCACTGGTAACACCGTAAACATAAGGCTCTGTGTCGTTGCCTTTTTTGAGCGGGATGATTTTGCCCTGATACATTTGCTCAACTGTAAGCATGCCATCAATGAGCGGAGCGGTGTTTGAGATGTCTCGAGTATCTAAATACTCAAGACCAATAAGCGCTGCTCTTTTTTGAGTAGCACTTTCGTCGTTTTCGCGAAAACGAATTGCTTGTTTGTCGTCCGTGTCCATATACTACTGTTTATTGTATCAGAAACATAAGCATTTATGGTATATTAGCGACATGGTTCAAAGAAAAATATCAGTGGTAGCACATAATATTCGCTCAAGTCATAACGTAGGATCAATTTTTCGTACTTGTGACGGATTTGGTATAGAGCATCTGTATATTACTGGCTATACCCCTTACCCTACGCTTCAAAATGATACTCGTTTGCCGCATATTGCTCAAAAAGCTACAGCAGAGATCGCAAAAACTGCCTTGGGTGCTGAAGCAACTGTGCCTTTTTCTTATATTCCACACGCCTCGACAACAATTGATGCATTTAAGGCTCATGGCTATTTGGTAGTAGGACTTGAACAAGACGACACTGCAATAAAATTACCCGAATTTGAAGCTCCTGAAAAAATACTACTATTGCTCGGCGAAGAGGTGGAGGGTATTTCAGCTGAACTTCGTAAAAAATGCGACGTTTTGGTTGAAATACCAATGGTCGGCAGTAAAGAATCTTTCAATGTCAGTGTTGCTACCGGAATAGCACTTTACAGCCTAACTTACTAATAAAGTGACTAGAAGGAGTTGACGCTCTTCACAGGTAGGTAGGAGTCGTATTCACCACCTTCTGTAACATAGTATCGTTGATTACCAAGCTGCGCCTGTGTGCCATGCCCCCAACAATACACTTGGCCATCGGCAATAACACAAACATGATAGTAGCCTAAAGAAAGATCTGTTACAGATTTGTTTGCAAGCTGGCCAGCTGTTGATACTTTAACTGCTAGATTTCTATATGTTACATCTCCTACGCCCAGCTGACCCGCCCAGTTAGCACCCCAGCAATAGACCTCTGCGTCTGCTACGGCGCAAGTACTGTATTCAGAAGTAGCGGATATATGCGTAACTGGTTTTTGGTATAGAGCGTCGCCTACGTTAGCTCTTACGGCTGTAGCCACCAGGCGATTGGAAGTATTACTGCCATCAAAGTTTGAACCGGCACCAGAGCTGCCGTTCCCTATTTGCCCGAACCCATTCCATCCCCAACAGTAGGCAATTCCACTTGAAACCGCACAAGTATGTCCGTAACCAGCTGACACCATAGTTGGGTTACCAGTTATAACAGGATTCATTGCTACTGGTAGATTTGCCTGTGCGACTGAGTTTCTCCCGAGCTGACCCTCAGCCCCACGACCCCAGCAGTGGATCCTAGCGTTTGTGACGTTACTGGCAATCGCACAAGCATGCCCCGCTCCGACACTAATTGACGTAGCATTAAGTGCAGCGATCGTCCCTGCGGCTGGACCAACAGGAACGCTACTATCTCCAGTAGCTAGGTTGTTACCAAGTTGTCCTTGCCCGTTGTCGCCCCAACAGTAGACTCTCCCGATCGTACTACTGCCAGTACCTGCAATAGCACATGTAAAGCCCCAGCCAGCAGCGATATCTGTTACAACTTTTCCAAATAAGTTACCTGACGAAGCATCAACTGCTAATGGTACATTGCTTCCCGTACTGGTGCTACCACTACCAAGCTGACCCTGATCATTTTGCCCCCAACAGTAGACTTTACCACTAGCTAATGCGCAGGTATGATTGTAGCCTGCCGCAATTTTTGATATCCTTTTGCCGTTTAAAACTCCGCTAGTAACCACAGGTACTGGTGTAGCGGTAACGACATTGTTTGTACCGTCGCCTATTTGACCAAGTATTGTGTTGTTGGTTGAACCACCGGCATATGCGTCAACTGCATTACTTCCCCAACAATACGCCTGTCCATCACTCAAAGTACAGCTGTGCTTACGACCTAGAGTAATCTGCGAAGAGGATCTTGTAGGGCCGTTAACTATAGATACGATTTCTGATGTGTATGATTTTATAGTAGATGTCCCGGCTGTATTTAAAACTTCAACGGTGCCGACCACTCTTGCTTTCGGTATGCCATCTGCGCCAGTGACTGGCTTGTAGATTGTAAAGCTAGATTTGTACCGACTTGGACTTGGGTTTGCATCGCTAACATTTGTATTAAGGCTGGTGAAAGTACCTATTGTCGCACCTAGACAGGTGTTGTCTTGAGTGATTGTTGTTGGCCATGTACTGCTGCTCAAGCCTTGGTCTACACACGCAGAAAGGTATGATACGCCACCCTGCGCTGCCTGACGTGACATTCTTTGCCAGTATTGATCAGTTAAAGAGCGAGCTATACTAGAGCTCAGCTGAAAAACAGAAAGGCCGAGAGTCAGCAATACAACAGAGAGTACAAGCACAGTTGGTAGTACAAAAGCGGATTGCCTGTTCTTCTTTGTTGTCATAAGTTTCTTAAATTTTTGCATATAATCTCTTTCGACCTTTTTAATAATATGAGTCATTTACTCTTACGGGGTAATTGGTGTCTGTAGTGCTATTGTTGCCGAGCTGTCCATAGTCGTTCCTACCCCAGCAATAAGCCCTGCCATTGGCAACTGCACAAGCGAAGGGAGTTCCTGGCGTTACTAAGCTAATATACTTTCCGCTAAATACACCTCCGCTAGCAACAGCCACGGGATAGTTAGTATTTGTCCCCGTATTGCCGTTGCCAAGCTGGCCATATGTATTGCTTCCCCAGCAATAGGCTTTACCGTCAGCGACTGCACAAGTTTGATACTGACTGGCGTCTGTATAAACACCAGCCGCTATGTTAGTAACTATTGCGCTTGCAGGCAATGCGCTTGAGCCGGAAGTGCTAACTACTGCTGGCACAAGCGAAGCACTAGCGTTGCCAGTACCGAGCTCCCCAGCTAGATTGGAGCCCCAACAATATGCCGCACCGTTGGCAATCGCGCAAGACTGAGAAGCGCCTGCTGTAATACTAGTGACTATTTTATTTGCAAGCCCGCTAGCGGTGTTCACGGGGTTCGGGGTATTTACATTAGTTGAGCAGCCTGCAGTGTTGTTCCCTATGACCACACCACCACAGGTATTGCTAAATCCTCCCCAGCAATATGCTATACCACTGGCAACTGCGCATGTATGTCCTGTGCCCGCTGAAATAGATGTAAGAGAACTACTGCCACCATTTATAGCAGCTGGAGTTGTTTGCGAGTAGGCGTCTGAAGCTGGTTGGCCTTGGTTTGGGTTAGCCGGTGTACTATTACCTATCTGTCCTTCACCGCTTCTTCCCCAACAGTACCCTTGGTTGTCAGCAATGGCGCAGGTATGATATCCACCGGCAGATATAGCTGTAACCTGCTTAGCAAGCATGGCACCAGAAGTTGTTGTAACTGCTACTGGTGCAGGTTGATCGGTAGTACTGCTATTTACACCTCCAACGCCGTTATTTGGCCCATTCCCTAAGCGTCCACTCCCGTTACCGCCCCAGCAGTAGGCACGACTACCTGCAATTGCACAGGTGTGCCCTCCACCAGCAGATATATCAGTTACATATTTACCATACAGAGCGCCTGGACTACCAGATGTACCAACATAGACTGCAACTGGAGTTAGTCTGTTTGTGGTAGTGTTATCACCAAGCTGACCAGCATTATTTCTTCCCCAACAATACACCTTGCCATTAGACAGTGCACATGAATGTGATAATCCACCTACGATTTTATGAGTCATTCTCCAGAGGTTGTTGATGACTACATTGTTTTTTGAAGTATAAGTACGGTTGACGGTGTAAGTAGCGGCAAATGATTTAGCTGAATACCATGAAGTTTTTGTAGATGCACTATTGGTCGAGTTTTGGGGTATACTTTTAGCGTATAAAAATGCCGTTATCAGACCCAAACAAATTACGATTGCAATAATAAAACCATTTGCTAATCGACGCTTGTTTGTGTGACTCACTCCATGTGTCATAATT
>CAYGHK010000040.1:3495-6171 GCA_964349645.1 uncultured Candidatus Saccharibacteria bacterium | reverse complement strand
CAGCGGAAGTTTCTTAGTGCTTTTGCAGCCTGCTCACATGGCACAAGCTTGTGTTAGTGGTCTTGCTTATACGGCATTTGTTCTAATTGCAATTGTAGCCGCAAAAAGAAGATTGGTAAAAGTTCCCATCGAGAGATGATCTGTACAACTGACTTATCAAGTATAGATTTGCGTTTTTGTTGATATAGTACTACCATAAGGACAGATTAGTTTTAACGAGAGGTGTTTTTATGCGAGGAAAATATCTATATAAATTTTTAATTGTATTGCTTTTTGCAGTAGGGTTTGTAGGCTTTTCGCCTAGTGCTCAGGCATATGGCGATTCGGATAATATTCCGAAAATCGAAGAAAATGCGTCACCAAATGATGGTGACAATAACTTTGATGGTACAAAAGATGGATATCAAAGTGATGTTGCAACTACGCAAAATCCAAATGATCTAGAATCTCCAGGAGCATGGGTAAGTCTAGAAATAACAAGCCCAGAAGAAGAATCAACATCTTGGCAGATTGACGAGTTTACTCCAGTCGATCCTGCTACATTACCTTCACAACCAGACGGTAGTGTTTTCCCTGTTGGTATGTTCGACGTTAAGCTTTCATGCGTACAACGTCACAACTGCTACAACGACGAAGTGTCCGAAGTTTCACAACTGGATGCTGTAGTAGACGAAACTCCAGTAGGTGACTCAGTTCACTTGAAACTTATTTTTGATAGAGTAATGGATACAAGTAAATGGACTACTCAAAAATACGACCCTAATACAGATACATACATTGACTACAGCTCTTACGTCACTATCTCAACTCAAGATTTTGGTGGCAACCTACGCACAGTTTTAGAGTGGGATATTGTTGACGGCGGCCTTGGCGACGCAGACGGCCTCGTAAATTGTCAAATCAGCGACCCAATTGGTCCTACAGTACCTATCGCGACTTCAACTAGCGCTCTGGTTGTGCCAGCTTCAAAAACAACTGTTACAAGTCCAACATTAGCTAATACAGGATTTGGTACCAACCTGCTAATTTCTATCGCAGTTATACTAATTGCAGCATCTGTAGTTATATTCCCGAAGCGCTCACAGCGACAATAAAAAGAAATGAATAGCGATAAACTACGAGCCCTTGTAGCAATCGCACTCTTAGTAGGCGGCATTTATGTCGCCTACCTAACTTTTTTAGCTCCTATTCATCAAATAAATACCACTAGTGCCAGCCAGGCACAATACGTAAAGTCACATGCTCCTAAAGTAAGCGATCAGAATATGTTGATAATCCCCAAGATATCAGTCAATGCTCCAATAAACCCTGGCGGAGTTGCTACGCTTGAGAACGGTGCAATATGGCATCGTCAACCACAAAACGGAGACCCAACAAGTGGCGGTAATTTTGTATTAGCAGGACACCGTTATCAATTTGCTATTACGCCCGACCATACAATTAAAAACTCCGTACTGTATGATCTCGACAAAATGAAAATTGGCGATAAAATATTAGTTGACTGGCAAAAAAAACGATACACCTATAAAATTTCTAAGCTTTATGATGTAAAACCAAACGCTGTTGAAATTGAACAAAAATCAGATTATCCAAAAATGACTTTATACACTTGCACCCTAGCAGGCAGTACCGACGGCAGAATAGTTGTCGAAGCAATACCCGTACATGATAATATGTGAGTATGAGTAACAGTAAAAGACAAAATTATAGCGAGCCCCATGGTCCACATGCATCGGGTGAGCTTAATCGTCTACGGGCAGCTGTTTTGGGTGCTAACGACGGCATAATATCTATAGCCGGTCTTGTGGTTGGTGTTGCTGGCGCGACTAGCTCGACAAGTATTCTATTTGCAACTGGAATAGCCGGAATTCTTTCCGGCGCACTGTCTATGGCTGCAGGAGAATATGTTTCAGTTAGCTCACAACGAGATACGGAGAAGGCGCTTCTAGAAAAAGAAAGTAACGAGCTAAAGAAATATCCAAAAGAAGAGCTTGAAGAACTCACTGTACTATATCAAGACAAAGGTCTAAGTAGGGAAACTTCAGAAACAGTGGCGAAAGAATTAACAAACCATGACGCATTTGCAGCTCATATTGATATTGAGCTAGGAATTAACCCAAATAACCTCGTTAGTCCTTGGCAGGCAGCCTTTGCCTCTGCGATATTTTTTGTAGTAGGTGCAGTTATACCTTTTATTGCCATATTGCTACCCCCAGAGAACTTAAAAGTGGGAGTTGCCTTTGGTTCGGTTATTCTTGCGCTAATCCTAACTGGAGTGCTTAGCGCAAAAGCCGGCGGAGCAAGCTCTACAAGAGCAACTATCAGAGTTGTTTCTGGCGGTGTATTGGCTATGGTAATAACCTATGCCATTGGTAAATTATTTAGCGTAACAATATTTTAAAGACTAGTTGGTAATCGCTGCTT
This sequence comes from uncultured Candidatus Saccharibacteria bacterium, assembly GCA_964349645.1. Lineage (GTDB taxonomy): Bacteria > Patescibacteriota > Saccharimonadia > Saccharimonadales > Saccharimonadaceae > JACPYF01. The sequence continues at coordinate 3,747 of CAYGHK010000040.1, read as the reverse complement.
TTAGATTTTCGCGCGCCTCTTTTGTTGCTTGCTCAAATGCCGCGGCGTTTGCTTTTACAGCTTCATTGCGCTTGGTAACTATAGCTTTTAGTTGCTCACTCTTAACGGTAGACTGTCGATTAGTTTTAGATTGAGTACGAGCTGCTTCTAGCGCTTTCTTCAGATTTTGTCTTATTGTATCTACGCTAGACTCGCCACCCTCACAAGCTGCCTTTGCATCGGAAACTGCTTGAGAAATATTTGAACTTGTCG
>CAYGHK010000040.1:0-3395 GCA_964349645.1 uncultured Candidatus Saccharibacteria bacterium | reverse complement strand
GCAGCGAGTGAAGTCCTTTTTGACTCAACCTTGGATTTGCGCTCGTCTAACTGAGTTTGTATTTTGCTAGCAATTTTATCGATAGCTAGACATTTATTTTCAGTGGTTTGGCTATTAGTTGTTGTTTTTTTAGGCTCAACTGTTGGCTCTATAGCACCTGACTCACGTGCTAAAACAGTTGACGGAGAGAATACAAGAGCTAGCAAGGGGAGAGCTATTGTAATTTTCTTTAAATGACTAAAAATCCGCATAACTTCCCTCCAGGCTTTGGGTAGCATTAGCGTCGTCTACGGCAGCTTGGGATTCAGCGCTACCTATTGCATCTTCTACTGCTTGTTCGCTGTTCATATAAGATTGAATTTGAGAGTCTATAGTACTAGCGGTTTCTTTTTTAGTTGTTACAACTTTACTTACTTTGTTTGACTGCTGAGACGCATTCATAGAAAGGAAGCCGTACGTAGAAACAGCAACAATACACACTAATGCTACCGAACCGGAGCCAAAAAGGATCTTTTTTTTACCACTTTTGCTATCTTCTGGCTGGTTTTTGTCGGTCTCTATGGGTGGCTGGTCTGAGATAAAATTATCTGGCTTATTATCCATATTTACTTTCCTGTTTATGCTTATTATGCTAACACCAAACTGGTACATATAGCAAGTGCTACACCTGAGTGAGAAAGATGCTACTATTGTATATGTATGGTTCATAATGAAAGAAGTGAGGAGTTTGTTAGTCGTCGGTATTCTGGCTGGAACCGTCCTAGTCCAGTGCGTACAAAAAAAAGACGACCTTTCTTAAAATTGATCTTACTATTGATGTTAATCTTTGCTGGCATATATGCTTACATTTTTTTGTTACCAGCACTATCGCAAGGACCGTCAGTTGAAAAAGCTTCTGAGTCTATTGATGAAATTATAAAATCTTATCCAGAATATGAAATTGGTGTCAGCGTGATGGACGTTAATACCAATGAAAAAATAGATCTTGGAGAACAATCACCTTTTACTGCAGCAAGCACAACAAAACTTATAACGGCAGCTTTGACTATGCACGAGATTGAAGCTGGTAAACTTAGCCTAGATACAGAGATCAATGACTCCCCCGTTTCATGGCATTTAGAACAAATGATAAATCAAAGTAACAATGCTTCATGGAAATCACTCAACGACGAGTTCGGCAAAAAGAAAATGGAAAATTATGCCAAAAGTATTGGTCTTAATACTTACAAATACGAAGGTAACTCAATTTCACCAAAAGATATGTCCGTACTTCTGGCAAAACTCTACAAAAATAAACTTGCCAATAAAGAAAACACAAAAATCATACTAAGTCATATGGTACACACAAACGACGATAGCTTCATACCTACAGTTGCAGAGACACAGGACATAAAGGTTTATCATAAGTATGGTTGGTACGAAAGTAATATACACGACGTTGGCTTATTGGTAGCAGATAAATCTACATGGGCTTTGGCCGTTTATACCCACCCTAAAGATAACGACAACCACAGCACAACAAGCCGAGACATAATCCATAAAGTTACTCAAGCTACAGTCAACCAGTTAACACCTGCTCCGTAGTGATATAATTGCACTGTGAATAGACTAAAAATTAAGCAAAAAAGAAATATAAATAAGCTTATTGCACTGGTATTTTGTATTTTATTAATTTTTATAGGTGGATATTTGTTTTATAAAAATGATACAAAACCAAGTACACTCAAACAAGCTAGCAAAACTACTAAGAAGCCTACCACAAAGCAAGATGCCGGCTTTGACAAAAGCGCCCACTCTATAGATACTCCAGGTAGTATCTGGTGGATTGTTGGTAAAAAACGACCGCTCCCCGAGGACTATATAGCTCCAGACCTTGTAACACCGAAGGTAACTATCAACAACAAAAAAAGCGCTGCAGAGAATACCCTTAGAAGTGAAGCGGCATCTGCACTTGAAAAGTTATTTGCCGATGCAAAAGTAGCGGGTTATGACTTTATGCTTGCAAGTGGATATAGATCAAGTGAATTACAGGCTGTTTATTACAACAACTTAGTTGCAACGAGCGGTCAGGCAGAAGCAGATAAATTTAGCGCAAAACCCGGCACTAGCGAGCATCAAACCGGACTTTCGCTAGATGTAGCCCGAGCAGATAGAAGATTATATCTAGAGCAAGCTTTCGGTAAAGACCCTTCTGGCAAATGGCTGGCTGATCATGCTCACATCTACGGCTATATAGTGCGATATCCCGAAGGAAAAGAAGCGTCTACAGGATACAATTACGAGCCTTGGCACATACGATATGTTGGCACCGAACTAGCCTATGAGCTGCATACTAAGCAGCAGACGATGGAAGAATTCTTCGGCCTTTAATACTGGTCAGAACTAATAATCGGCACTTCTGTATAAGTATTTAAAGTAGATTTTATGCGTGCTCTCTGCTCGTCAATTGTCGTGTCGTTTTGTGACCTAGCCAGAGCGTCTGCGGCTTTATCAAGTGGGTAGATTTTAAGATTTTTTCTTGCTAGAAGATTTTGAGCTGCCTTTTCTTGTGGAGTCCACTCATAATGCATATAGGTTGGCAAAAATGAAATAGATTCTAATTGTGCAATTTTCTTATCTACCTTAAAGTCCATAACCGCAAAACCATTGAAAAGCCCCCCTACGTCTAATTGAGTATTTAGCATATTTCCTAGCGAGTACCAAACTAGCGTATCACCGCCTCCTAGCTTTGGTAATTTTTTAACTGGCCCTAATGTATGCGGACCTGTGCCGAGTACAATATCAGCACCGTTGTCAGCTAAAAACCTACTCCATTTTTCCTGTGCCGAATCGATTTTTGGACTGTCTTCTGTACCCCAATGAACACTAACCAACACAAATGCTCCATTTTTCTTGGCTTCTGTGAGTTGCTTTTTCATTAAATCTTCGCTAAACATATTAACGCCGTAGCTCGTGAGATTTTTGTCGTTACTCTCGTAGTTGTAAGCTAAAAAAGCAAACTTCACATTTTTGACAGTGAAATACCTTATTTTGTCTTGCTCCTCTTGAGATCTATTACTTCCCGCAATAGCCAATTTCGGTAATTTATCCCAAACATCCTGAGTTGCGTCTATACCAGCCTGATGCTCGTCGTTCGAGTGATTTGTTCCAGTATTTATAACGTTACAGCCTACCGCACTCAAGTCGGCTGCGAATTCAGCAGGGGCATTAAAGGCTGGGTATCCAGTCACGGGCCCAACGGCTGGCGAAGCAGTTGGTATTTCTTGGTTGCAAAATCGTATATCCGCTCCGTCAAATATTGGCTTAACTTCGCTAAAAAATGGCTTATAGTCATACCCGCCGCTAGTTTTTGCATTTTTGTTAACTGCATCGTGAGTTAGTTGATCGCCACTAGC
>CAYGHK010000039.1:1627-6477 GCA_964349645.1 uncultured Candidatus Saccharibacteria bacterium | reverse complement strand
TTTTTCATGATTCCTCCCTCTGGTTTCAACCAGAGTGGTTGATGACCAGGGGGGATTCCCTGTGTCGGCTCAACGATTTAAAAAAATCATCACACCGACACAGGGAAAATCTCATAAAATTCCATATCTAACACGCAAATTGTAAAACTCTGCTAGTACGGAGCATGTAACTCGACACACTAGCAAATACCTCCAGTCGCACTAGACGGCTGAATGGTTTTATTGTATCTTATTTATTCTGTTTTGTCAATAGCTGTGTCTGTTAGTCTTTGTACTTACATACATAGTACTCTTCAAAATCGTCTTCGTAATAATCTAGAAAATCAAAGTATTTACCAAGCATAGCTTCAGTCTCTGATCGATTTATGAGTATATGTTTTTTACTCTCTACTACAGAACTTGGATTTGGACTAATTAGAACAAATATGCCCTTCTCCTGGAGCAACATATTTACACTCCCTAGAAAATCTACTTTATTTTCTATAAAAGCAAATGTATCTTTACATACAATTAAATCGTATTGCTGATCAATTTTTGATGAAAAATCATCTTCTAAACTTAATTGAATATATTTTATATTAGTAAAAACGGTTGCAGATACAGCTAATTCTATCGCTTTTTTTGAAAGATCTACACCTAGTACGCTCGAAAAACCTTTGTGGTACAATTCTCTACCTAGCTGGCCAGTTCCACAACCAAGATCTAGAGCTTTTTTGTTGCTAAAATCTTCCGTATCGAAATAAGACAGAATTTTATTTACCTGCAATGGAAAAAGAAACATATAGTTTCTACCATTAGCATAGGCTTCATCCCATTTTATATTTTGCATTCTATTCGTAGTGCTTTGTTTTTTTAGTTCTTTCGAGAGTCTCTATGAAACCAATAAAATCCTCAGCCGGCTTGTGCACAAGTTGTGATGGAGTAGTTTTATTAATATTATTGTATTGATCAATAACATATACACCTAAGGCATAACCAAACCAATTCGGATACTGGCCATATCCAAAAAACCATTCATAGTAGTCATACTCCCCAGTTTGATTAATTTTTTGGAGATCTTTCATACCTTTTATAAGTTGGTCGTGTGTAACCTCATTTTTGTATGTAGCTGGTGTATGTTTTGGATTTATTTCAACTTCAAACTGAACAGCCAATCCTTCAGAAATAACTTTTTTGAGTAGTGAGTCGGTGTCACCCAACTTCATCATTCTTGCAGTATGGTGAAGTTCGTGACATATTGTCAAAAATAATTCTTCTTTTGAGATACCAAACGAAGAATCGAGTGGGATAATAATTGTGTTCGCATTTTCGGTATTACCTCCAATACCTGTAGCTGGTATAACCTGAGATGAATTGTCATAGAATACTACATCAACGTTTGGTAGCTCTTTCAACAACTCTCGAGTTTTTCGAGAGGCTCTTGTAAAAGCTTTGTTTATAATTGCTATATAATTTTTGGAAAAAGTATTATTTGCGTTGAGAATATGTATATTGATATCTGACATTATTGCTACTCCTACTTAGTTAGTAATACTGGGTAGATACTGACAGTGCAATTTCTTGCACGCCAGTATCTACCCGTCAATGTTGCGGTCACTTGCCTTGACCTCCTTGGCTTCCGCCACCATTGCCTCCACCTCCTGACTTTCCGTTTGAACTCTTTGCCGAGTTTCCAGAAGCCATTTGGCGTACGCCACCGTGACCAGAAAGTGCTGTTCGTTTTACCGACAACACACTGAGTGTCTTTTTCATACTATCACCCCCTTTCGTGGAGTAGATTTTAAGCAAGGTAATGAGGAAAAGGAGGACGAGTCTGGTCGACAGTCCTTCTTATTCTCTCGTGCGAAATGTGATCCCTTGCGTAACCAAAGTTTATAGGAATCAATTTTGACGAGAGAGCCCTCACTACTTGTAATGGCGAATCAATTGGATTCACCTTTACAAAGACAGGGTCAAACTGGTCTATTGCATCTACTCCGCCAGTCCTAGGAAGTTCCTTAACGAAGTCTCCTTCGAATAGAAAATCCAATTTCTGAGCGTGGTCATTGAAATGAAATACTCGACCATGATCACTTGGAGAGTCCACCTTTTCAGGAAGAATCTTTTTGTGGCGCTGGCCAGACTCTACCGACAAAGAAACCTCCATTTCGTGAAAGGCCTTATCGACAGCAAAGTCAAAGCTCACACAAGATGCAGCAGACCCATGTGCAAGGTACGGCTGTTTTTGTTCATTTCTGGCAAAAACGCTAACAACAGCGACATCAGAGTGTGAAAAATCAATAACGTCGATTGTCCATCCCTGATTTGACCAGAATAACATCCGCTTTTGCCACTGTAAAGGTAACAATTGCGCAGGAATCCGATTGGGCGTTGCTTGTTGCAGCCAATTGCCAATAATAGCGTCCCTTTCTATCAGCTCATGAACAGCGTTCATTTTTGCCTCAGAAAGAGAAGTGTGAGCTGCAGTACCGTTGGAATGTGCTCCGTAACAGAGCTTTCTACCATACGCCTTTGCGTTGTACGGATAGAAAACTAGGTCCGTTGGTACATAGGCTGTATCACCATCCTTGTTTTCAGCCTCAACCCACTGCCATTCCTTAGCTGGGTCAAACCGTTCAAAATCTAGCAACTGAAGCTGCCAGTCAGTGAACGGTGTGTACTTGTTCGGATCTACCCAATCAGCGTCCAGCTCTTCGGCTGAAGAGATCTTGTCTACGAAGAGTCTGGCAAATGAGTACCTCTCGTACCCCTCGGCCATCGCCTTAATCAGAGCAAGATCCTGTGAACTACTAGTACCAGCCGATATTCTCGACCGGTAGGTTTTACGAGCCAGCTCAAATGGGCCTGGCTTGTAGTGAGCTGCTGCAGTGTTAAACGGTGTATTTTTTTCAGTTTCACTGTGCAAAAGGACAGCCCAATTAAGGGGTTTATCCTTTCCAACTAGAGCAACTTCCAATTCCTTCCTCGTAGCTTCGTGACCAGTCTCTAAATCCCCCTCGCCCGCTCCCAAAGCTCCAATGGCTATGGTGACAAGAGGATAGACAGAGTCATTTTCAATATGCAGCAACTGCTGCATAGGCTCTTCCTTAAACCCACCGTACTCAAGAGTAGAATACTCCCTCTCCAAAGCAGCCAGATGCACATTCTGCGCAATATGGCCGGCTTCGATGAGGGTGTACCTGTATCCCCTGTTGGCATACTTTGATGGATGCCTTTCTAGATCACCTGCGATAACAAAAACCCCGCTTGCTCCATGCAACAATGTGTCGTTGTTCAGGGCAAATTTGGCGTACTCGTGATCAAGTGATGTTTCTACAACATTGAAAGAATTTCTGTCAGGATCGTACTGATACACACCCGATTTCATATTTTTGTTCTCGTGTATAACGATCACAAAAAGACTCATCGGATACAGTGCACCTGCAGAAGGAACTGGACGCAGTTCAGTTCCGTAAGCAATCTCGCATATAGCCAAATAGTCAGCTTGCGAAATAGGTTGATCCCCAAAATTTCTACACGAAATTCTCTTCTTGGATAGTGTCTTCAAGTAAGAATCGCCTGTATTAACACTTTCCAACACAGACTGACTGGCGACAAGATAGTCGGGTCGATTTTCACAAATCTTATCGACTTCTTCATCGTCGAGCTGAAAACTATAGGGCATCGGGTTGTTGCCCGTTTGATGCACATATGCGGCGTACGTACGACTATCAATCAATACTTCGATCCCCGTAAGGTCTCGAATGATTGACTGAACATGTTGATCTGTAACCCCACACAAACGAGACACTTTCTTTGCGATGCTTTTTTCTGAATTTCTTCCATCACAAAGTCGAATTATCTCGTTTACTACTTGCAGGTTATTGTCGACTTCAAGCTTTTCGGTTTTGGTGCGAAACTCAATCACACCATCACCCTGGGCGACTGAAGCCACAACCAGAGGTTGATACTCGGTGCTGGCATGCATGATGAGCTCATTTCGTTGTTAAATTACAAAGTACAGTAGTACTTCTGTCAAAAATATAACATAATAATATACTTATTACTATAGTTAATTACAGGCATAAAGCCACCATCACTTGCTAAACGTCGAGTTGCATTTGGTCTGGGTTGGTATTTATGGGTATAAGAAGCTGCGGTTTAACAACATTCTTAAATTCTTGGGCATTTCTGTCTGCTTCATCTTTTGTTTGTCCAATTCCAACAGAAAGACTGGTAATAATATCATTGTAAGCAACATAACCTACATTACCTTGGTCTGTTTTGATCATTCCACCATGATCAATGTCCGAACCATAGAGGGAGACTATGGCGTTTTTCAATTCCTGAGCTTTTTCTTTAGGAACCAAAATAACAAATTCGTCTCCACCTTTCCTAAATACTCTCTGACTTGTGCCGACTATATCCTCAGTAACAACAGCTAAGTGCATCGCAATATGTTGAATAGCATCATCGCCAGCACTATCGGAAATTTCTTTATTTATACGACCAAAATCGTTTGCATCTATAAATATAACTTCTGTATTCGGATCTGCTTCTGCAGCAGGTAGAGCGGCATTAAGCGCTTCAAAATTAGCAAGTCCGGTAAGCTTGTCTGTATGCAACTTTCTTTTAAGTTCACGGCGCTCTTCCTCCCCCTCTGGATGTACAATTCTTCCTTTGTCAGAAACATCTCCGCCATATTCTACAAGAGCTATAGCCATACCCGACATAGCATCTTTTACAGATTGGACAGTTCCATTAGTAGCCTCAAGAATACCTTTATCTCTCAACTCCTGCATGAAAGCGTCTGTATGCTTGGAGGTTATATCTGCAATAGCTTTTTCTGTTTCATTAAAGCTATCTTCATC
>CAYGHK010000039.1:0-1527 GCA_964349645.1 uncultured Candidatus Saccharibacteria bacterium | reverse complement strand
ATAGCACCACATCCAGGGCTTTTATTAAGTGATTTAGCGACTGTTCCCATCGCACCCGAGCCAAGAGCTTTCAGGCAAGTACTTCCTGGAGCACGAGCTTGATCTTCTTCAAACTGTGTATCAAACCATTTGAGATATGAGTGCCAGATATTTTGCATCAATATATTCTGATCTAATGTAAAACCCTGAGGAGTATTAAGTATACCCTCTGCTGTTGCAATAGCCATTTGAGTGTCATCAGTAATATTACCAATTTCGCCATACACAGGAACAAGTTCGGCAATACCTTCATCTCCGAATTCCTTTTTGATGCGCTTGGACGACATAAACTCAACTGCAGCGCCTAAGCTATCTCCGTATGCACCACCAAGCATAGATCCCTGTGCTCGTTCCTCACGGGTCATCATAACTCCTTTGTTTGACAATTTACTGATGTAACTAATGTCAATTATACCATGAAAACTTTATATTATCAACTATCTATAGCGCCGAAAGAGTGTGTGAAGGTTGAGTTTACGTTTCGGCTTTTCTTTCGATTTTACTTCTGACTCAGTCTCGGCTTTTTCATAGGCAATACGCCAACCCATAATATATGCGGCATCATCACGAGACTCAATAACTAACTTATCCCCTTCTTCAATAACTGCATGTTCCAAATCTAGCCCCCCAGCAATAACTCCCTGTGGTGGTACATTTGCCTTTGATATAAACCATTCTACGTTTCCAGTATCAGCTTTTTGTATACCAACCCATAGCTTTGCCCAACCAAGCCTCATTTGCTTGCCTGTTGCGCCCGAAAGACCTTGGAGATTTTCTGTGTCACCAGCCGCTACTTCAACTTGAACAAGTTTTTTTGAAGGATCAAGGTCTATATATGCTCTACTACCAGACAATTCAACTTCTTGACCAGGATCATTACAAATTTCAAAACCATTTGGTTGGCCGTATCCATTTAGCCTTATAGCGTTTTCATATATGCCACGAGTGTGCTCTCCGCCACCGTAACGAGGCAACTTCTTGCCTTTTTCTATATCAATAAACTCTGTACCAGGTGTGTACACTTTTTCCTGATATTCAACACCGTCTAGCTCAGGAAAAAACACGACATCAAGTTGATGTATTTGAGAAACGCTCATTTCTGGATCTTTACCAACGTTTGTGACACGTACCTTGTCGGGCTTAATAGTACCAACAGTAGCTACCCAGTCATGTAGTACCTCATACTCCGGGTCACCAGCTGAACGCCACTCTGCATATTTATCAGAATTATAACCAGCTGGATCTTTCCATCTAATCCATTGGTCAGTTGTAGGATCGTGCAGCTCTACTCTGCTATACGCACCAGAGGGATCGTGTTTCTCGGTACCAACACGATGCTCTTCTGCTTTTCGATGTTGCAAGACTACATCTCTCACGACTCTACCCTTCATATTTTCAGGGACTTCAAACTCCAAGACATGGTCGGGTCGTAGCTCTAGTCCACCAGGCTCTTCTGTGTTAAATTCGAGAGTTGTTGCTGATTTTTGT
>CAYGHK010000038.1:0-6494 GCA_964349645.1 uncultured Candidatus Saccharibacteria bacterium | reverse complement strand
AGTTACGGGTTATAGGAGAAAAGGGCGAACAGATAGGAATATTGTCTCGTCAAGAAGCCCTTGAGGCCGCTAGCGAAGCTGGATTAGATCTTGTAGAGATTTCCCCTAGCGCTTCTCCACCAGTTGTAAAAATCATCGACTGGGGTAAGTACCAATACCAAAAGACAAAAGAGCAGCAAAAAGCTCGAGCCAAGAGTAAGTCTAGCGAAATGAAACAAATACGCGTAGGTTTAAAGATTGGCGCAAACGATCTCGATATTAAGCTCCGCAAAGTACGTAAGTTTCTAGAAGAAGGACACAAAGTTAGACTGACTGTGGTCTTCAAGGGTCGTGAGATGGCACACAAAGAATTGGGCTTCGAAATGATCAAGAAAATACAAGAACTGCTTGGTGAAGAAGTAGTAACAGAACAACAGCCTAGTCTGGCTGGTAGAAATTTAAGCATTACCATAAGGAGTAAATAGCATGCCAAAGATGAAAACCCATAAAGGAACTGCAAAGCGAGTTAAAAAAACTGCCAGCGGTAAACTTTTGCGTCGTCGTGCATTCGGCAAGCATCTACTCGCTAAAAAAAGTGGTGGTCGCAAACGTAGAATCGGCACAAGTGCTGAAATAACCGGATCAATCCGTAAGAATATCAAGAAAGTTATAGGAGCTTAGAGAATGAGAGTTAAAAGAGGCGTTACTACACGCGCAAAGCATAAAAAGATGCTAAAACGTGCCAAAGGCATGCAGCATAACCGAACTAGAAGCTTCCGACTAGCTAAGCAAGCTGTTATTCGTTCACTTCAATACGCATACCGCGACCGACGCAACAAAAAGCGCGACCTACGTGGCCTATGGATTACTCGTATAAACGCAGCTGCCCGCGAAAACGGTCTTACTTATGGTCAACTTATACACGGTCTTAAAAAGAACAAGATCGAGCTAGACAGAAAAGTACTAGCTGAACTTGCGGTTAAAGAACCAAAAGTATTTAGCGAAGTAGTAAAATCAGCTAAATAACCTCTTATTTCACTTCTAGAAATTTAAAAAACCTTCTCACTGGAAGGTTTTTTAAATGGCAGATCATCTATAAGCCGGGTTCTGTCGCGAACAATCATCTATCTAGATCCTGATTTACATTAGGATTCAAGCGGATTAAATCGATTTGCTCTAGCGGACCGCTAATATGAACAAATCCCTTGCAGCAGACAGGGTTTACCTCCTACGTATGTCACCATACGTCGCTGTGAGCTCTTACCTTGGGAGTTAACGCCGCAAGCGGCTAGAACTCCCACTTGCCGAAGCAAGCACTCGTTTCACCTTTTCCCCGAAGGGTAGTTTCGTTTCTGTGGCACTTTCCCTAAGGTCGCCCTTGGTGGCCGTTAGCCACTGTCATCGTCCTATGCTGCCCGGACTTTCCTCTCACCTAAGCGAGCGATTGCTCAATGATCTACCTCTATTAGTATACCTTATTTACTAGCATGTTCATCAAGAATCTTGTTTACAAGCCCATCCGCAAGCTGGTTAAACTCTCTTCGAACATGCGAAAAAGTTACTTTTTTAAATCGAGGCAACAATAACTTTATCTGTTCGTGTATAGGCCAAAGATCTCTGTTTTTTATCTTATAAACACCGTTTAACTGGTTTACTACAAGATTACTGTCGAGGCGAAAATCAACTACATCAACCCCAAGTTCACTTGCTTTTTTTATCCCAAAAAATACAGCCTGATATTCTGCCTGATTGTTAGTGGTAACACCCAAATAAGATCCTCCATCTGAAATAACTTCCTCACGTTCATTCATTACTACAAAAGCTGCCGCACTTGGTCCAGGATTGCCTCTAGATCCTCCGTCTGAATATAGTATAACTTTTTTAAGAGTTGTTGTATCAACATCATTTACGTTGTGGTCGATGTCATGTACTAGTGTTAATTGCTCTTCTTGATCTAGTCCTAGAAGTATTTGCGTTGAATTGGTTATGGTATTTTGTTGTATGTTAGACAACTTTTCCCATACATATTTGTTATACCTTTGACTAAGCTTTATTGTATTATCACCCGGCTTTAGGCTAACAAGATAGACAACAAAAATATATTGAACGTCACTATCGTCCGGGTCAATGAAGCTGACAACATCAAATAACTGAGTTGTTTCAAATCCTACCGAAAAATGACTCCGAAGATACCTCTGCAACGCCTCTTTAGGTTGTTCACGAAAATCTACACTTCCACCGGGTAGTTCGAACTTGCCAAGTATTGTCGCTCTCCCAGTTGCACGTTTTGCAAGTAGCACCTTGCCATCTTGCTTTATCATTGCTCGTACTGAAATTTTTTGTCTCATATAATAAAAATTCTTCTTAATGACCTAGGCCTTAACTGTATATTCTGAAAACCCCTGATTATAAAATGCATGAAATTTCCTCGCTTTAGTGCAAGGTGGGTGTACTCATTACTGCTCCACGAAGCAATATAATATTGAACTCCCTATATGATCTATGTTAAGAAAAATCATATGCATCCTAAAGTTAGGGGCCGTAATTATTATATCACTCCGGCAAAAATTGCTGTGAAAATGCTTAAGAAAAAGTTTATACCAAGCTGCATAAAAGCGGTAAGATAAGGGGAAAATAGTAATATCAATGCAAAAATAATAATAATTCCGTATTGCTCAACAACCTCCATGAACCTTCTTACACTGTTTGGCGCCAGATAATAAATAAGTCTTGAGCCATCTAGTGGAGGGATCGGTAACATATTAAAAACAAAAAATCCTAAATTAACCAACACCCAAAGCTGTAGTATGTACTGAATTGTTGAGCTCATATCTGTTAAGGCAAGTATTGAAAAGCCTAAAAAAGCTAACAATAGATTCGTAAACGGACCGGCTAATGCAACCAGCATTGAGCCCAACTCTCCCCAGCGAAGATTGTGCGGATTAAAAGGAACGGGTTTAGCGCCTCCGAATATTGGTGCGCCAGTGACCGCAAGAAGAAGTGGCAGCAGTACTGTCATAAAAGGATCTATATGAGCGAGTGGATTGATAGACAAACGCCCTTCGTCTTTTGCCGTTGAATCACCTAGCCAGTAGCCTACGTATGCGTGCATCATCTCATGAACGGTCATAGAAATTAAAATAATAACTAGCAAGCTAAATATTTGAAGTAGATTTATATCCATACTCAACCTAGTATAGCAAAGTAAATCGTTGACTTCTGTTATACAGGGTGGTAAGATTGATTACTGAACTGTAAAAGGAAATTGAAATGACAGCAAGATGCGAGTTAACAGGTAAAGGCAAACAACACGGACACAATGTGAGCTTTTCTTTAAGACGCACCAAAAGAGTCTTCAAGCCAAACCTACAGAAAAAAACTTTTATGCTAGATGGTAAAAAAGTTACCATGACTATTAGCACTCAAGCAATACGCACCCTCAAGAAAAAAGGCGTACTTACCTCTTAGTGCACTTATTTAGATTATTTTAAAACCGCGACTACAGCCGCGGTTTTTTGTTATATAAAAATCTTGTTTACTAGCTTCGATTTATTTGGTAAACAGTCCTTACAGCAGGTATCACGCCATTTTTAAGTTTTAGTTTTTCTACAACTTCATGCTCCTGTGTACCAAGTTCTTTGAGGAATCCGGCTAGGTCATCTTGATCTACATCGTATTTTACGGTCTTGTCCGCATAATGTACCGGTATAACAATACGAGGATCTATCTGGTTAACAAGCTTAGCAGCTTGATGTGCGTCTAGCGTATAGTTATTTCCTCCGACAGGTATGATCAATATATCGACAACGCCTATAGCCTCTAGCTGAGACTCGTCTAGAGTTTCTGTGCAATGGCCTAGTATAGCTACACGAAAACCAGATATCTCTAAACGATATATTGTAAACTTACTTCCAGATTCATCTTTATATTTTTTGGCAGCAATACCCTTAACTGAAACTCTAGATACTTCGTACTCACCCGGGCCATCGATCAATATCTTCTGGTCATTGTCGATTGCCAAGCCGGTTTCTGTAACAATTTCTAAAGTATCGGTTACTTTTATATCCTTTAGTCCAATAAGGGAAATTTTGGGATCTATAGTAATGTTAATTAAACTCGATTTTATAGCTAATCCGTTACCGCCTTTATATTCAATTTCCACTTGTCTAGTCTCCTTTACTTACTAAGTATTCCGTTAATATCTGTCACAACTACATGTTTACCGTCAATAATCTCTGAAACAAAACGATCTTTCAAGCTAAGCCTATAATAAAAATCGTCATATTTTAAAGTTGCATAACTAATGGTGCGATGTTCGTCTTCCTCAAGATCTTTAATAAATTTCTTTAGTTTAGCTTTTGGAACATTGCCTACTATTAGAATATCTACTTTACTACGAGCACCCGTAACATATGTACCGCTTAGCACCAGAGCTTTAACTCCACTTAGTTGTTTGACCCTTTTTGACCAGTCAGTAGTGCTAACTACTTCCGAACTTATCTCACTCGGAGTAGATGTGTCTGAAAATATTTTATGAAGCGGTTCATAGTGCATATAGTCTGTATCTACTTCATAATACAGCTTATTGTCTACGCTATCGCTTTTTATAACGCCCACATTTAACATATTAGCGAGCTCTCTTCGTACAGAATTTATTTGTTCATCTACTCTACGAGTAATCTCACGAACATAAAATGCCCTACCTGGGTTATTGAGAAACAAATACAGTAATTTCACCCGTGTTTTTGAACCAAATAAGGTATCGATCATTGTTTGTTATTTTCCTCCTGGTTTGATACTCATAATATCATTTTTGTTCAATTTTAGCGAGTCTCTAAACGCTTCGAAACATATGAATAAACTTCATTTAGTGGTACCCATTGAATAAACTTATTGCGCTTTAGCCATGTCATCTGCCTTTTAGCCAGACGCCAATCTTGTGTAATAAATTTTTCTTTGGCTTGATCTATTGTGAGCTCATCATTTAGTAGTTTATGTATGATTGGATATATATTTCCAGTCATAGACTCGCTATTCCAGCCATACTTTTCGCCCAATAATTTTGCCTCTTTGACCACTCCACTTTCAAAAATGTGTTCAGTACGCTGAACAATTCTATTACGTAGTTCATCTTTTTCTGTTGCTACTGCCACAACAATGCTTGTGTTTATATTTTGCTGATTACTTCTTACAACATTGCCTCCACGTTCAATATTTCTTACAACATGCCTCTTGTTCTTGTAATTTTCGGGTAGTTTAATGTTGTTTGTTTTGCAATAATCATAAAGTTCGTCCAGACTCATGCTCTCTAGTTTTTTACGTTGTACTGGGTCGTAATCTACATCAAATTGGTAATCTAAAATGACACTATCTATATACAGTCCGGTACCGCCAACTAAAAATGGTATTTTGCCTCTTGAACGAACGTCTTTAATTGCCTGGAACGCTAATTTTTGAAAGTCAGCAACTGTAAATCGCTGACCAGGCTCAACGACGTCTAATAAATGATGAGGTACAAGCTTTTGATCGTCACTGCTTGGTTTTGCTGTACCAATATCCATGCCTTTATAGACAGTCCGGGAGTCAGCACAAATAATCTCACCATCGTATTTCATGGCTAACTTCATAGCAACATCACTTTTACCACTCGCTGTTGGTCCGGTTATTACCACTAAAGGCTGTTTGGTGCCCATCGTCTACTTTCAAAATCAACAATTTTTTGTTCTTCAATAACAAAGCCTTCGGCCTCAAGCGCCTTTTGATGTCCAAGCTTACCTCCATAATACCCAGCAGCTAGTCCTCCAAATCTATTGACTACCCTGTGCCAAGGCAGATCCGTCGGACCAAAGTGCGCTAAACCCCCAACTATACGCGCCGAAGACGCTGATCCGCAAAATGCAGCTATATCACCGTAAGTCATGACCTTACCTTTTGGTATCTGAGCTACAAGTTCATATACTAACTCTTTGAAACTAATGTTCACTTGGCTCATATAGAAGATTGTTGGGCTCGAGAGCGAACCTCGTTGGCCATAGAACTGATAAGTTTATCTGATTCATAGGCTTCGTCTTCGCGACCGTCTACTGCTAGATCTTTTCGAACTCTCGGTGTTAGTTTGCCTGTTTCTAACTCTTTTTCACCTATTACTACACTATATGGAACTTTCAACACTTCGGCTGCCCGGATTTTCTTGCCGACGGACTCGTTTGACCGGTCAACAACTACTCGTACACCATTTTCTTTTGCTGTAGAAACAAGCTTATCGACAAATGCATCGAGCTCTGGACTATCTTTTACCTGGATAACTCTAAGTTGCTCCGGTGCAAGCCAAATTGGGAATCTGCCACCGGTGTGTTCAATGTACACACTGAGGAAGCGCTCAATTGAACCAAGTAATGCGGTATGAACCATCACTGGAGTTTGCCTAGTACCGTCCTCGGCAACATATTCAAGCTCAAATCTGTTCGGTTGTACAAAATCTAACTGCACAGTTGCAAGTTGGTGCTCTCTCTCCA
>CAYGHK010000037.1:0-6529 GCA_964349645.1 uncultured Candidatus Saccharibacteria bacterium | reverse complement strand
CTGTTCGGTTGTACAAAATCTAACTGCACAGTTGCAAGTTGGTGCTCTCTCTCCAGCGCATCGGTTGCCATAAAATCAATTTTTGGACCATAAAATGCCGCTTCACCTTCAACTTCAAAATAATCTAG
The DNA here is from genome assembly GCA_964349645.1 of uncultured Candidatus Saccharibacteria bacterium. Taxonomy (GTDB): domain Bacteria; phylum Patescibacteriota; class Saccharimonadia; order Saccharimonadales; family Saccharimonadaceae; genus JACPYF01. The sequence continues at coordinate 6,401 of CAYGHK010000037.1, read as the reverse complement.
CTTATTGGCTTCCACTGCACTTTTTAGCTGATTTTGAGCAGCTTTCCAAAGCTCTGGGTCACCCAAATAAGCATCGCTTTCGTCACGATAACTGAGGCGAACTCGCAGGTTCATACCGACAGCCTTATACATATCTCTAGCAGCAGCTAGTAGGTTACTGATCTCTTCCTCAATCTGATCTTGTCGACAAAATACATGGCTGTCATCTTGTGTAATCGAGCGAACCCGGGACAAGCCGCCTAGTTCCCCTGTTTTTTCATCGCGGTATACTGTAGTTGTTTCTAGGTATCGTACTGGTAAATCACGATAACTTCGGGGTTTTGAGGCATAAATACGAGTATGGTGAGGACAGTTCATCGGTTTCAACACAAATTCATCAGAGGTTTCTTGGCTTTTAACCAAAAACAGCTCATCACCAAACTTTGCCTGATGGCCGGACTTTTCATATAGAGCAGTCTTGGTAATATGAGGTACCCAGACTTTTTCAAAGCCAATCTGCTCGCGAAGCTCATTTGAATAGCGGGACAGTTCCTCGCGAAGTACTGTACCACGCGGCGTGAACAACGGTAAGCCTGAGCCGACTAGTTCAGAAGTAACAAAAAGGTCCAATTCTTTGCCTAATTTACGATGATCACGCTGCTTGGCCTGCTCCTGTAAGTCTAAATGATGCTCAAGCTCTTCTTTTGTTTCAAAGGCCACCCCATAAAGTCTTTGCATTTGAGGGTTTTTCTCTTTGCCACGCCAATACGCACCAGCAACCCTTAGCAGCTTGAACTCTCCGACCTCACCGGTACTACCAACATGTGGGCCTCGACAGAGGTCGGTAAAGTCACCGTTTGTATAAAAACTAACATTTTCTATAACTCCATCACCCTCGGTAATAGTGCCCAGTTCATCGACATTTAAATCTTTAACAACTGTCGTACCAGAACGCTTTAGATCGTTTAAAAGCTCCTCCTTATATGGCTGCTTAACTTCTTTGGCCCAGCCTATTGCTTCATCAATTTGCTTTTCACTTTTTTTAAATTCTTGCTTTTCACCTATAATCTTACGCATTTCTGCTTCAATCTTAGTGAAATCTTCTGTAGAAATTGTAACTTTGTCGATATCTATGTCGTAATAAAAGCCGTCCTTTACCACTGGACCCACACCAAATTTCGCCTCAGGCCAAAGCCTCTGAACAGCTGCGGCGGTAATGTGTGCCAAACTGTGACGCATTGCATATAGATTGTCGTTATCACTCATATGCATACAATTGTACCACGAGACAATTGCACGTGGCCTCTGTTTTTGTTATGCTGATGTTTACGCGGGCGATTAGCTCAGCTGGCTAGAGCGCCTCATTGACGTTGAGGAGGTCGGGGATTCGAATTCCTCATCGCCCACCACATAAAATGTCTCACTTATATAGAGTGAGATTTTTTAATACATTAGTCAACTACATAGACACAATATTGACTTTTTTAGTACTAAGTGCTAGTATAGAGTTATGAAAAAGCAAAGCAAACCAACCACCAAGTCCTCTGAGCTTTCAAACTTCAAGCTGTTTTACGAATATACAGCTTAAATACTACGTTTTCCACGAAAATTTTTACTTTTCCACTAGCTTTTTTTAAAGCGGTATGACAATATGTAGTCATGATTTGTATTAAATGTGGGCAAAATGATACTAAAGTTATTAACTCTCGTCAAAACAAAAAGGCGGCAACTGTGTGGCGTAGGCGTCGCTGCAAAGAATGTGGCCACACATACACCACTTACGAAGATATTGCGTTAGATCAGATAAAGGTAATCCAGGGCGGTACATCAACCCCCTTTCACCATGCAAAACTACTGATAAGTATCGCTAGTTGTTTCGAGCACAAGCCGTTAAAACGCGCTGAGAACGCCGAAGCGCTTGCAAAAACAGTTGAAGCTAAGATATTACATAATGGCAACGAGACCTCGCCAGGAGCTATCTCTGAGGCTGTATACACTAGCTTAAAGCTCTTCGACAGACTTGCTAGTGTACAATACGCCGCAAAACATCCAGCTCACCTGAAGCGCTACTTACGAGTTTGAGACTTAACTACCTTCTCGGTAACATTAAATTCATCCATATACCTGCCTAGAGCTAGTCTTGTTTGTGAATAAAAAGCAGCAGCAGAACCATACGCTATGGCAGTAAATGGCATTAGCACCCACTGAACTAGCATTAGTATATTTCTGTGCTTTTTATAACGCTCTGGCCTCGGTGGAAGCATTTTAAATGTCAAAAATATAGTGACGAAAAGACCAACAGTTGCCAGTCTTTGTATAAGGCTGATCACCTCAGGAAGTTCGTGAACTATTATGCTACGTGATGATTCGGGGTTAATAAGAAGTGGCACCCAACCTCCAAATGCAACCAGTATAGACATACTAGCCCAAGTTGTATGGTTGTCGATCAGACGAAAAAGATGAGCAAACCCAGAAGCAAAAGGCACTGTGCGATTCTTACCTACAACACGAACTGCCACATAAGCTATGTCAGATGCGCCATACGCCCAGCGCGAGACCTGTCCAAACTGCGCTTTCAGGGTTTTCCAGTATGTGTGTGATAGTACGGCATCTTGATATATAGGTACATAGACAGGAATAACTGCATATTTACCGTCAAAGTGAAAATAGCTACGCCAATATTGGTGACCGTCCTCTACTACTGTTCGTACGCTCCAAAAATCCATTTCTTTGAGTGCTTTAAAGGGCTGGGAGTGTGATGCAAAGTTGCGTAATATATGAGGTCGCATAGACATAATGATATTGAAAAAAGAGTTACCAGTCGCAACAACCCGCATAGGCGCTGGTGCATCCCAAATGTTATTCAAAAATAGCGCTATTGGCTGAAATGAGAGATTTTGGCGATTTTCCCTGGTAATATACTCGTAAGTTACATAAGAAAAGTACTTTTTATCGGGCCTATTGTCGCTGTCTAAAGTAGTTATTATGATATTTTCATCCCTGATATCTTGCTTTTCTAACCAGAGAGAAAGATATTTGCCGGCAAATGTTACATTAGCACCTTTGCCAATAATTTCATTTTTGAGATCTTTTGGATGTTTGATCGGTAAAAATGCATAAAAAGTTGTACCAAATTTTTTCTCCAAATTTTTAACGGTCTCCTCTATTGCTTTACCCCCACGCTCCTCGTAGGCCATGACAAGAATAATTCTTTTATTTGGAAAATCAGTATCTGCAACAGCTTTTATTGTTGGCTCCAAAGTCTCGATGCCTTCGTTGTAAGACGCTATCAAAACAGCCTGAAAAATATCATCTACCTTAGGATACATATCTGGATTGTTACGTATTTTGTCAATGTTAGCTTTGTGTTGTTTGTCTAAAAAGCCACTTTTTTTTACGGCTTCTGACATATTGCCACCACTTTCAGCAACTTGTATATCGTTTAATCTTCCTTGCCAATCCGTTGATTGAGCTTTTTTCATTTGACCATAGCCCTGTATTGTTCGTGCTGCAATAGCAAGTGACTTAATAAAAAGAGTTAGTATGATAGCAAGAAGATATATGGCAGCCAAAAATGGATTAAACAGAGCTAGAACTATTAGTAATATTATGAATCCATAGCTAATAACAGCTGGTAGGATCTCAAAAAAACGATATTTGCGGGTGCGCTTGTCGAGAGGAAGTTCAATATCGATCATATATTAGATAGATGCGAGCCCAAGAACGGCTGAACCCACAAATGCCCCTATTACTACTACCATAGTACTGATCCACAAAAACAATCGGGCTATATACTTGCTACTGCTAAGATATATTTTGATAGCAATAATAGTGTGCAAAACAAGCACCATCAGACTAAATAAGGCTGTTGGTAGTAAATAGTACCAAGGGTTTGTGTATATGTATGGAGCGCTGAAGGCATTGTAGCGAGTTTGAGTATTTAGCTCTGTAGGATGAATACGAAATACAAAGAGTATCACAACCGCTATACAAATTAAGGCCAAAAATAGCCAAGATGCCATTAGCACTCTGTCTTTTGAAACTTGCTGTAGTATTGATCCAATATTCATTGTTGTATCTCACTATTATACGATAAAAGCTCCGGATATTCTATCCATAGCAAAGGGTTGCAGTACTTTATTGTTCACCTCTGTTGATTTGCAAGCCCAAAACTGGTAATATAGCCAGAGTCAGAAAATTACGAGGGCTCGTAAAAAGAAGCTGGCCTATCAGCCACCACGACCTCGGAGGAGATCGTCCGATTAACTGGTATCGGGACACATTAACAATTAATAATTTGAGAATTTCTCTGATGGGCTCGTAGTGAAGCTGGCCTATCACGCCTCCCTGTCACGGAGGAGATCGCCGGTTCGAATCCGGTCGGGCCCGCCAGAAAAGTTCTCAAAAAACATTGACAAAATACAATATTTATGATAGTATTTTGTCAATGAATGCAATAGAAAAAAATCAAAAAATACCTGCATCAACTACAGACGTAGATCCAAAGTCATTCGAGTCTCAAAGATCTGAAGATCGTAAACAGGAAGTTATGTTAAGTACCCAGAAAAGACATATTATACAGAGGATGGTTCATAGCGTGACTGGCCACCCCCGTGAAAAAGTCTACTATGGTGACATGGTAGAAGGAGCAACGTGTACATGTGGGTCTCACTGGGGCCCAGCAGATTTACGACGATAGGAGAATAATTATGGAAAAAATATCTTTAGACAAAGCACCAAAGGAACTAGACTTATCAACTGAGGAATATACTGAACTACTTACTAACGCGCCCGTGTATGCCAAAAAAGGCGTTGTTGAAGCACGGCAAGTTACTGAGCATGAAGAAGTTAGCACTACATTAGCTGATGGTACAGAAGAGACTGTAAACGTTGCGGAACCTGGTGACGTAGTAGTTACTAACCCTGGTGGCGAAAAGTATGTCTTGAAACCAGACAACTTTGCGAAACGCTATGAAGCTACCGATGAAGATGGTGTATTTCGTGCAAAAGGCATGGCACGTGCATTTCCAAACCCAACAGGTGCGCCCATTGAGATTGTTGCCCCTTGGGGTGAAAAACAATTTGGCAACCCGGACTGTATGATTGCTACGGTCTTTGACCCAGACCAACCTGACGCTATAGGCAGTGACCGCTACATTATTGGTTCTGAAGAATTCCAGACGACTTACGCGCCTATCGAAGAAGTCCTTGGTTCTAAGTAGCATTATCTACCTTCTAATAGAAGATTAATGATAAATATGTAAAGTTTGTACATTGACTAAATATCATTTTTATGATAAAATATTTACTATTCGTTGAGCAGTGATGCTCCGAGGTACTTTTCATCTACTACTCTTTTGATACTTGTTATGGCGAGCGATGTTCAGTGTATTTAATAATATGTTGAGCTCCGTTCGTCACAACAAAATCAAGGAGAATCTGTGTCAAGACGAGAAGGTAGTATCTTCGATATACCGATGCCGCTTGTGACAATCATGTACCTGATATCATTGGTACTGTCACTTGCAATCTACGTCTTCTTGAATCATTTTTGGGGCGAATACATTCTCCTCAGTTTTGATGACCTCAAGGGGTACGGCCAATCAGTCATCAGCGGCTTAGCCCATGTGTGGTACATATTCCTCTGGGGAGCTGGTGCCACATTGATTTTTACAATCATTGGGTTGAGCGGTTCTGATACTGTCGAGTATGAACCAGGTGAAATTCTGGTTCGTGGTTGGTGGATCAGTGCAAACGCTGGCGTTTTTGAAGAATTGATCTATCGCTGGTTGGTGTTTTTTTGCGCCATGGTGACAATCCCTTTCTTCAATTTCATAACATTCGGCTTTGTCGAATGGATGTACAACAGCTTGCTCATACCAGTTGCTAACTGGTCAACCCTAGGCGTACTAGAAGCTCAACTAGTACACCCGCAAAATTGGGTGCTCAGTGCAGCAATTATCTCGGCTAGTGCATCATTTCGAAATGCTCACCAGCATCTTGGGCTTTTTGGCTGGGTGAATGCTTGGTTCATAGGGATGGTCATGTTTTTCCTGGTGTTCAACTACGGAATACTCACGGCCATTTTTGCACACATACTGTATGATGTCGTGATTTTCACGACTCTTGCAGCAGCCTCTCGCTTCGACAGAAGCTGGTAGTAGTTGTAAAGAAGAAATCAGCAAGGCAGAAGAGAGTTCAAAGCTCGTCCTTCCTGATACACGACCCGAACGCACATTATTGTGTTAGTAGGGTTTTTTTATTTGAAGCAAATTGAACTTACGCGTTCTTCTCTACCTTGATAAACTCTCTTACCTTGCCCTCATTTTTGAGAGATTTAAGTAGGTTATCAAACTCAGTAAGAGTTACTTTAATTCTCGCATAACGAACTTCTTCACCTTTTGTCTCAAGCAATTTAACTA
>CAYGHK010000036.1:0-6810 GCA_964349645.1 uncultured Candidatus Saccharibacteria bacterium | reverse complement strand
CCATTTTTGTTGAGACTCTGTGAGATTGTTCGAAACCTCAACAATCTCTAAAGATCTAGCAGAAAAGTCTTTTTTTCTTATTTTTCCTGCTTTTATAAGTCCTTCTATATGGATGGCTACAGTTGACACCGAACTATAACCAAGAGCTTTTTGAATTTCTCGATAGCTCGGACCATAGCCATAACCAGCTATAAAACCTTTCAGATATTCTAGTAGTTCGGTTTGTTTTTTAGTTGGACGTGGCATTTTTCTTTACATCTTTTTTAAAATGGGAAGCCAGCGTAACTGCGGCAAGCCCAAACCATACTAAACTTACAGTATCATCTACCCAAACCGGTAGCAGCAAACCTATCACGGCAAGCCCTACTCCGCTTGCAAATACGCCTAAAGCCAGCCAGTCTCTTCTGTAGCTATACAGGCGCTGCATTATAAGTACATAAATAATCAAAAATAGACCCATCCCAAACCAGCCGGTCTCGTGTGCTATTAACAAATACTGGTTTTCAATAATTAAAGGATTGTCTGAATTAATAGAAGCAGATCCGGTTGAGCCAATGCCGGCACCAAAAGGTTGCAAAATAACTCTTTCAAAACCTTGATCTAGAGAATCGACGTGAGCTGTGTTTGAATCCACTCTTGAGCCCGTGGTCGGGTTGTTGTGGAGTATAACATTTTGTACCAGTGATGAATCTCTCAAGACAATGACGCTGCTCAGAAGCATAAAAATAAGTGTACTAAAAATAAAAATGTTTCTAAGATTAATTTTATTTTTAAATGATATGAAAATTATAGTTGTAAAACCGACAAATAGGGCTAGAAAGGCACTACGAGAGTAGCTTGCCCAAAGTGCGGTTACAACCAAAATACCTGTACCTACAAGCAGCCATTTATACTCTCTCGCCTTTTTTTTATGAGTTACTACCCATGCAAACAACAAGCTAAGCACTGCTACCGAATAAGCACCTAGTGGATTAGGGCCACGAAATGTACCATTAACACGTATGTAGTCGCTATTTTTATCAACCGTTTGATAAGCGGCTATTGTGGAGTCTGAGTAGCCTATGTATTTTAGAATATCGTTAGGAAGCAATGTCGCCTGCAATAGAGCAAAAGTGATAGAAATAGCAGCTGCAACAATACCAACCTTTAAAAAGATGTGTCGGGATTTTGGCCAAAGTACGACAATGCAAAAAACAAGAGTAAAAAATAACAAATACCTTAAATCAATTGCTAGACCAGCTGCTTTTTGATACGCATCTGTTTGAAAACAAAACAGCAACACAATATGAAGTAATGCATAAAAACCAATAAGTTGAAGCAGACGATCTCGTGTAATTTGACCCATCAAACCTTCTTTGTATATCAAGAATAGTACAAATGGCACTGCAAGTAGCATTATTATTTCTTTCCAGCTCTTTACTATGTCTGGTGGCAGATATTGGCCAAAAAATACCGAAATAGGTGCGTGGAATACAACAAGCCCAAACACAACAAGAAGTGCAGCGGTGGTCAACAGGGTAAGTTTGGAGATGCTTTTCACCCTTTAATGATACAATACTTAATGAATGCGAGTGAGAAACAACGTTTTTTATAGCCTTTTACTGATGTTAGCCGATTTGCTTGTTTTGGCAGTTGCTTTCATTGTTGCTTATATTATTCGAGTTCAATTTGACCCTCGCCCCTTAGTCTCTCAAGTAGCAGCTACTGATTACTTTTTCACATTTTTAGCTATCGCACCTTTTTGGATAATAACTCTTGGCGCACTTGGCCTATACGACCGCAACATCCGAAACAAACGAACCAACGAAACACTTAAGTTATTAGTTGGATCGTTTATCGGCATATTACTTATAATTGGGTACGAATTTGCCTCTGGCCAGCCTGTATTCCCGGCGCGATTAGTAGCTGTGTATGCATTTGTTGGATCGTTTTTATTGCTAGTTATTGTCCGGTTTTTGATTCATACCTTAAGAGGCATTCTTTTTAGAAATGGCGTAGGCGCTCACCGATTGCTTATTATTGGTGCTAACGACACGGCTCATGATATCGTAAAGCAACTATCGCAAACGAGCAAAAGCGGCTACCATATATCGGCACTTGCTGGTCCAAAAAAGTTTATTCCTAGCAATCTCGATATTGCTCACTACAATTCTATTGAACGTGCCTTGGGGATTATAAAGCCTCTACATATCACAGCTATTATTCAAACCGATTTATACGGCGATGATTCAAAAAACCAAGCAATTTTGAGAACTGCCCAAACTCATCACATAGACTACAACTTTATACCTGGTAAAAGTGAATTTTATTCGGGTAAAAATACCGTCGACCTATTTCTTGGTTATCCTATGATTTCGGTCTCTCAAACTGCATTGATTGGCTGGGGAGAGATCGTCAAACAGGTCTTCGATCTTGTTATTACTATTCCCCTTTTAATAATCCTCTCGCCAGTTTTGTTGATTATATATATACTTCAAAAAATATTTAACCCCGGACCGGCACTTTATAAAAGCGCAAGACTCAGTCGATACTCCGAAAGATTCACATTGTTAAAATTCCGATCTATGAACCCAAAGTATGGCAAGCGAGATGCAGCAATAGAATTTAGAGCAATGGGCAGAGAAGATTTAGCTCGCGAATATGAGTTGCATCGTAAAGTCAAAAATGATCCTCGAATCACAGGTTTTGGGAAATTTTTGCGTAGAACTTCTTTGGATGAATTGCCGCAATTTTTCAATGTTTTAAAAGGTGATCTTTCTCTAGTTGGGCCAAGGCCAATTTTACCGCAAGAAATGAAGCTGACACGTGGACGTGGTGCGTTATTGCACTCAGTTAAATCAGGAGTGACTGGTTTGTGGCAAGTATCGGGCCGTAGCGACCTTAGCTTTGAACAGCGCATAGAGCTTGAGAGTTACTACGCTCAAAATTGGAGTTTTTGGCTAGATATAAAAATACTGTTTAAAACTATTTGGGTTGTTATTAGCAAAGACGGCGCAAAATAAGTACTTACTAAAAGCGTGCCTGGTGTCCAATATCACTTCGATACTGCATGTCGTTAAACTTTATACCACCATAATTGATGGGGTAGTATGCTTCCGCTGCAGCTTCATCAATAGTTTCGCCAACAGCAGTAACATACAGGACTCGCCCGCCAGATGTTTTCTTTTTGTTTCTATGCATATCATACACAACCCCACCGTGATGAATCGCAACGTCCTTGAGTTGTGAATCTTCGAAGTGTATGGTTTCGCCCAGTTCTGGATTCTCAGGATAACCGCCGGCGGCCAAACAAACTGTAATAGCTGATTTGGCGAGACTTTCTTGTACAAGATAGGTGTCAAAATGACGCAAGCCTTCATGAACATCTGTACGTAACAAAGTTTCATATATATCTATATCTGCCTCGTTTAGAAGAGGCATGAGTACCTGTGCCTCAGGGTCACCAAAACGTGCATTGTATTCTATGACAACGGGCTCGTCATCGCGTTCTTTGGCAAGCATAATGCCGATGTATAGAACGCCCTGGTAGGGAGTTCCTTCGTCTGACATGCCTTTTATAGAACGAGCTGCAATCTCCTCAATAGCAGCTTTTTGTTGCTCAGTTACAAGAAAATCAGCTGGGGCGTATGCACCCATTCCACCAGTATTAGGACCTTCGTCATTATCTTTCAAACGTTTGTGATCTTGAGCATATGGCAAGATTGTCCAATTTTTACCGTCTGAAAGTACAAATACTGAAACTTCTGGTCCGCTTAGTCTTTCCTGAAAAAGAATTGGATCATCATAGCTTTTGATTCCCTCTATTACCGCTTCAGCATCTTCGTAACTTTCAGGCAAATACACACCCTTACCGCCACGAAGTCCGTCTTCTTTTATGACATAGCTGTTTGCAGGAAATTCATTAATGTATTGCAAAGCGCCTTCATACGAGTTGGCTACACTGGTGTGAGGATAGGGTATGGAATACTCCTCCATGAACATCGCCGCTTTAAACTTACTTCCCTCTAGTTCAGCAGCTCGGGCATTTGGACCAAATACTTTAATGCCGCGATTTCGTAACTTGTCGGCCAAACCCTCAACAAGCGGCTGCTCTGGACCTATAATTACAAGCTCTGGATCTATTTCAGCAATATTATCAACATTGTAGCTTGATATATTTCTACCGTATTCTTCTGTGCCGCCGTTGCCTGGTGCAAAATAGATACCAACTTGATGTTGACTGCTAATAGTCTGGCCAATAGCGTCTTCGCGGCCGCCACTACCAACTATCACAATCCTACTTAGGCTAGAAATTGCAGTTCTAGGCTCATAAGGCTCTACTCTTTCTGGCAGTGGCTGTGGTTCAGCGGAGGGATTTGAGATTATTTCAGTAGACATATGTATATACCAAGTGTGTCTTGAAAAACATCGAATTGCAAGCATAAGCGAAAGCAAATAAGAAACTCCTCCTCGTTACTGTTAAAATAGTTGTATGGCTAAATTGAAAGTTGCTATTGTTCACGACTGGCTCACTAGTATGGGCGGAGCTGAGCCTGTGGTACTGGAAATATCTAGGCTTTTTCCTGACGCTCCAATTTATACAAGCGTGTACGACAAAAACTCAGCAGCTGCATTTGCAGACAAAGACGTACGCACAACATATTTACAAAAAATATTACCTAAATCTGTACGATACAAACATATTTTGTGGCCAGTGCTTAGGGCTTTTGCGTTTGCCAAATTAGACCTAAGTGAATACGACATTATAATTTCTAGCTCAAGTGCCGAGGCAAAAGCTGTACGCAAAAAACCAGGAGCAATTCATATTTGCTACTGTCATACCCCAATACGCTATTACTGGAGTCACTACGAAGAATTCAAACGAGAATTTCATTTTGGTATCTTAACGCCATTGATTCGTCCAACTATACCTATATTTGTGCGTTGGATGCGAAAGAGGGATTTACGTGCGGTTAAGGGTGTTGACCACTTCATAGCAAACTCAGAAGTAACCAAAAAAAGGATCAAGCAATACTACGGCAGAGATTCTGTCGTTGTGCATCCTCCAGTAGATACTAAGAGATTTATTGGTAAAAATACTACCAATCGTGATGGCTACATATTATGGGGTCGGCACGTACCATACAAACGCTTTGACCTTGCAATAGAATCTTGCAATAGACTAGGTGCAAAACTTACGGTCGTAGGTGACGGACCTGACACTCAGCGTTTGAAAAAACTTGCAGGACCAACTATTGTTTTTACTGGCCGCATAAGTGACGAGGATTTAGAGCAATTAGCTCGTTCGTCAAAAGGATTCTTATTTCCAAACGAAGAAGATTTTGGCATATCAGCAGTTGAAGCATTGGCAGCTGGTTTACCGGTAATAGCTTACAAAAAAGGTGGCGCACTCGATATTGTTGAAGAAGGAGTTACTGGAATATTTTTCGAAAACCAAACTGTAGATAGTCTGATAACGGCAATACAAAAAAGAGAAGTAACAGAATTTAGCTACAACACCCTAGTACAACGCTCAAAGCGGTTCGATAAGCTATTGTTTGAAACAAAAATCCGAAAAATTATCGCCGACTACGTGAAATAGTCCAGCCAGCCCAGGCGCCAAATATAATATCTACTACAAAAGTGGTTAGTCTCCATATCAAAATTGTACTACTAGCAAATGTCAGATAATGAAACACGAGTTCGCGTACACCTATACCACCGGGTGCAAATACAGCAAGTATTCCTAGGCCAGTAGCAAGGTTACTTGCTGCAATCGACAAAATAGGCTCCACCCTACCCTCTAGACCAATAACCATAACGAAAAAACCAAACCCGACTATAAACCAGCCTAGAGTAACTATCGCCAAACTTTTAAACCATTTCGTGAGGTCTAGTTTGAGGTTAATTTTCGGTATTTTTATTGAACGTTGATTCCATATTAAAAGACATATGATAGCTACAATCAGAGACGCAAACAAGCCGATAAAAAAATTGTAATTTAGTAGCAACAATAGACCTCCAGTTACCAGAGCAGACCCAACTAGATTTAGGTTTTCTATTAGCTGTGCTTCGCTGCTTTGTTTTAAGCTCATACCAAATTTCGACGCAAACATTGCACGAGAAGAAAATGTAAACAAACTGGTTGGTAAATATTTATAAGGTTGAGAAGCAAAAAAAACTATCCATTGCTTATCGCTGGCTTTGGCATCAATCATCCGACAAACATACATCCAGTGCCATGCTAATACTAAGTAACCACAAACAAACAAAGCGCCGGAAAGTAAAATTGCCGGCCAACTACTAGCTACCGCATGCCAGTCAACATGTTTGAAAAAATCACCGGCTTTTAAAACTACAAATGCAATGAGCGCAATCGTCAGTACTGCTTGTATGATATTTATTAGTTTTTTATTCATGGTTTATTGGTTTACGAGCCAAAACAAGTGTCCATGGCAGAGGTGATCGAACTTCTATAACCTCGTGGAAATTTTCGCTCACATGTTTTACTAGACTTCGTTTTGACCAGTGATTTAAATGCCCAGTTGTATTTCCGAGATTTCGTACATACTTGAGCCTCGCCATATTCAACGTGCGCCACAAAGGCTCTCTCGGGACTCCTAGGACTAAATACCCGCCTGGCTTTACTACTCGTGATATCTCCTTCAGTGCTGTTTCTGGATAATCTAAATGCTCTAGAACCTCAAGTAAAAATACCAGGTCAAGCGACTCGTCTTCACGTTTCAGCTCATATACACTCTCCGCCGTTATCTTCATGCCAGGATTTAATTTTCTTGCATCCGGTAGAAGTTGTTCGACATACTCGGAAGC
>CAYGHK010000035.1:0-7071 GCA_964349645.1 uncultured Candidatus Saccharibacteria bacterium | reverse complement strand
GCACGTTTTTTTGTGCGCTCCATTTTGGCGTCAATTTTACGGTCAATGTAGTTGTTCAGAACGCAGGCTGATGCAATGACTAATGATATGCCGACTAGCATTGCAACAAATGTTCCTAAATGAAACTCATCTTTCGATGCCAATAAAAATCCGGCTGCTGCCGTAATGACGTTGCCTCTTATTATGCCCGGTTTTGTAAGGTAGTAGTATTCTTTGAAAGTACTTTGTTTTTTCATTTAGTGATCCATACCTTCGTCATGTATGATGTGGTTTTCAATATTTTTATCATGCATGCCGTGATAATCTAAATTCGCCATTATCCATAATGAACCTCCTACTAGAAGCACAACGACCAATAGCATAAATAAAAATGCAGTTAGATTAAATCGAGGTTTTTTCTCACGACCTAGGTGCAGGAAGAATACCAACTGCACAATAAGTTGAATAATAGCCAGGCCTATAACAACTGGTATTAATACATTACCTGAAAGCGCGTCTTGGCTTGAATCAATATGTTGAGCAACAAGGGCAAAAGCTGTCAAAGTTAGTAGTAGCGAAATAATAAACCCACTTACATAAGATTTCATAGTACGACTCCCATAAGATACACAATAGTGAAAATAAATATCCAGACAATATCTAGGAAGTGCCAAAATAGACTAAACAAGAACAGTCTCTTTATAGTGATATTTTTTAACCCTTGAATATATATTTGCAGACCCAGGAATGTAGCCCAAATAAGTCCTATCGTTATATGCAGACCGTGTGTTCCTACAAGAGTAAAAAATGCGGACAGAAAAGCCGATTGTTGCCATCCATTACCCTCATTTACAAGATGTATAAACTCGCTGATCTCCATACTTATAAATGCCAATCCAATAGCAAATGTAATGCCAAGAAAAGTAAGTGCTAGCTTTTTGTCACGTTTACGCGCTGCTAGTACTGCTAGTCCACACATAAAACTGCTTGTTAGTAGAATCAATGTTTCGGTTAGTACAAATGGTAGCTCGAATAGTTCAGCTCCGCTAGGCCCGCCAAAAGTATTACCTTGAAGTACAGCATATGTTGCAAACAAGCTTGCAAAAACAATACAGTCAGTCATTAGGTAAATCCAAAATCCTAAGTTTGTCTTACTGTCTTCGTTCATACACGCTGCTCCTTGCTCAAAGCTTCCAGTTTGGCAAGTTTTGCTGCCGATATTTTGTACTCAGTATTTTCATCGAGCGAACGCACAATGAAGCACGCGATTGCAGCAAGTAGGCCAATTGCAGCAAGCCACCATATATGCCAAATGATACCGAAACCACAAAGGAAAATAAATATGGCTATTACAAAACCATACGGACTATTTTTTGGTAGCTCTATATCTGTATATTCTGGTGTTTCAGTGTTTGTAGATTTTGAGTTTTTTGATTGCCAAAAAGCATCACGGCCACTGATTTTTGGCAGTATAGCAAAGTTATAAAAAGGAGCTGGAGAGACAGTAGACCACTCAAGTGTGCGACCATTCCAAGGATCTCCAGTCGTATCAATATTTTGTTTGCGTTGCCAAATACTAACCACAAACTGTAGTATTTGTAGTCCGATACCAAGCATTATTATGCCAGCGCCTATACCTGCCACTACAAACAAACCTTGCCAGCCCATCGAAGCATCGTAATGGTCTAGACGTCTTGTTGCACCCATAAAACCAAGAATATAGAGTGGGACAAATGCTACAAAAAAGCCAACTATCCAACAGTAAGCTGCGTATTTGCCGAGTTTTTCGTGCAGTGTAAAGCCAAATATCTTTGGAAACCAATACGTGATTCCGGCCATATATCCGAAGACTACTCCGCCAATAACCATATTGTGAAAATGCGCCACCAAGAACAAGCTATTGTGCACCTGGAAATCTATAGCTGGCACTGCTAGGAGTACTCCCGTCATGCCACCTATTGTAAAAGTGGCGACAAATCCCAAAAACCACACCATTGTACTTGTAAAATGAACCCTGCCTCTAAACATTGTAAACAGCCAATTAAATACCTTCACTCCGGTAGGAATTGCGATAATCATTGTCATGATTCCGAAAAATGCATTGACGTTTGCTCCAGCTCCCATAGTGAAGAAGTGGTGCAGCCATACAACATAAGAAAGGAAGGTAATTGCGCCGATAGCCCAAACCATAGACGTGTAGCCAAATAATTTCTTTCTTGAAAATGTTGCCACAACTTCCGAGAAAACTCCAAACGCTGGCAATATCAAAATGTAAACCTCAGGGTGTCCCCAAGCCCATATAAGATTGATATACATCATTGGATTGCCGCCAAAGTCAGAAGTAAAGAAGTGCATACCCAGCAAACGATCAAGTGATAGCATGCCGAGGGTTGCAGTTAAAATAGGGAAGGCGAAAATAACAAGTATCATGCTGCCCATAACTGTCCATACAAAGATTGGCATCCTCATCAGAGTCATACCTGGTGCTCGCATTTTTAAGATTGTGGTCAAGAAATTAATCCCCGAAAGCAGACTACCTATACCGGCTATCTGTAGTGCCCATATCCAGTAATCTACACCGACTCCTGGACTGTATTCAATCCCGGAAAGTGGGGGGTATGCCAACCAACCAGCGGCAGAAAATTCTCCCAATACTAGTGACAAATTAATCAGCATCATTCCGGCAACAAAAAACCAAAAACTAACCGAGTTTAAAAAAGGAAAAGCGACATCTCTGGACCCTATCTGCAGCGGCATTATAAGATTTATCAAACCAAACATGAGGCCCATTGCCACAAAGAAAATCATTATAGTTCCATGAGCTGAAAAAACTTGCTGGAAATGTTCCGAAGTCAGTATGCCCTGCGCGTCACCTACTGAAAGTATTTGTTGCGCGCGCATCATCCCTGCGTCGGCGACTCCTCGTAGTAGCATCAAAACGGCGACTATTATGTACATTACCCCAATCTTCTTTGGGTCCAAGCTCGTTAACCACTCTTTATAAAGCCACTTCCAACGTTTTAAGTAAAACAGCAAGCATACAACTATAAGAGCAACAACACCCATAGAAATTGCACCACCAAGTACAATTGGTTCATGCGGAAGTGCATCTAGGGTAAGTCGTCCGAACATATACCTAGTGTCCCATACTTTCCATATTTATATGCCCATTTTTCTGAGTAGTGTCTTGTGGCTCGGTATATTTGGTTATGACGGAGTCATAAAGATTTTTTTCAACCGAAGAGTAGTAAATTGGCGAAGAATTTTTACCAGGTTTGGCAAGCTTGGTGTATTCATATTTAGTTAGAGTATTTCGAGATTGCTTTACTAGTTGCACCCAGTTTTTGAAATCTTCATCGGAACTTGCTTTGGCAATAAACTTCATATCGGAAAAACCTTTACCGCTTATATTTGCCGAAGAGCCGGGGAAGTTGCCGGTGCTTGTTGCCATTAGATGCAGCTTTGTGGTCATGCCGCTCATAGCGTAAATTTGTCCACCCAAACTTGGTATCCAAAATGAATTCATAGGAGCGTCTGAAGTAATTTCAAAATTGACCGGTGTGTCTACTGGAAATTGTACAAAGTTTAGAGAGGCAATGTCTTGCTCAGGATATATAAAAAGCCATTTCCACTGCAAGGCGACAACCTGCACGGTAACGGCTTTTTTATCAGACTCAATTGGCTTAAAAGGATCGAGCTCGTGGGAGCTAGTCCATGTTATGCCTGCGAGTATTGCAATGATAACCATTGGTATGCCCCACCATACAGTTTCAGCCCAACGATTACCAGCGAGATTTGGGCTGTATTTTGCCTTTTTATTTCCCGCACGATACCTCCAGGCGATAGCGAACGTCAGTATATATACGGGTATAACGACGATCAGCATCAGAAGGGTGGCTATGACTATAAGATCGCGCTGCTTGCCGGCAATTGTTCCTTGGGGGTCGAGTACAGGGATATCTTTACCGTAGATCAAAAAAGTAAACACTGCTAAAGCTGTAAGACCTAGCAAAATCAAGAAAATGATTTTTGATTTTTTCCCCATATTTGTAATCATTATAACAAATAGTAAGGAAAAGTTTCAGTCGTATTATGCGATATTTAGTGCGTCGAAATAGAGTTGAATAATATAGATGTATTATCAAGACGATAATCCGGACCTTCTATATTTGAATCTGCAATGTTTAGGTATACAACAGCATCGTATCCATACTCCTTATGTAGAGCAAGAGAGTCTCGTATCAAAGATTGCTGGTATGTTTTGTTCGCATTACCCACTCCTAGCTCAACAATCCAGACGGGCTTACCAAAGTACTGCAAACTAAATCTAGTAGAAGCCAGTTCATAAAATGAAGGTTCATAGTAGCCATACCAATATTGGTCATATAATATTGTAGTTCCAATAACGTCTACGACATCATCGCCCGGATAGTAGGCTTCGCTACCATTATTTCCAGCGGGCGACCACACCCATCGAACGTTTTTTGCATTGTTTAATCGAGCATAATCAACAAAATGGCGATAGGCAGAAATGTAATTTGAAGGCTCCTGAGCTCCCCATGGGTATAGCTCAGCCAATTCCATTTCATGTGCAAATCTTACGTATACTGGTTGGTTTGAGGTTGCTAATATTTCTGATATTTCTTTCAGCTTACTATCGTACGAACCATTTGCAATTTTCTCTAGCAAAATATCTCCTGTTTCATCTGTGCGTGGCTCTAGAGTTATAAGTGAAATGTTACCCGATTTTTGAGTTTTGACAATTTGTCGTGCGAGTATTTCCGTATCATCCCAGTCTACAAAAGAATGTTCAATAAATGCTTGGTTAGAGACTGCTCTTTGATCTGGACTATAAACTCCCAGGCTTGGCATTGCTTTGTTACTAGGCCAGGCGGGTTGAGACTGGAGGGCTTGCTTTAGCTCAGCAATGTTCATTTGGTCGACATTCTTAGTCGTCTGCGGGTTTTGTACCGGCCCGGATATAGCCTTGGCCAACTGATCGGTCGCAAGTGGTGACGATATAGCAGATATAGCAGTTAAAATGACCAAAGCCATTACAGCAGCAACCGGCGTATACCAATGACGGTTGAGCTCCAATACACTCTTCGAGCTTTGACGTAGACGCAGGTCAATATCAACCAAGCATATTATCAACATGAAACAGGCGTTACTCAGGGCAAATACTATCTGTCCTGCTGGCGTGTTTATGCCATATACTGCAGTTGCATATAAAATAGCCAAGCAGTTTATAAGCCCTAATATAAGGAAAGGTTTGTAAGTGTTAATTGTGGGTGCTTGGTGAGCAAAACTGCCCTTTGGAGTGATCATATATGGTTTCTTGATTTTAAACACAACACTCACAATTGCTCGCAGTATAATTGGCCAGCGAACAGCATGCAGTATCATACCTCGCCATGAAAGCCCTACGGTTTGAGGCTGCATAATGGGTCTTGCAGCCCACCAAATTAAAAATGAACACAAAAACACAGGCAATATGTGTATCCCAAAATCTTCAGGTTGCATCGAAGCAACTTCTTGCTTTGTTATTAGTGCAACAACGGGCGTTATGAACATTATCATATAAGCTAATGACCAAAGGGGGTACCACGTCTGTGCAAATAAAAATTGCAGCCTTCTTTTCCACGACATAGTGCGCAGTAGCTTTGGGCTATGTTGCGTTAGTACCTGAAACATACTGTATGCCCAGGCAAACTGTTGAGCCAAGTAGGTACTTAGTGTTTCGGGTCCGTCACCCTGAGCAATAATTTCTGGCAAAAATACGCCCTTGTATCCCTTGCTCGACAGCAACACTGTGTCTAAATGATCTTCAGCACGGGTTGGTTGAAATCCACCAATCTCTCTTACGGCTTTCATGTTGTATGTGCAATGCGACCCAATTATGAAAGGGGTTTCACTATAACCATAAAAGCCCATCTGTAGCGGTCCTTGCAAAACCAGCTCTTGTTCGGCGGATCCACGAGAAATCCACGATGTTAAATTTTTATATACCGATGGCGCCTGCACCCAGGCAACTTTTTCATCTTTGAAATAACCAAGTGTTTTATTAAGGTAATTTGGCTGAGGTATATGGTCGATATCAAGTTGTACAAAGTAGTCATATCTACGCCACTTGACCCTATCTAGCCATGCATTAACATTTCCAGCTTTTGTCTTTTTTTGAAACGGCGCACTGGGTCGGTTGTATTTTCTTATGCCTTTTCGACTAAAGTGTTTCACGCCATATTGTTTCGCGAGTTTTTTAATTTCTGGGTCGTTACCTTCATCTAATATCCAGCTGTCGTGAGGGTAAGTGATCTCAGACATAGCGCGTAGTTGATTCTCAACAATATCTAACGATTCGCTAGAGGGTACACACAGAGATATAACTGCAACCTTTTTGTTTTTGAGTGGCATCTTTTTCTTGGGTATTTTAGCCTTTAATACAAAATACAAAAAAATACTCGGCAAAATTGCAAATTCATAAAGTAGGGCGCTAGTTAGAGGAAAATATAGAGAAGCGGTATCAACTCTTGACGGCTCTAGCCACCACATCCACATCCATATTCCACACAGCACCCACAGAGGTAAAATAATAAGCGCTCGACGCATCGAGAGCGTCAAGCGCCCTCTCCGCGTGATCATATGCTTATTTTATAATAAAATAGTCAAATTAGCAATGTTATTTTGTGTAAATATCTAAATATGAAAATTTGTGTATGTAATGTAGGCTACAAATGGAATTATCGGTATAACAAAAGTAAAAACAAACAAATAACCAAGTACATCAGTTAATTTATCTGTAACATTTTTGTCTCTCATATACACCTCATCCCCGATCTACCCTCAATAGTATTACTATGATAATAAAAACGCAAATTGAAAAAGCCACCGATGTGACTCCTTCAATCGTATAGACGAGGGGTTGTCGGCGGCTATCGCCTGTCGATGACAGGCTGTGGAGTGGTTGGAGCTAAAGGCTGATCCCAGTTTTCAGGACGATCAATACCTGTTTGCTTTTCAAAACGATTCCACATAGCGTTTCGAAACATTCTGCTGATCTTGGACTCAAACAAAAAGAAGAGCCCGACGATT
>CAYGHK010000034.1:4862-7154 GCA_964349645.1 uncultured Candidatus Saccharibacteria bacterium | reverse complement strand
TCGCCTTTTCGTAGCACTGCTCGGATGCCGTTGATGTTCCAGGAATAAAGTTTCATTACATCTATTTTATCAGAAAAAGAAAATGCCCCGTGTAAATACACGGGGACTTGATGTTTTGCGGCGATGCCGCCTTAGTGAAGGGACCATTCGGTGACTCGTAGATCGTGGGGGGTCTAGGGCCGTATGGCCTTGAAGAAAATCTTCTTTTGACTCCTGCGATGAACGCAATCACGGGTTTTGGTGTACACCAAGGCGGCATATTCGCCACTGCAGTGGTAGGACGCTCAGGTTTGAATGTTCATAACCTGAGGGTGTCTCGTTTGGCATTTTTGATGTGGCCTGCTGAGACGCTGCATATTTTAGACGCGGACATTGCTGAGGGAAGTCATTCTCTAGTCGTGTGTTGAATATAGAATGTTTTAGCTTCTCTTTGCGCTGCTTTGTCTTTACCTTTTTAAGGTTATGCTGAAAAGCTCCAAGGAACCTCTCAACAATAGAGCTTATACTACTCCCTAATTAAGCCGTTGTCAATAGTTTCTGTATTTTGTTATTTTAGTAAGCGTTTTGTGTCTCGCTCGATGTCGCGGCGTTTGATCGTTTGGCGTTTATCGTACCGTTTTTTACCCTTACCAATAGCGATAACGACTTTTATATGCCGGCCGCTAGTAAGTAGCTTCGTTGGTACTATAGAAAAGCCCGCTTGTTTTTTGGCCATGAATTCGTCTATTTGTTTGCGATGCGCGAGTAGTTTTCTAGGAGTTGTATCTACTGTACGAGCATTTGTTTTGCCCTTTTCGTTTAGCCTTAGACTAAAACTTGCATTGTTTAAATACAGCTCACCGTTATGGACGTTTACGAAAGCACCCTTCAATTGAACATGGGCGTCACGTGCGGCTCGTACTTCAGGGCCAGTAAGAACTATGCCTACAACTAATTCGTCGCCCAATTCATAGTCAAACCGTGCCCGACGGTTAACCAAACTCGAAACTGGCTTTTTGGGCTTTTTACTCATAACCTTTATTGTATCCTATCTTACATAAAAAACACCTCTCGTGGACATACTGTGGCATCCTTGCCCTACGTATATCGTTACGAGAGGTTTCGTACTAGTCTTTCGGGAAGGTCTCCCCTGCTTCGATGGTAGTACCGTCTGGTACTGTGCATCCGGGCTTGACCCTTGCTTCTTTCTTGATCGTTACGTTGTCACCAATGGTGACTCCGTCGAGGTTGGTTGAATTGGGCCGACGCGTGCCTACGGCGGCGTGTTTGTTGATGGAGCAGTTTTTGCCCGTAGTCACCCAGTTGCCTATACGGGCCTTTGGGTGCACCTTACAGTCTGGCTGTATGGTTGACGTTTCGGGTATTTGCAGCTTTTTGTGATCGTTCTTCATGTTGAAGAACCATTTCATACCTGGCCTCAAAAGTACCCGGTGTTGGGCTGTATTCTGCGTAGTCGGCAAACTACATCCTTCCAGTTGATTTGACAAAGTACTCTAACGAGTATAAACAATATAAATAATAAATCAACAGTAGTTCATTAATATTGTAAAATATTATATTTTATGCTATAATAATACTAGTACCTTAACAATACTTTAACAAGCCTTTGAAAGGGTGGGTGCGATGATATCGCAGATTGTAGTAATGGCAGCGATTGCTGTTGGCGTTTTGCTAGCAGTGGCCGTTATGTCACTGCTGTATGATGCGTTGTGGCGTCTTAATATGGTGTCACCTGCTGAGAAAGCATGCTCTGTCAATCATCTCAGATCTTCAAATAGAGATGACGTAATAATCGTTTTTCTGCCAGGTTTGCTGGCGGCTTCGACGGTTATGTCGGATAGAATTCTCGATTTGTGGGCTCGATTTGGTCAGGTGTGGGGCGTTGATTACGCTACCCCTCGGTTTCGGCCAGAACGCATAGCATCAATGGTGAGAGATCATTTGCTTAGAGCCTGTGCAGGAGAATCTGGCATTGAGAGGATTGTGCTCGTAGGTAGTTCTATGGGTGCGCTGTTGGCGTACGATATCCAGCAGAGTCTCGAGAAGTCGCCAGTGATCAAGGTCGATATTGACCTTGTAGTTGTTGACGCTCCTACGGGTCGTAGTGATTTTCAGCGCCCACTCGACCTCACAGCACCTTTGGTGCGAGTGTTGCCGTTTGGTCCGCTCTGGAATCACTTGAGCAAACCGATCATGAAGCTGCTGTTTATACCGCCCAAGGAGGGCGAGATTGACGCAGATGTTGATCTTGATTGGCTCGATCAGCAGGTGGCGGGTGCTCGCAGTTTTCCG
>CAYGHK010000034.1:0-4762 GCA_964349645.1 uncultured Candidatus Saccharibacteria bacterium | reverse complement strand
CCAAAACCCTCTTCTTTACTTGCTGTAACGAGTGCGTGAGCACTGCTCAAGAGCTCTTTGTATTCTTGATCTGTTACGCCACCGTAAAACTCTATTTGGGCGTCTTTTGGAGCCATTTCCACGAGTTCTTTTTCGCGTTTTGGATTTATTTTTGAAAGTAAATGAAGTTCGTAATTTGGTAAAAATTCAAGTGCTGATATGAGTGTTTCTACATTTTTATACGGCATGAAAGAGCCCATATACACTAACTTTTTTGTTGGCTTTTTGAGCTTTATCTTTAAGGGGCTTGGTGCATTGCGAACCACTGTGATTGGATTTTTTGTAATGTTATTTTCCTGGATATATTTTTTTGAAGTGTGGCTAACGGTGACAACGGCATCTGCTTGATTAAGCAACAGGCGCTGAGGCCAGTAGGAAAAGTGGAATAAACGCCAAACGATACGTATTGGAAATGCTAGAAACGTCGGTGGTTTTGGGTGCCGATAGTAGATTAAGTCTTGAAGAGTAAGTATAAGTTTGTACTTCCTACCCCAAATACCCATATATTGCAGTGGGCTAAAAACTACATCTGCCCCAAGTTGGTTGAGCTTGCGCGGTAGCAGTAATTCACGAAGTGAAATTGGGTTGTTAACTAAAATATAAGGTATTTTTTTGGGCAAGAATGCAAGCTGTTTTTTGTCATGAATAAGCACCGTTACAGGTTGGATTTTATGTAGTGCAGTAATTAAACTTGAGCCGTAGCGACTAATGCCATCGTGAAATTCAGTTTGGGTCCAGCGGGCGTCTATAAAAATTTTCATTGTTTTTCGTCGGGTTGCGTGGCGCGGTTTTTATTTAGTAGATAAACAAAATAACCACCGAGAGCAAGGACCCAAATTAGTTGAGAGAGTGCGAAGTATATTAACTTGTCATCCAAAATAGGCCACAAACGATCCATGGCAGTAATTCTAAATAGACTTCCCTCCTGAATATCTTTTAGTAGCATGAGACTACAGGAAATTAACAGATGTATGCTGGCAAAAGTAAGAACAGTATATTTAAGGGCTTGCAGGAGTATACGACTGTTAGACATAGGAAAAGTATACCACTAAGTTCTGCTATAATTAACCCAAGTACTATGCGAATTGTAATAGCAAATGACCAACATTGGCCTATGAAGAGCGGTGTAGCTACAGCCGCGCGCACCTTGGCGCTTGGTCTTACTCGCGCTGGGCATGAAGTTCTGGTGATAGCACCTTCTCAAACTGGTGGGCGCTATGCGGAGCAAGATGAAGGTTATCAGATAGTTCGCACTCGTTCAGTGCGTTTTCCTTTTCGACAAAATTTACGTATTTCGGTTGTTTTGGAGCGCGAAGTACGTACTATTTTAAAAGATTTTAAACCCGATATAGTTCATGTACATACGCAGCTTGGTGTCGGCTTGGCTGCGATTGCTAGTGCGGGTAAATTATCTATTCCGGTAGTTGCAACCAACCACGTTATGCCTGAGAACATTATTAAAAATGTGCGTATTATTACTCCCCTAGCTAAGCCTGTGAGTAGTATTTTTACTCGTTATGGCATGATGCTCTATAAGGGGGCGAGTTGCATAATTATGCCTACTCAGTCTGCGATTGATCTATTTAAAAATGCAACAGTAGATGCGCCACTTATACCTATTTCAAACGGCATTGATCTTCTTCGTTTTCGACCTATAGCACCCAAGAAGAGCATTTACGACACTTTTCAACTCCCTACTGATACGCCTATTGTGAGTTATATCGGTCGGCTAGATCGTGAAAAGCATGTACATATTTTGCTTCACGCAGCAAAGTCAGTTTTGAAGCACCATAAGGCACATTTTTTAATTGTTGGCGATGGAAATGCGACGGAGAGCCTTGAAGACTTTGCGCAGGCTTTAGGAATAGCAGACTCAATAACATTTGCCGGACGTGTAAGTGACGATGATCTTGAGCAGCTACATCGGGTCGGTGATATATTTGTTATGCCTTCACCTGCGGAGCTACAGAGCCTAGCGCTTTTGGAGTCAATGGCTTCAGGCAAGCCGGCTGTAGCCGTTGGTGCGGGGGCGCTTCCTGAGTTATGCCAAGATGGAAAAAACGGATTTATTGTGCCAGTAGACAATGTCAGGGTGATGTCCGAGAGTATAACTATGCTTGTTGGCGACGAAAAGCTACGCAAGAAATTTGGTGAGCAAAGTGTTAGGATTGCTAAAACGCACGACATGAAAAATGTTATTAAAAAATTCGAGCAACTGTATAGAAGAGTTATTGCTTCTTATTCAAAAAACTAAGTATTGAATCTGCTATAGATTCCGGCTCTTCGTAATGAGAAAGATGTCCAGCACCGCTAAGCTCGACTAGCTGAGCACGTTTAAAGGCTTGCACTGCCTTTTTTTGCTGGCTTATTGGGCATTGGCCATCCTTATCCCCGTTAATTATTAGAATTCTTTTATGGATGCTTGGCGCAGTTTCTGCGATACCTGTTCTATTTATCTCGCGAAAAAGTTTGTAGTTTTGCTTTGGGGCTTGAATGTATAGAGTATTTTCGATATGTTGGTCGAGAATTTCTTTTTTTAGTTCTTTGTCGTTTGTTAAAAGCATTTGTCTAGTTACCACTTTTGTGACTAAACGGCTTTTTAGTAGTGACATTCCAACTGGCCCTAAGTGTGCGCCAGTAAAAAAGTACATTTGACTGATTAGTTTGCCGATGTATCGTGAGTCAAAAAAAGTAACCTGTGTGGCAATTGGGCTGATAAGAATAGATTTTTCATCATTTATATCCGGCTTTATAGCGTGTAATTTGGAAACCACCAGAGATCCGTACGAATGCCCTACTACTATTGGTGGTTGGTCCAGATCTAGCTTTTGTATCAACTTGGCTACTGTTTCTGCATGAAAATTGATAGACATTTTTTGTTTGCCAATTTTGGAAAGGCCAAAGCCGGGCAAATCGAGAGTTATGACAGTAAAATAGTTTGTTAAATATGGCACTATTTTATAAAAGCCACGGTGATCGCCCGTAAAGCCATGTACAAGTATGATTGTGGGTCGATTTGAACTGCCATGCTGCCAATAATGGAGCGTGTTTTCAGATATCTCCAGAGTTTTGTGCTGTGCTTCTAATGTCATATATACAGTATACAAGCTGTTATAATATATCAGGCTAGTAAATATGAAAAAAATACTTATAAATATGATTAGTGAGAGCGAAATTTCAGTACGTGGACATGGCGTACATACTGCTTATTTGGAACTTGTTAATGCGCTGCGAGCTCGTGATGATTGTGAAGTAATTGTTAATAAATTTACAAAAAAAATTAATTCTGATATTACCCACATTCATACTATTGGCTTGCCTTCACTCATAAAACTTTTGTTTGGTGGAGGTAAAAAAGTTGTTTCTGCACATGTTGTGCCGGAATCCTTAGTTGGCTCTATTGCTTTAGCGCATGTCTGGTTACCGGTAGCTAAAGCTTATATGAAATTTTTTTATCGTCGTGCAGATAAAGTTCTGGCTGTTTCTGGTATGGTTGCAAATATTTTGGAAGAAGATCTGGGTGTACAAGCCGAAAAAATTGAAATTACCCACAATACTATAGATACTTTGCAGTATGCGACAACTGCACGGGGCAAAATAAGTGCTCGCAAAAATATTGATGTGCCAGAAAATGCTTTTTTGGTTGTCGGGAACGGACAAATCCAACCCCGTAAACGTTTTGACAGTTTTGTAGATATGGCTAAAAGTATGCCTGAAGTTAAGTTTATATGGATTGGTGGAATTCCATTTAAGAATATCGGAGCAGACTATAAAAAAATGCAAAAGCTTATAGATACTGCGCCCAAGAACTTACTTATAACAGGTGTAATTGAACTTGAGGATGTTAAGCAGTATTTGCAGGCAGCCGATGTATTTGTATTGCCTGCAGAGCAAGAGAATCATCCAATGGCTGTGATTGAGGCGGCTGCAGTTGGTCTGCCGATTGTATTAAGAGACATTCCTGAATACAATGATACTTTTGCCGACGACATAGTAAGGTGCAAATCTCAAGCAGATTTTGTAAAGGCAGTAAAAGATTTGCAAGCTGATAGAAAGATGTACGATACATATAAGTCTTTTTCAAAAAAAATTGCTAATAGATTCGACTCCGGTACAGGGGCGAATCAGATGTTTGGTATTTATAAAAAACTACTTAGCGAAGAGGTTAAGTCATGAGAATAGGTCTTTTTACTGATACGTACAGACCTTCAATAAATGGAATCGTGTACGTTATTGATATTACCAAGAAGCACCTCGAAGAGCTTGGGCACGAGGTGTATGTTTTTTGTCCAGCGGACGGTGTTACGCCAGCTAAAGTTGGTGAGGATGAAGAATACGGCATAATCCGTTTCCCTAGTGTGAAGGGCGCGTTTTATGACGACTACAATTTTTCATTTTTCTTTCCCCCATGGAGCCTTCGTAAAATTCGTGAACTTGAACTCGATGTAATACATATATTTACCCCTGGTCAGATCGGGATTTTGGGTATAAATGCTGCGTATAAGACGGGTGCGCCGCTTGTTACTCAGCATAGTACTGATATTTACGAATACGTAAGGCATTACCCTATGGTCTTGCCGGGGCTTTTAATGCTCGTACCTCTCACTCCATTTGCAACTAAATTTCACGGGAGAGACATTAAGGAGCTTATTAAGCTTTATATTCCCCGCCCCGGTGTTACAAAGTGGAATCAAGACATTATTGAGGCAATGGTAACTATTGT
>CAYGHK010000033.1:0-7422 GCA_964349645.1 uncultured Candidatus Saccharibacteria bacterium | reverse complement strand
ATTAGAAAAGTTTAACAGATAGAACTATAGCAAATTTAAGGTGTTTCGTCTAGTGCGGTTTCTTACGTGGACGATGGGTTAGTAAAATATTTGTTAGTGCAGTTATAAGCGCAACGACTGTGATAATATTTGCGTACTGCTCTATCGAAACAAGAACTGGATCGCTATTTGTGCCAAGTGCAGTAACTAGTAGTGATGCAGCCAAAAGAGCAAAGACTACTGCTTCAAATAAACGAGTTATTTTACCGTGCTCTTTGCCACTGACTACTGTTAAAAGTACTGCTGGAGTGATTATCAATATAGTAATCACAACATTTGAAAGAGGTGGCGCAATGAGTTGTATACCTTGATCTTGTAAAAATACCGTTACATAGCTCGCCCATTGCTGAGCTATTAAAGCACCAGCTGCCAAGCCAAGCGATGGCAGGCCAAGTCGTTTTTTGGACAAATAACCCGCAACAGCAAGTATGATAGCAATCGCGAAAATAATAGTGCTAATGTTCATAGTGTATTAATTATACCAATTTTATGCGCCAACTTTATCTTTTTTGTTGCGACGCTTGGCATTGATCTCCACATACTCTATTACCGACTTAGCTACATTTCTACCTGTATGCTTTTCGATTGTAAATCCAGGGCTAGCATTTACTTCTAAAATTAGTGGTCCTTTATTTGATCGCATCATATCTACGCCACAAATGTTTAGACCCATAGCTTTTGCTGCCTTTATAGCTACCTTTTTTTCAACATCAGTAAGTTTTATTCTTTCTCCTGAGCCACCCTGGTGTATGTTGGAACGAAAATCATCATCCAAACTTTGCCTTTTCATACTGGCAACCACTCGACCACCAACTACGAAGGCTCGTATATCGGTACCAGCCGACTCCTCGATAAACTCTTGCAACAGTATATTGGTTCCATCTTCATTACCCAAATAAAATGCCTGAAGTGTAGACTTTGCTGCTTTTTTGGTTTCTGCCAAAACAACACCGTTGCCATGAGTCCCCTTAGCTAGCTTGATGATAACAGGGACTCCACCAATTTGTTCTAACATGTCATCTATATCCGTAGTGTTACGGCTAAAAACCGTTTTTGGTATACCGACTCCAGAGCGTGAAAGAAGCTGCATAGAACGTAGTTTGTCATGTGAACGACCAATCGCAATAGAACTTACCGGAGTATAGACATTTTGCATTTCAAACTGACGTACAATAGCTGAACCATACCGACTCATTTGACCAGCAATCCTAGGTATTATGGCATCATAACCAGTTAGATACTCTCCCATGTAACCAACACGCGGATTACTGCTCTCTATACTTGCGTAGCAATCGCGATATTTTATTACATCTACCTCGTGACCACGAGCGAGCGCCTCTTCTTTGAGTCGTTTAGTAGAATAGTTGCCGGGACCATTTGAAAGTATCGCTATTTTCATTTTTCTAACTCCTCTAAATACTCTTCATCACCACGCTTTATTAGCTCACTAGCAGCAGCTCGTAGTTCATTTCTATTGACACCACTTCTAGTAACATCTACTAAAAATCTGCTACGGATTGCTTTACGACCGATCAGTACGGGAAATACATGGTGCGTTCTATCAGCAAGTGTGAAAGATGTTTGAAATATTTTATAACCAAGACGTATCTTCAGAGTCACTTCATATCTTTTGGTTTTGTGGCCACTAGAGCTCATAACTTCAATTTCTGTAAATGAGCTGGTCTGAATAGTACGTTTTCGCCCAAAAGATGGGTGGTTGCCGATTGTAAATTTTAAAAACTTTTTACCTTTTTTATCGATCAATTGAATATCGCAGGCATGTATAGCAGAGCGATATGCACCAGTGTCAATTTTTGCAGGTACACCATCAAGCTTGTCGACTACATCGACGTGTTCAAATCTACCTATAACAACTGGGTATTTCTTCATGTGCCTATCCTACCACGCTTTTTACAAAATTTTCGTGTTTTTTATTCGTAGGATCAAACTTTCCAAGCATAATGTAGTCGAAAATTTCTTCTGATGTTTTACCTTCGTCGAGCTTTTCTGAAATATAATTAGACATTATAGTTATGCCATCATAATATTCTGCATCTTTAGTAAATACGCCAATATATTCATTACCGAGAGACCCACGATAAATACGATTTATGTGTTGGAGTGCTTGAGTTTGTACCGCTTGGGCTTGGTTTTGCTGCTTAGTACCATCACTATCTGTTGCTATATCCTCTTGCGTTCTGCCAGACTGCATTCTTATTATGTTTCTAGCCGAAGCAAATGCAAAAAGATCTTTACGGGCGATTGGCTTGTCGGTTATTTGCCCCAGAGCTAGTGCAATATCAACATATCGATCGATTAATTTTGGTGACATATCTCCGTTTAAACCGTACTCTGCTAGTAGTGCTATGCCTTCTTCTGCAGCAAGGTACCCAGGCAAGCCTGTCCTTAATTCATCAGATAGCTTTTTGCCATTTACAGCTCTAAGCCCATGTATAAGTACTTCATGTGCAAAAAGTCCAGGCAATTCTTTTCTATTTGCAGGTAAACGATTTTTTCCAACTTTTATTTTTTGCTTAACTCTAGAAAGATTACTGTCGTCTGTTAATTCAACTTCCCATTCTTTCCAAGCTTCGTCTTTTTCTTTCATGACATCAAGGGCTTGGTTAAATAATGAAGCTATTTCCTCTGGATTTATTTTGTCATCACCATCACCTTCTTCAAACACCTCGATAGCGCTGCTAAAACGTGTGCGCAAAACATCGGTTATAGTTTTTGCCGCTTTTTCAATAACTTCATTTGTATTTTTCAACTCTGTAAATTCTTGAACACCCAACTCGTCATACTTTTTAAGCAACCACTGCAGCTGACTTTGAGATACATTGGGATTGCCTATTAGATTTTCGAATTCTTTCTGTTGTTGCAGAAGCAATCCCTTTGCAATTTCTGGATCTGGCTGCCCATGAAGCTCGATTGATGCTTCGGTAAATCGGCTTGTCCATAGTTCTTTGCTCTCTGGGGTTTCAGCATTAGTCAACTCGTGAGCAGTGTGTAAAAGATACTGTTTTGCTAGAGCTTCTGCCTTTTTTTCTTCATCAATACTACCCTCTTGTGCATCTATAAATTCTTGCCACCTCATGCTCTCATATGGAGCATGCTTTAGAACAGCTTTCGCTAAATTGGGGTAGCTTAAAAGAGACTCACCACTGCGAGCATGTTCGGGCCGAATTGGATTGAGCACGGTAACTGTAGGAATCTTTTCTGATTTTGGTGACATAACTGTAATATTATAGCATAAAGCTATGTAATTTTCAATACCTCTACCTCAGGAAATAGTTAGTGCTTGCTGCCTTTAAGTAGCCTCCATATAGCAAGGCCGATCAAGCCAAGTCCAAGTAGTCCCAAAAGTATGTATGTTTGGTCTTTTAGCCAATAAAGAACAGCTAGAGCAACGCCAGATGATCCCCATAATACAGCAAGTCGATAGTTAAGCATGCCGCCAATCACCAAAAGTGCTACATGCTCGATAAGGAATATCAATTGATATTTGTCTGGTTCACCTAGTGCGCTCAAGCCAGTTGGTATGCTCATGAAACATAGCCCAGCAATCAACCACTGCAAAGCACTTTTTTTGTCTGATATGGAGTATCTTAAACCTGCGAGCGCTACTAGAACTACCGCCCACCAATGTGTGTACACAAGCATATCGTAGTCACCTCCGAGAGAGAATATTCTTTGCATTGCTAGAGTTGCTGTAATTGCTGCGGCTTCGTAGTAGCCGTGTTTTTTTGTAAACCAACCCTCGATTGCCAATATTGCTGCGGCACCAAGTAGTGTTATTGACGCGTTCATTGCTGTACTTTCTGATGAAATGTGCATGAAAGCTGAAAACAGTAGAGTGCCTATGCTAAATACAACCCAAAACTGCGTTGCCGGTACATCTTTACGCAGTCGACGCATCCATGCAAGACAGTAAAATATTATTGCCCACCAATTTGCATATAGCAAAAACTCTGTTCCGGTTGTATTTACTGCCACAATTCTTTGCAATGCAAGTGTGGTCGTTAATATAGCAATTTCATAATATTCGTGCTGTTTATATACCCAGCCTTCTGCAACGAGCAGGGCGGATGCGGCTATAAGTGTCAGCGCAGCAGCGACTGCATATACTTCACTAAATACAAATAACAGTCCTACTGCCATAAGTAGCAGGACTGTGTAGACCCCCATTATTTGAGCTCTTATTTGGTCTTTTCGAGTTGGGAAAAATACTCTTAGCGGATAGAATATTGCAGCAGCTATCCATGAAGACATGAGTAGTTTTCGTACGATATCGTTTTCAAAAGTACTTACAAACATATATGCTGCAAACAAGAAAACTGCATTTGCAATAATTTGAATTGTTGGCGTTTTTTCGATATATGACACTACAGTTAGCAAAATTGCTATGGTAGCGAGATATGCAGCAGACCATTCATATGGCAAAAAGAAACTAAGCAAACCAGCTGCTATAAGGTAGAGGCCGTAGCCAGCGACTACAACTTCTTTTTTCTCACCAACATCCGCCCAGAACTGCCTTAGTGCAATCATTGCAATAGAAAATACCAAATAAACTCCGGCGATTATTTCGCTCGAAAGTCTAGGATACATAAGATCTTTGCCTACTTGAAGTGGCAATGCTGCTGCAACAAATATGCTAACAAGAGCGTATCGCGACTGCTTCAACCAAACAGCAACAAGAACTCCAGTTAAAATAGCGATTACGAGAGAAGTAGTAGTTAACTCTGCACGAATATCCGACTGAGACCATAGAGCTATAGCAATAAGCTGCACAGCCATACCTCCCCAGAGCCAAATCTGCTCGTCTTCATTTTTCTGTTTTTTTGCTAAGACTGCAGATATAAGTATTTGAATTGAGGCAACAATTGTCAAAGCAATTCCCGTTTTTACCAAGTCTCTATTTGTTGTATCGTAAACAAACAATACTACTGAGATACTTGCTGCAAGTCGACATAGAAAAATATACACCTGTCGATAATCGGGTTTCGTTGGAGCAAGAGCTGCAACACCATAATGAAGAGATGCTACAGCCAACACCAATGCATTTTGCCATAAAGGAACTTGTGAGCCACCCCACCAACTACCAAATACAGCTAGAGGAACCGCCAATTGTCCGCTATCGTCAATTGGCTTGAGGAAAACACTTGGCAAAAGGTTGGGTTTGAAAAACGCAACAATATTGAGAAGCGAGGCAACTAGTATTATGATAACGAAATACCATACGAATCCCATCTGCAAAACCGCAATCGAAGACGTCGTCATAGAAAATACAAAGCCCAAGGTTAGATACGCAAGCACTTGGCTTTGTAGTTTAAGCGTTGCAAACAGGAAGAGTACAAGCCCTAAAGCAGAAGTGATAAACCAACTAAGAACAGGGTCGTGAAGTACAAATATATTTGTTGCCAAGCCCGCGAATGGCAAGAGGGCTAGACCAGTACCTATGAAAGCTACTGCGGCCGGACGTAGTCGCTTACTACTGCTATGAAGTACCATGCCTGAGAAGTAGAAACCTATTGTTATCGCCCATGCACCAATAAACTTCAAGCTGTTGTCTACCGCTGCACCTATGAACAAAACTGCTGCTGCCACAAGCAAAAAACTTGCAACATATAATATAGTGTTTATATTTTGAAGGTCACGTTGCTCTTTGGTTTTTTCATGAGAGACATTTGATTTTGCTGGTGCAGTTTTGGTTTGTTTTGTCTCCACATCATCTTCTTCATTTTCACCACCAGAAAATGGTGACCAGCTAGACTCGTTTTCTATTGCTTGTATTGTTTTGGCGTGTTTGACCTCTTCGGCGACGGTTTTGGAAGGGCTATCTACGCCAAGTTCTTTTAAAAGTATGCTTTTGCTAATTTGTTTTGGCTGCGATGAGATAAATTTTATTAGATAATCTCTTACTTCGCGCTGACCTTGTATTCTCAATTCATCGTCGCCGCCATTTCTTGAGCCACGGTCTTTTCCTACTGCATAGCCAATAGCAAAGGGCACCCCAAATACCATAGCTATAAGTAGAAGTATTCCCTCCATGATTAGCTTAAGCTTATACTAAAATATCTATTTAAACAAGCCGCGTTTTTTGCTACTTTTTAGCTCTTCGAATAGTTCTTTTTGCTGTTTTGTGAGCTTTGTCGGTGTATCTATAATAATAGTGACTATATGCGGACCTCTTTTTTCGCTTCGAAGGTGCGGTACGCCATGGTTACTAAGCTTGAAGTCTGTTCCTGCTTGAGTACCGGCAGGTACTTTCATAGTAACTTCTCCATCAACTGTTTCCACATCAATTTCTGCACCAAGAGCGGCTTCACTAAAAGAAATATGCTCTTCGCTGAGTATTAAATCGCCTTCACGAGTGAATTTTTTGTGTGGTTTTACTCTTATATGTACAAATAAGTCACCCTTCGGACCGTCGGCAATCGCTTCGCCATGTTCGCGCAGCCGGATTGTTGCACCATCGTCAATACCCGCAGGTACTTTTAGCTTGGTGGTTACTTTTCTTTTTTGAGTTCCTTTACCGTGACAAACTGTACAATTTTTCTCTGGTACCCGGCCTCTA
This sequence comes from uncultured Candidatus Saccharibacteria bacterium, assembly GCA_964349645.1. Classification (GTDB taxonomy): domain Bacteria; phylum Patescibacteriota; class Saccharimonadia; order Saccharimonadales; family Saccharimonadaceae; genus JACPYF01. The sequence continues at coordinate 806 of CAYGHK010000033.1, read as the reverse complement.
CCTGCACATGTTGGGCAGTTTTCGTCCTGTTGTATCTGACCAAAGATTGTATTTACTATTCTTGACTTGCGCCCAGAGCCTTGGCAGGTTTCACACACTTTCATACCATGCCCAGGTTCAGCTCGCTTGCCTTTACAATGCTCACATGTGTCTTCAAGATTTAGGCTTATTTTTTCTTCAATTCCAAATATTGCTTCTTCAAAAGTTAGGGTCATTTCAGTTTCTACATCACGTCCACGTCGAGTGCGAGATTGACGTTGCTGACCGCCGCCAAAAAAACTCCCAAAAATATCGCCAAGTCCACCGTCGCCAAAATCAAAATTGACGTTTTGGCCTTGGAAACCACCGAATCCTTCAAAAGGATTCCCGCTGGCACCACCACCAGAAGATCCTCCAACGCCCGCATGTCCAAACTGGTCATAGCGCTGTCGCTTGGATGAATCTTTGAGTACTTCATAGGCTTCATTGGCTTCTTTAAACTTGGCTTCGTCTCCCCCTTCTTTATCGGGGTGGTATTTTACAGCAAGCTTACGAAAAGCCTTCTTTATTTCGTCTGCTGAGGCGCCTTTTGCAATACCTAGTACTTCGTAGTAGTCTCGTTTACTCATTACATTCTATGATAGCAATTTAGCACTTGCATGTCTAGAGTGCTAAGCACTTTATTCACAACCATTATTCGTATGATATACTGACCTTTGACATGAGATATTTACTACATCGCGCGCTTGGTGCTGTCGGTATGATTCGCGTAGGTATACGTCAGGTATACGGAAGATATTTTGGAAAAATCGAACACATAGATGGCA
>CAYGHK010000032.1:5935-7521 GCA_964349645.1 uncultured Candidatus Saccharibacteria bacterium | reverse complement strand
AAGATTTCAACGCCATCCTCAGTTTAACCGAAGATAGGGCTATAAAAAGAGCCGAAGAAATAGACGCTAAAATAAAAAGTGGCGAAAATGCTGGCCGTTTAGCCGGAGTGCCATTTATAGCCAAAGACAACTTCTTAACTTTTGGTTCACCAACCACAGCCGCAAGTAAAATATTAGAAAATTTTGAAACACCTATTCAGGCTACTTCAGTAGAAAAACTGGAAGCTGAGGGTGCCATTTGTATAGGAAAGGCCAACCTAGATGCCTTTGCGCACGGTGGTAGCACTGAAAACTCAGCATATGGTCCTACCAAAAATGCAGTTGATGACTCACGTGTTGCTGGTGGATCTTCAGGAGGTTCGGCTGTTGCAGTTGCTCTAGACATAGTACCGTTTACACTAGGCAGCGATACAGGCGGTTCTATACGCCAACCTGCCAGCTTCAACGGCGTTGTTGGTGTAAAACCTACATACGGTACAGTCAGTCGATTTGGCGTGGTTGCTATGGCCAGTAGTACAGATGTTATTGGTCCAATTACTAAAAACGTTGCAGATGCAGAGTTGATAATGGATATTTTAGCCGGCATAGACCCTTACGATGCAACAACTTTACCTGATTTTTTCAAACCACAAACGGATGTTGGTAAGTTAAAAGTTGGTGTGGTAGAAGAATTCATGAACGAAGGAGTTGACCCTGAAGTTTTAGAAAAGACCAACCAATATATAGAAGAGCTGAAGCAATCTGGTCACACAGTAGAAACTGTCAGTTTACCGCTTGCCTCTATGTGTTTGGCTATGTATTACATCATAGTACCAGCAGAAGTTAGCTCAAACCTAGCGCGTTACGATGGTGTGCGTTACGGAGTCCGAGCAGATGCAAAAGATTTAGGCGAACTATATGGTAAAAGTCGTGATAAAGGTTTTGAAACTGAAAACAAGCGCCGAATTCTTATAGGCAGCTATGTACTCTCTAGCGGCTACTACGATGCATACTACAACCAAGCAGCCAAAGCCCGAACACTGCTTATTCAACAATTCGATGCGCTTTTTGAAAAATGCGACGTACTTATTGGTCCAGTTGTCCCTACCCCGGCTTTTAAGCTCGGTGAAAATACCCAAGATCCTCTAAAAATGTACATGACAGACGTTATGACCACACCGGCAAACTTAGCAGGTATACCTGCACTAAGCGTACCAGCCGGTAAGACAAAAGACGGCTTGCCAGTGGGCGTACAGTTGATCGGGCAGAGGAAATCAGATGCGCAGTTGCTGGCACTGGCGAAATCTATGGAGGAAAATCATGGGTAGTCTCGTAGTTATCATGGTTGTAGGTATTATCATAATCGGTATTGTAATGTTGGCCATCATTGCTATGACTCGAAAAAAGATTCCTGGTCTAAATCAAGAAGAGTTCCGTACTAAATGGATGAAAATTGAAGGGAGCTTAATCGACGACGAGGCTTCAGGGCATCTTGCTATACTAAATGCCGATAAACTACTAGACACGGCACTAAAAGCACGCGGCTTTGCCGGCGAGACCATGGGCGAACGGATGAAAAGCGCTCGGAGTACATTTAGCAACAACAA
>CAYGHK010000032.1:2774-5835 GCA_964349645.1 uncultured Candidatus Saccharibacteria bacterium | reverse complement strand
ATTGGCATCGAATGTCATGTTCAGTTGGCTACCAAAACAAAGCTTTTTAGTGGTGCAAGCAATGATGCACGTGATGAGTCGCCAAACAGTGTTGTTTCGCCAATCGATTATGGCCTTCCGGGTATGTTGCCGGTGCTCAATCATGGCGCAGTTGAGCTTGCTATCAAAGCTGGTTTAGCGCTAGGCAGTGACATTGCTACTACTAGCCGATTTGATCGCAAACACTATTTTTACCCCGATCTTCCAAATGGATATCAAATTACACAACTATATGAGCCAATTATTTTGGAAGGACTAGTAAAGGTTCCGCTTGACGGACAAACATTTGACGTACGTATACATCACGCGCACCTAGAAGCCGATGCTGGTAAGCTAACGCACTACGACGACTATAGTTTAGTAGATTTAAACCGAGTCGGTACGCCACTGATTGAAATTGTTTCTGAGCCCGACATACATAGTGCCGAGCAAGCCAAAGCATATGCCCAGGAGCTCTACTTGCTAATGACCTACGTTGGCGCAACTCACGGCGATCTTTACCACGGCAACATGCGTTTTGATGTTAATATTTCGATAGCCGAAGACGGTGCCAAAGAGCTTGGCAAACGTGCTGAAGTAAAAAACCTCAACTCATTTCGTGCAGTAGAAAAAGTAGTCGAATATGAGTATAAACGGCAAAGAGAGCTTTTAGAAAAAGGTAAAGTTGTAGAGCAAGAAACCCGTGGCTGGGACGACGCCAAGCAAAAAACCTTTACTCAGCGTTCTAAAGAAAACGCGCCAGATTATCGCTATATGCCAGATCCAGACTTACCGCCAATTGTTTTGAAGCAGGCTGATATTGATAAGGCAAAAACCGAGCTACCGGATCTACCTAACGTATACCGTGAGGCATGGCAGTCTTTAAGCCTTGATAGTTCTGTTATTAACACGCTGTTGGCAGATCAAAAAATCGCAAAACTAATACTAGCAATACAAAAGTCTTCCGATAACGAAATTGCCAAGAGGGTTTCCAATTGGTTTGCAAGTGCAGTAGATAGCGAAGATCCAGACGTAAATATCAAACCTGACAAGGATAAGCTGGTAGAACTTGCTCGGATGGTTGAAAAAAACGAACTTAGCTCAACTGCAGCCAAAGAAATATTCAATGAACTAATTTCAGATAGTGATAAATCACCTCGTGAAATTGCCGAAGCCAAAAATTTACTACAAGTCAGTGACGAAGGTGAAATCATCAAAATTGTTGAACAAGTTCTGGCTGACCCGTCAGCAAAACAGGCGGTTGAAGATATAAAAGCTGGTAATGACAAAGCTATTGGATTTTTGGTTGGTCAGGTTATGAAACTCTCTGCTGGCAAGGCAAACCCAGCTCTAGCTCAAAAACTTATTCGCGAAAGACTATAACTTCGATAATATACTATTCACAGTGTTGCTAAGTGGTATAATATATACAGAATATAAGTTAGTGCATCATAGGAGCGGTATATGTCAGACCCGGCGTACATATTAGTAATCATTCTGAGCGTATTTTTAGCAGTCTCTTTACTGCTGTCGATTATTTTACTTATCATGCTCATCACATTTGCCAGAAGAGTAAATGCAGTTGCAGCTACAGTGCAAGCGACAGCAGAAAATGTAGAAACAGTTGTGAGTGGTGTTAGCAAGGTTACTTCACCAATGATAATTGCAAAACTAATAATGAAACAATTTAACCAAGCTGGTAAAGAAAAGGGGAAGAAGTAATGAGTAAAAAATTTGCAATCGGAGCGTTTTTTGGTGCAATAGCAGGAGCTGTTGCCGGAGTATTAGCTGCGCCAAAAAGTGGTAAAGAAACACGACAAGACATCAAGAAAAAAGCTGATGAAGTAAAAGAAGATGCAGTAGATGCTTTTGAAACAACAAAAGACGAAGTAAGCGCACGTTCAGCAGAAGCGAAAAAACAAGCTGAAACTAAGGCCAAAGAAGCTAAGAAAAAGGCTGACGACTTAAAAAACAGAGCCGAAAGAGCAGCAGACGCGGCAAAAAAAGAATTTAACAAAAAACCAGCCAAATAACCCATGATAAAATCGCATGTAGATAATGCTAAGCATCAGGTAAGTAAAGACCAATCTATTGGTGCGCAGCGCGACCTAATAGAACAGCTTTTTAATGACCATTACAAAAATCGTTGGCATATCTATAAAATGAATTTTGTACGAGGTATTTTTTTTGGTTTTGGTTCTGTGATAGGTGCAACTATCATTGTCTCCATTGCTATTTGGACAATAGCGCAGTTTGTTCAGCTGCCAGATAACCTACTACAGCAAGTGCAAGACAAGCAAGAACAAACAATACAGTAATAAGAGGGTGTGAGAAGGGGATTAGGTGTGAGTAAAACAACTGTTAATTTACAGCCGTCGGATTATGTTCACCTACATAACCATACACACCATAGTCTTCTTGATGGAATGACTAAAATTTCCGAGCTTGTAGAGCGGGTCAAGATGCTAGGCATGGAAGCGGTTGCTATGACTGACCACGGCACACTTTCCGGAACAATTGAGTTTTATAAAGCCTGTAAAGGCGAGGGTATCAAGCCGATTATTGGCATGGAAGCCTATGTAGCTTCACGGAAGCACACCGACAAAGAGCCTGGAAAAGACAAAGCAAGATACCACCTAATTATTCTGGCTATGAATAATACGGGTTACGAAAATCTAATGCGCCTAAGTACAATTGCAAATCTTGACGGCCTGTACTACAAACCCAGAATAGATCACGATTTGTTAGAGAAGTATAACGAAGGTCTAATTGTTTTGAGTGGTTGCGCTAGTGGCGAAGTAGGTGAGGCGCTAAAGAATGGTAATTATGAACAGGCCAAAAAAATAGCCGAGTGGTATAAAGGTGTATTTGGAGACAGATACTATTTAGAAGTACAAGACCACGGTGATTGGCAAGACCAGTTAAAAATAAATGAAGGTGTTACAAAGATCTCTCAGGAACTAAAAATTCCAAAAGTACTTACGGGCGACGCCCATTATTTAAACAAAGACGATGCTCAGGCGCATGAAATATTACTCTGTGT
>CAYGHK010000032.1:0-2674 GCA_964349645.1 uncultured Candidatus Saccharibacteria bacterium | reverse complement strand
CTGTTTTGGAACGAGCAAAATTCGAACTAAGCGTCATAGACAATATGGGCTTTAACGGTTATTTCTTAATTGTGCAAGACTTTATAAATTGGGGTAAAGACCGTGGTATTATTTTTGGTCCAGGTCGCGGTAGCGCGGCCGGCTCTATCATTGCTTACGCACTTAACGTAACCGACCTTGATCCAATTCATTATGATTTGCTTTTTGAAAGATTCCTTAACCCAGACCGTATTTCTATGCCTGATATTGATATTGATATTCAGGATACTAGGCGAGACGAAGTTATCCAATATTGTATAGATAAATATGGTGAAGATCGAGTCGCCAATATTGTGACATTTGGTACTATGGCAGCTCGTGCTGCTGTACGCGATGTCGCAAGGGTGTTGGAGGTTCCATATGCGGAATCTGACCACCTGGCAAAAATGATACCCCCACCAGTCCAGGGTCGACATATACCACTGGCAAAAAGTATACAGGACGATCCTGATTTAAAAAACGAATACGAAACTAACGAGAGAGCTCACGAAGTAATTGATTTTGCTTCAAGACTAGAGGGAACTATTCGCTCCCACGGAGTTCATGCTGCGGGTGTTGTGATTGCTCCTGATGAGTTGGTAAAATTTGCTCCACTCGAAATGGCGCAAAAAGGAGTTATCTCTACTCAGTACCCTATGTACCCAATTGAGGACCTCGGACTTCTCAAAATGGACTTTTTGGGTCTTAGCAACCTTACTACTATCAACAACGCCATGCGTATTATTAAGAAAGTATATAAAAAAGACATAGATCTAAACACCCTAAATCTCGACGACGAAAAAACTTACGAACTTTTTCAACGAGGTGATACTACAGGAGTATTCCAGCTAGAGTCTGCCGGCATGAAGCGCTATCTCAAGCAGCTAAAACCAAGTGTGTTTGATGACATTATTGCCATGGTGGCGCTGTACCGACCAGGGCCAATGCAATTTATCGACAGCTTTATTAAACGAAAACATGGCAAGGAAAAAATAACTTATCTTCATCCAAAAATGGAAAATGCACTTAGCAATACATATGGAGTTTTGGTGTACCAGGAGCAATTTATGCAGATCAGTAAAGACCTTGCTGGTTTTACTGGCGGTCAGGCTGATACTCTACGAAAAGCGGTTGGTAAAAAAATAATGGCAATGATGAAAAAAATTAAGCCAGAATTTGTTGAAGGCGCTATAAAACATAGCGATGCTGATCGCAAAACTATGGAGCTTTTTTGGGATCAACTAGAAGAATTTGCCAACTACTGTTTCAACAAATCTCACGCTGCTTGTTACGCACTTATATCTTACTGGACTGCATATCTAAAAGCCCACTATCCAGACGCCTTTATGGCCGCACTAATGACCAGTGACCAGGGAGATATCGACCGACTTGCTATTGAAATTGCTGAAGCTCAACATATGGGGCTTAAGGTGCTTTCTCCTGACGTAAACCTTAGTTTCGTTGAATTCTCGGTAGTACCGGGTGAAAACGAAATACGCTTTGGTTTAGCCGCCGTAAAAGGCGTGGGAGTAGGAGCTGTCGAGGCAATTCTGGAAGCTAGAGAATCAGGACCTTTTACTTCACCAGAAGACTTTGCAAAACGTGTGCCTGCAAACAAGGTTAACCGAAGAGTTTGGGATTCACTTATAAAATCAGGAGCCTTCGACTCAATGGGCGACAGATCGGATTTACTGTTTAATCTAGATGTTATTTTAAGCTTTGCTTCTAAGTTACAAAAAGAAGCACTTTCTGGGCAAACAGATTTATTTTCTGGTCTAAGCGAGGATGTGGTAAGTGTTGTTGCTTCTAGCTTAGAGCTAAAGTCAGCACCAACCAAACATACGGAGAAAGAACGTCTTACCTGGGAGAGGGAGCTTCTCGGCCTGTATCTCAGTGCTCATCCCCTTGATCCATATTCTGCGTATCTAGAAGAGCAAACAATTCCACTAACAAATATCAAACCTGATGCCGACGGCAAAACTATAACAGTTGGCGGAATAATTAGTAGTATACGGTCTATAACCACAAAAAGTGGCAGTAAAATGGCGTTTGTACGGATAGAGGATAAAACAGATGAGATTGAAATAGTCATTTTTCCAAACATGTATAAAGAAATCGGAAATCAACTCATCCAGGATGTTGTCGTTAGAGTGCGAGGCAAGGTTAATGCACGCTCGCAAGCGGGGGCGTTGCAGGACGAAGCCAAGGTTGTGGTAAATGACATGGTCATCGTTTCTCAAGAAGAGCTCGATAGCTATAAATCAACTGGTAAAAAATTAAAATCCCCAACACTAAACAAGAAAATTAGCGGCAAAAAAGAGGCGGCGGAAATAATCGACGAAAAGTCTAATTTACCTCAAACAATGTATATTCATGTTAAAAACACAAACGATCATGACAGTCTCAGAGAAATGAAACGTCAACTTAGCGATTTCCCAGGTGAAAGTCAGATAATTTTAGTTTTGGGCGAAGATAAAACGTCTGCAATTCGCCTACCGTTTACTGCCAGCATTTCAGATTCTCTTGTTGGCAAACTCCAGTCAATATACGGAGAAGAACAAGTAGTTGTGAAATAGCTTATGCTAATGGTAAAATGAGAGCAATTATGACACATGGAGTGAGTCACACAAACAAGCGTCGATTAGCAAATGGTTTT
>CAYGHK010000031.1:4075-7594 GCA_964349645.1 uncultured Candidatus Saccharibacteria bacterium | reverse complement strand
TTACATACAACGAGATCGAGCACACCTACATACGCTTTCCCCGCAATCTTATAGAGCTAGACCGAACTATATTATTGGGAAAATTGCTACCAGACGGAACCATAGTATCGATTGACTAGACGTATAATAATATGTAATAGTAAATGCATTCGCAAACCCTTGAGCTCGTCGAAGCTCGGGTTACCGAGAGAACTTTGACAAGCTAAATTGAAAGAAGGCAAGATGCTTGTTCAAATCGCAAGCGTGGGCTCAACGTTCTACCAAATCGGCGGATTTCTAACCATAGCTGGACTCGTACTGGCCGGACTACCTTCGTTAGGAATCTTCACATACAGACCTATCTATGGCGCGCTAACCGCTTTTGGGTTCATCGTGCTTTTCATCTGCGCGCTCGCGTCAGGTGACTACGGGTTCGCAACCCTCGTCGGGATAGTCGGCGGGATCATGGTCGTGCTGGTCGCAAGGGAGCTGGTTGAGTTTTTCAGAGAACTCGACGAGAAATCCTCCTGACAGGCTTACGGTGGTCGGGGTTAAGGTTAGCGCACCAAACGCTGCCTTAACCCCATCTTCGTAAAGAACATGCTCATAATTTCAATTTAACTTGTCAACTCAGTCGACCACACGGTCGGCTTTTTAAATCGTAAAAATTACTTCAACAATATGCAAACAAAGGCGTATAATTAGCTATATAAAGTGTGAGGGGAAAATACACATAGTTATGGCGCAAGCTTTGTATCGAAAATATCGTTCAACGTCACTAGCAGAGATAGTGGGTCAAACCCATATTACTGACATATTGGCGAGAGCAATCAGTAGCGGACACATAAATCACGCTTATTTACTGACTGGACCTAGAGGTGTGGGTAAAACATCTATTGCTCGAATATTGGCACACGAAATCAACAAGCTGCCATACACCAGTGACACAAATCTAGACATCATAGAAATAGATGCCGCAAGTAACAACGGGGTAGAAGATGTGCGCGATCTACGCGAAAAAGTAACTATAGCCCCTGTAGCAGCAAGCAAGAAAGTTTACATAATCGACGAAGTTCACATGCTAAGCAAGCCTGCCTTTAATGCGTTGCTCAAAACCCTCGAAGAACCACCGGAACACGTGGTTTTTATTTTGGCCACAACTGAAGTACACAAACTGCCCGACACTATACTGAGCCGTACCCAGCGCTTCCATTTCCGACCAATTGCAGCCGACAATATGACAAGTCATTTAGCTAAAATCGCTAAAAAAGAAAAGATAGATATCGAAAAAGATGCATTAGAACTCATAGCCGAAAGAGCGGGCGGCAGCTTTCGAGATGGAATATCACTACTAGATCAACTTCGTAACCTAAGTGACGGCAAAATAACCGCAAAAATGATAGAAGAGACACTTGGTCTAGCACCAAAAAGAAGCGTCGATGAGCTAATTGACCATATAACCAATCATCGACTCGGTGCTGCCGTAGAACTAACCGATAGCTTAGAGCAAAATGGCATATCGCCAGTTGTACTAGTGAACCAACTAACAAATAGCCTTCGCGCTAACGTTGCGTCGCACCCCGAGCTTATAGATCTTATTGACGACCTTATAGATGTCACAAAATCACACGACCCACAACTTAAACTACTGGCAGTTATCGCCAGAGCAGCTAGTCCTACTGAGCCTGAAGAAAAACCAAGCAAAAGCACAGCAGCACTTAGTGCACACGAACCGACTATTACCGTAAAAGCTCCAGAAAAAGTCATACAAAAAATAGCAAAAGCTGAAGAGGTAAAAAAACCAACAAAAACAGACGACAGCGCTCCAAAAACTATTGACTGGACAAAACTTCTAGAAAAACTTCGCACAGAGAACCCTCCGCTGTACGGAGTGATGCAAAAAGCCCAAGTTACATATGAAAAAGGTGAGCTGAAAATTATGTTTGGTTTCAAGCTGCACCAAACAAAGCTCGAAAAAGGTCGGTATCGCCAAATGCTACTCGACTTTTTGCACAAAAATTTAGATTTTATCCCCACGATCTCCACATCTGTTGGTAAGTTACCCACTGGCGGCAAACCAGTATCCTCGATTACTGCTATTATGGGTGGAGGAGAAGAAGTGAATGTCAGCCAAAGCTAATGCGAGCCTTAAAGTCCCGCCACAAAGTTTAGATGCCGAAAAAAGCCTGCTAGGCGCAGTGCTAATTGACGACAATGTCCTTGCAGATGTAAGCGACAAGCTAAAGGCAATGGACTTTTACGAAAAAAGTCACGAGACAATCTTTGCTTCTATGATGCGTTTGTATGAAAAACACAAACCAGTCGATCTTTTAACCTTGAGTGATGACCTTCAGTCTAAAAACCAGCTCGAAACCGTAGGCGGCTCTTCATACCTTACCGAACTGACAAACTACGTTCCAACTGCCGCTCATGCAACTGCCTATGCCGAAATGATACGCGGTAAAGCCGTTCGTCGTCGCTTGATAAAAGCCAGTGCCGAACTTGCAGAGCTTGGCTACGATGAAGACAAAAGCATCGAAGAACTACTAGGACAGGCCGAAGCAGACCTTTTTTCCGTTTCAGATGCCAGCTTAAAACAAGACCTCGTAAGTCTTGAGTCTATACTTGCCGAAAGCTTCGACCGTATTGAGGAGCTGCACCGAAACAAAGGAAGCCTGCGTGGCGTGGCAACCGGCTACAAAGACTTCGATGCAAAAACAGCCGGCTTGCAAAAGTCTGATCTTCTTATTTTGGCCGCCCGTCCTGCTATGGGTAAATCTACTTTTGTATCAAACCTTGCATACAACGTAGCATCGCAACAGAAGAAATCTGTTTTGTTTTTTAGCTTAGAGATGAGTAAAGACCAACTAGTTGACCGTATGCTAGCCGACGTCAGTGGTGTAGACGCTTTTAATATTCGTACCGGAAACTTAAGTGAAACTGATTTTGGTAAACTCTCCGATGCTATGGGTGAAATGGCTGAAGCGCCAATATTTATCGACGACACACCGGGTATGAGTGTGCTTGAAATGCGCACAAAAGCCCGTCGTGAAGCCCACAATCAGCCTCTTGGACTTATAATCATCGATTACCTACAGCTAATGCAAGGTAGTGGTAGGCAAAATAGCGACAACCGCGTGCAAGAAGTAAGCGAAATATCACGTGGCCTCAAGCTTATTGCTCGTGAGCTAGACGTACCAGTTATTGCACTATCTCAACTAAGTCGTTCTGTAGAATCCCGTCACCCACAAATTCCGCAGCTTGCCGACCTTCGTGAGTCGGGCTCTATTGAGCAAGATGCCGACCTGGTAATGTTTTTGTACCGTGAAGATTACTACAACCCAGAAACAGAAAACCAGCACGTTACCGACCTTATAATTGCAAAGCATCGTAACGGACCAACAGGTAAAATCCAGCTGTACTTCCACCCAGAACGTCTGCGCTTTATGTCCCTCGACCGCAAGTCAAAAGACTAATTGACAATATAGTACTAAATATTGTATTATATTTAATAATATGTCAGAAATTGTCACAAATAAA
>CAYGHK010000031.1:0-3975 GCA_964349645.1 uncultured Candidatus Saccharibacteria bacterium | reverse complement strand
TAGTACTAAATATTGTATTATATTTAATAATATGTCAGAAATTGTCACAAATAAAACCGAGAAACAGCACCTTCAATTTGCTACTTTTTTAGAATTGGCCGAAACCGAAACCGATCCAAATCTACAATCTGACCTACTGCTAACACATAGATTTGCTGAACATATCCAAGGGATAGACGGCCAAGCTTTAGTTGTTGGCGGTTTCGCGCGGGATATGACTATAGGCGCAGTAAATGGCGAATCACATATTTCTAAAGACATTGATATTGAAGTATACAAAGTTGAAATTGAAGAGTTAGAGACTATTTTGCAACAATTTGGCAAGATAGATTTGGTTGGCCAGGCATTTGGAATAATAAAGCTAACAAACCCTGAAACGGGAAATGTACTTGATTTTTCAATTCCACGCCAAGACTCAAAAGTAGACAAAGGACACAAAGGCTTCAAGGTAACTGGTGATCCGAATATGACAATTGAAGAAGCGGCGAAGCGACGTGATTTTACAGTCAATGCTTTGGCACTAGACCCTTTGACGGGCGAGCTGCATGACTACTTCGGCGGCGTTGCAGATGCTCAAAACAAAACACTTCGCGCTACAGACGAAACACTATTTGGAGACGATCCACTGCGAGCTCTCAGAGCAATGCAATTTGCAGCTCGATTTGATATGGAAATTGAAGCACAGACAGCTAAGATATGTGCGGGCTTTGACTTAACTGAACTTCCTAACGAGAGAATAGGGGAAGAATGGGTAAAACTTCTAACAAAAGCTGAAAAGCCGAGTATAGGCTTACGAGTCGCCAAAGAGCTTGGCATAATAGACCAACTACACCCGGAACTTACCCTGCTTGAGCAAACAGAACAAGAAGCCGATTGGCACCCCGAGGGAAATGTATGGAACCATACTTTACTATGTGTCGACGCAGCCGCAAAAATTATTCGCCTAGAAGAACTAGAGGGTGACGATAAACTTGTTGTTATGCTTGGTGCTCTGTGCCACGACCTTGGTAAAGCAACTACAACTGAGAGGATGCTCAAAAAAGGCGTAGTGCGCGTCACTGCACACGGTCACGATGTAGCCGGAGTAGATCCAACACACTCTCTTCTGAAAAAAATGAATGTAAGTAAAGACACCATACACAAAGTAGCCTCTATTGTAAGAAATCATATGTATCATGTCAGCAACCCAGAACCAAACGAAAAACAAATTCGTAAACTTTCTTTGAGATTGCAGCCGGCAAATATACGACTTTGGGACTTAGTTTCGCGCAGCGACTCAAACGGACGCGGAGAGCCTTTCCAGGAAAGAACTTCTTCGCATGCAATATATCAAAAAGCAATGGAGCTTGAAGTCGATAAAGAACCGCCTAAAAATCTTGTTTTCGGCAGAGATCTACTTGCACTTAGTATTGGCTTCGAACCAGGACCAAAACTTGGTCAAACACTTCGAATACTGTACAACGCGCAACTAGACGGAGAATTCTCAACCGCTGAAGACGGCCTCGTATACCTCAAAGACAACTTACAAAAAATACTCGAACAGACTAGATAACATTTAGTTTTACCATAAACACGTAGCTTTTTGCGCTATAATGGTAGAGATTAATGAAACGTAATATTTTAAGCGAAGTGTTGCTATACAAATACCGATATATTATCGGCTATTTAATATTTGTTATCGTACTTATTGGAGCTCTATACATAAGCTTTCATCTTCCGGGTCAGCTAACTGTAGAAGAACAAAAAAGTGCCGTTTCAAGCGCTACGATATCACTAAGCGACCCTTCGACCAAAAATATTATTGATTTGCCATTTCATCTTCTGCAAAAAGCAAGTTTACATTATTTCGACATTACCAACTTAGGAATTAAACTGCCTTCGCTGATAATTGGAGCCTTGAGTGCGATAGGCCTACTATGGCTACTGAGACGTTGGCTTCTTCGAGACTCTGTAGCAATATTCACGATCTGTATTTTTGTCTCATCAAGACTCTTCCTTACTAGCGGCCAAGAAGGTACGCCGCTTATAATGATGATGTTTTGGTTAATTTTTGTTTTACTATTTGCACTAAAATTCACAGCCAACAATAAATCTATCGTGTGGGGAATATTGTTAACTACGAGCTTAGCCTTAAGCCTATACACTCCGCTAACAATTTATGTTGTTGTCTGTCTGCTTGCGGCAAGTATTTTGCATCCACATTTGCGCTTTGTGGTTACTACGATTCCAAAACTTCACTTTGTATTGTATCTAGCTACAGCATCACTACTTGTAGCGCCTTTAGCTGTAGCATTGCTCAAAGACCCTTTCATACTTGCAATCCTCGCAGGCTGGCCAGACAACGGCTTCAACTTGGAGATACTTCGCCACAACATAAAAGAAATTATTAAAGCATATCTCTTCTTTTGGCAGCCTCGTTTAACTGAAATTGGTCTTACTCCAATATTTAGCGCATCAAGCTTTGTACTCATGTTATTTGGTGCTCTCAATCTTGTTCGCGACCACCACAGCGCACGTAGCTACATGCTTGTCATGACTTTGCCTATCCTTATATTGCCAAGTTTGTTCAACCCAAGCTTCTTGATAATACTCAGCGTACCTTTCATTTTGCTGCTTGGTCTTGGTATCGAAACGCTACTAGACGAATGGTACAAGCTTTTCCCTCACAATCCTTATGCGCGAGTCACCGCACTCGTACCTATGAGTATATTGCTCGCAGGTATAATGATAGGAAATCTTACGTACTACCTAAACGCTTATAGGTACAGCCCTAGTTTGAGCAATTTTTACAGTTACGATCTAAGCCTGGCAAGAAAAACTCTAAATACCTACCCAGATTCATTGTTAGTCACAGATTCCAAAGATCGAGAATTTTATGCGCTCCTTAGTCGCGATTATCCAAATCTACGTGTAACAAGCAGTGCAGAAGAAGCCCTGGGGGCAAACACAGTAATTTCTCATGTAACCCCAGTAGCCGGCCCATTGCAACACCTTGAACATCTCGCGGTGGACAGCTACGAAAACAACGGTGTCCGGTTTTATGTTTATCAAAAATAGGGTATAATAGTCTATAACCGAACAGAGGAGGAAATACTTTTATGATGGATCAAATGAAAATGGTGGCTAAGCTAAAGAAAGCCCAAAGTGAACTAAAAAAAGAACTTGTTGAAGTTGAAGCAGGTGATGGCGCAGTGGTTGTACAAGTAAATGGCGAGTTAAAAATTGTTGATGTCAAAATCGACCCAGAGCTTGTAGACCTTGACGACATAAAAGAGCTAGAAGGTTGGGTGAAAGACGCCGTTCGTGAAGCTATGCAGGCAGCGCAAGAACTAGCAGCTGAAAAAATGAAGCCTCTCATGGGCAGCCTAGGCAACCTAGGACTCTAGCACAAGTGTCTTCAGTGCTCCCTAAAGCCTTGATCAAACTCATAGATGAGTTGGGCAACTTACCTGGAGTTGGCGCGCGCACAGCCGAGCGCTATGCTTATTTTTTACTCAAAACCGACGAAAAAACTAGGCAGCAAGTCAGCAGTGCTATCTCAAATATAAGCGAGGGCGTAAAGCTATGCCCGGTGACTTTTGCGCTAATAGACGCCGACCAGGAAGTTTCGCCGCTCTATAGCGACTCTGCACGCAATAAAAAACTTGTAGCAGTAGTAGAAGAACCGTTCGATATTGTCGCGCTGGAGCGAACAGGTCAATTTAAAGGCACTTACCATGTACTAGGTGGCGTTCTTTCGCCCATAGATGGCATTACACCCGAGCAGCTACATATTCCTGAGCTACTAAAACGCCTCAAAGATGATGACGTAGAGGAACTTATACTTGCAACCAACTCATCTGTAGAAGGTGAGTCCACTGCGCTTTTTGTAAAAAAACGCATAGAAGATAGCGGCCTTAAAGTAAAAACCAGCCGTCTTGCCCGTGGCATACCAGCCGGCGTCGACCTAGAATACACCGACCAAATCACACTTTC
>CAYGHK010000030.1:0-7602 GCA_964349645.1 uncultured Candidatus Saccharibacteria bacterium | reverse complement strand
CACCTCAAAACCCTTGACCAGCTGACTGATCTGGGGTACAATCGTATAAGTTTTGTTCACTCTAACGAAAAAGATCTAATCTACCATCGAGATGGTCAGATTGTTGGACGCGAACTATTAGTAATAAGCAGGAAATAGCACAATGGCACACGTAAAAGCAGGCGGAACTTCCAAAAATAATCGAAAATCACCCGGTCAAAGACTTGGGGTGAAACGTTTTGGTGGCCAAAAAGTAAATACTGGCGAAGTAATTGTTCGTCAAGTTGGTGCAACTAAAATTGCAGGCCCTGGTACTTACATCTCAAAAAACTTCACTATCCATGCCCAAAAAGCTGGTACAGTTGTTTTTAAACAAGTCAAAAAACGCCTATTTACAGGCAAAACTACACGTCGTACTCAAGTTACAGTTGAATAGACAGTAGGTACCTCTAGCGAAGACTCTCGTTTCCCGATTTTAGAAGAGTCTAATAGTTTAACTAAGCTGTTGGAGGAGTTTCTATACCGAGGTGATGTTTGACGCGTGCAACTACATCGCCAATAACTACTTGTGACTTTACAAGATACTCATCTGCGCCTAAGCTTTCGGCACGTTCTTTGTCTTTTTCTTGGGACAATGCAGTAAGCATGATCACACGTATATTTGCAGTCTCGGGAGTGTTACGTAAGATATCTAGAACATCAAATCCGCTTATTTTCGGCATCATTGCGTCGAGCAATACTAGGTCTGGCTTTGATTTTACTGCACTTGAAAGTGCTTCTTCGCCATTGTTTACTTCTATAACTTCGAAGCCCTCTAGCTCTAGTCGGCCTTTATATACAGCGGCAAGGTTTGTGTCGTCTTCTACTAAAAGGATTTTTTTCTTTACTAGTTCCATAGAGTTAATAGTAGCATAACTATTTTATGATATCCAGTGCTTTTTGAAGCTGACTATCACTGTCTTTTGTGTCATTTTCACCTGCGACAACTTTAACATCTGGCTCAATTCCATGCTTGCCAATGTTCTTTCCTTTTGGTGTATACCACTTTGCAATTGTCACTTTCAGTTTTGCACCATTTTCGAGTTCTATAATATCTTGTACAGAACCTTTACCGAAACTTTTTTGACCTACTATTGTTGCAGCCTTGTGGTCTTGCAGGGCACCCGCCAATATTTCGCTTGCGCTGGCACTACCTTCGTTTATAAGAATCACTGTTTTCTTGCCTTTAAGCGTATTGTCGCCCGTGGCTTGGTGTGTCTGCTTAACTTGGCCTCCTACACGTTCTGTAACGACAATCTGCCCCTTATCGAGCCATAAACTAGCTATTTGTTGTGCTGAGTCTAAGTAACCGCCGCCGTTGCCGCGAAGATCAATTACAATAGCCTTCTTGTTTGCAAATTTTTCTGCAGCCAGCCTAGTTTTGCTTGCTGTATCTTTATCGAAGCGTGAAATACTTATGATGCCAACATCAGCTCTTTCTTCCGTCTTTACACTTGGGTCAGTGAAGGTATCTCGTGTTATTGAAACCTCAGACACCTCACCATCACGAACTATTGTTAGCTTAACAGTAGTACCTTTTTCGCCCCTAATTTTTGAGACGGCTTTTTCGATAGACCAACTACTAGAATCTTCACCGTTAACTCCGGCAATAATATCGTTCGATTGCAGCCCGGCCCTTTGGGCAGGTGTCGAATCCAATGCAGACATAATAACTAATTTGTTATCTTTTTTGCCAAGCTCTGCACCTATACCGCTGATCGTTCCATTTAGCTCTTGGTCAAACTCAGACGCTTCTTTTTTGTTGAAAAACACCGTATATGGGTCACCCGCAGCTTCAACCATTCCACGACTAGCACCTTCGATTAACTTTTTATCGTCCAACTTACCGTCGAAATTTTGATGTAATGCCTTGTATGTTTCTTGTAAAGGCTTAAGGCTATTGTCAGAAAGCGTACCAACTTGGTCTAGGCGTGTGCCACCTACAAAACCTGCCAACAAGGCCACAATTATGCACGAAGCAAGTGTAAAATACGATACACTGCGACGTTTAGCACTGGCTTGCTTGTCAGTTTTTTTGGTCATTAACTCCCCTAATATTACTTGCTATCTATAATAACATGAACGTTATCTGTGTTTTATCCACCAAAGTAGATGTAGGTATCGAAAGCACTTGCCGAAACTGTCATTTCAGTGTATTCACCGCGTACACCCCAGTTATATTGGCTTACTCTAACAGTGTCTCCGTTAACAGATTCTACCCAGGCAACGTGTCCGTAGTAACCACCATTCATAACACCTACAGAGCCTACGCGAGGAGAACTGCCAGTTGGAATACCTGCGCTACGTGCATTGTTGTCCCATTGGTTTGCATTTCCACGACCACCCCAATAAGGCATATTGCCGTAACGTTGATGAACTTTCCAGGCTGCATAGCTAACACACTCACGGTTGTACATACCCCAACTATCGACTAACGAATCTTGAGGGGCGCTTGCCCATGAGTTTGGATAGCCACCTCTGCCTGGATCACCAGGTGTAACTGTTCCGCCATAACTTCGCAGTTTTGAAGCATTAGCTGCTGCCTGCTGTGCTCGTAATGTACCAATTTGACTGTTTTGCTGACCAATCAAACTCTGGAAAGCCGCTTCGTTGTTTTGAGTTTGTGCTAAAAGATTTGCTTGCTCTGCTTGTTTTGCGGCTAAAGCTGCTTTTTGCGCCTGTTGATCGTCCAATACCTTCTTGGCGTCGTCACGATTTTGCTCGAGTTGCTTTTTGAGCTTCTTAATTTGACTAATAGCAGTTTCTACACGATCGCGAATACTGCTACGGTATTCTTGTTGGTCAAGATAATCACCTATATTTTTGCTACTCGCAAGCATTTCAATTGGCGAAACGGTGTTGTTTACGTACAAATCACCTATTGTTTCTTCTAGGACTGCTTGATTACGGGTTATTTTGTCTTCTGTTTCTTTAATTTGCGCAACTAGTTGATCGTATTTTGCCTGAGACAAAGTTACTTGCGCTTGAATAGTGTTGAGTTGCGCTTGCATTTCGTTGACAGTACTTTGCAATGTTTCAGCTTGGGCACCAAGTTTAGCTGCCTCAGACTGATAGCCGCTTATTTGACGCTCGATAGATCGAATTTGGTCGTCAAATCTATCTGCTTGCACCGGTGTAGTAGATGAAAATGTCATAACTACAGCAGTTGCGACGATAAAAGATGATGTCGCAAATCGCTTTATAACCGGTGTGGTGGACCGTAGTTTCATATCTATACTCCAATCTAGCACATTTTAGCATAAGCGTCAACGCTTATGCTCTCTGTTTGTGCTTAGTTAATTTTCAAATGCCGGCTTACTGCAAAAAACGAAGAGATAACTCCTATGAGCGCTCCGACAAAAATCAATCCGATGATGATGAATGGTGACGCTGTAAGTACAAAATCAAAGGTATGTTCAACGGCTACGCCGTAAGCTTGTAGTTTTGGCTGTAAAGATACAAGGCCAATAAGCCCAAAGATGAATGCAAGAATTGCGGCAAAAAAACCATACATTATCGACTCTACAATGAAAGGCCCCTGTATAAAGCTCTTTTCGGCACCGATAAGTTTCATCATTTCGATTTCCTCTTTTCGATTGAAAATGGCCATACGAATGGTGTTGAAAATTATAAGTATCGAAATACTTATAAATACAGCACTAGCAGCAAGTCCAGCCCTCTCGGCAACATAAACACTCCGGCCAATATTGGCGATTGACTCTTTACGTTCACCTGCAAAAGATGGCTCGTGCGCAGGATCCAATGTTTCCTGGAAGGTCTCATCTTTACTGACAAGCTTTTCGATATCAGACATATTGTTTAAGTCCGTAGGCGTCACTCTAAGAGTTGCAGGAAATGGACTTTTTTGTAGCTCCCCTAGCGTGTCTAATTGAGTTTGAGAAGGGTCATTTTCGTCGATATACTTCTGTTTAGCTTGTTCGGTGCTTATGAAACTAACACGATCAACTTGTTCAAGTTTTTCTAGTTTTGCCGTCAACTTATCGACTGTCTTGTCGCTAACATCGTCTTTAAGATATATCGATACGTCTACTTTTTGCTTCAACTCATCAACTGTATCGAGCAGTACTTGCCTAGCCACCAGCGTAGAAAAAATCACCAAAAGAGTGATCATCATCACTGCAGTAGCAGCAATAGTTAGCCATGCGTTTCGCGAGAAGTTGTTTACACCATAACGACACATGCGAATAAACGTGATGTAGCGACGGCGAAGTTGCTTTTTACGACGGAGCTCGGCTGGAGTTTTGGTTGATTTTGTAGAAGATTTTTTGGTCATTGTCTGTAGCTCCCACTTACTTGGTCACTAGTGACTTTACCGCCGTCAATTGTAATAACTCGACGCTTCAATTTGTTTACGATTTCTGCATTGTGAGTTGTTAAAAGCACAGTTGTACCGAAGCGATTGATTTTTTCTAGAAGTTTTATGATTTCCCAACTATGTCGTGGGTCTAGATTTCCTGTCGGCTCGTCGGCGATCAAGATTTTTGGTTGGCGAACAACTGCTCGAGCAATAGCTACACGCTGCTGCTCACCACCGCTGAGTTGTCGCGGAAATTGTTTTTCTTTACCCTCTAGACCAACTAGTTTTATAACTTTCGGTACAGTACTTTTGATCTCACGATTGGTCATACCGGCAATCTCTAGAGCAAAAGCGATGTTTTCAAACACTGTGCGCTGCGGCAAAAGTTTGAAATCCTGAAAAACCACGCCAATCTTTCGTCTTAATAGCGGAATTTGATTAGGTTTTAAATCATCGTAGTCAATACCACCTACAACTATCTTGCCACTGGTCGGTTTTTCCTCACATGTGAGAAGTTTTAACAGAGTAGATTTGCCAGCGCCACTTGTTCCTACCAAAATAGCAAACTCTCTGGGTTCTATATGCAAAGTGACCCTATTGAGAGCTGGTTTGGTATCTTTCATACCGTAGTTTTTCGTTACCCTATCTAAAAGAATCATGTATATACTATTATACCTGACTTATGGCACACATCAAATGTGCATACGCTTATTGCAAATTATCTTCTAAGTATGCGTTTATAAAGCCGTCGATATTGCCGTCTAGTACCTTTGCTGCATCTGATTCTTCGTACTTCGTTCGCGTATCTTTCACTATCGTGTATGGGTGTAATACATAGTTGCGAATTTGCGATCCCCAGTTAGCCGACTCACCTGCCTGCAAATCTGAAATACTCTCGGCGTGTTGCTCCAGCTGAAGTTGAGCTAGCTTTGAGCGTAATATTTTTAATGCTGTTTCTTTATTTTGAGTTTGCGATCGCTCGTTTTGAATAGCTACAACAATATTTGTAGGTATGTGCGTAACACGAACTGCACTATCTGTTGTGTTCACACTCTGGCCACCGTGGCCTCCAGCTCTATAAACATCAATCTTTAGATCTTTTTCATCTATTTGAACTTCATCGGGCGTATCTATTTGGGGCAAAACCTCCACCAATGCAAAACTGGTTTGACGTAAGTTGTCGCTGTTAAATGGGCTCAGACGAACCAAACGATGTACGCCGTTTTCACTACGTAGCTTTCCGTATGCAAATGGTCCTTCGATTTCTATGACGCTGGTTTTTACGCCGGCTTCTTCTCCCGTGCTGCGTTCGACTAGCTTTGTACTCATACTCGACTTTTCCGCCCAGCGCAGGTACATTCGCTCCAGCATCTGGGTCCAATCTTGGGCATCTGTACCACCTACGCCCGCTGTTAGACGTAAAATGGCACTATGATCATCATACTCGCCATTAAACTGTAGGTCTTTTTTTAGTTTTGAAAACTCGCTCTCTATTTGTTCGATCTGTTTTTTGAGATCCTCAGTAAGGCTCTCGTCACCTGTTTCTATAAGTTCTGATACATCATCTATTTGATTTTTGATGCTTTCCCACGGCTCTACCTGTAGTTTTAATTGAGCAACTTTTTTACTCAATACCTGCCCTGCCCCACTGTCACTCCAAGCATCTGGCTTAGCAAGTTCAGCTTCTGCATTTTCAAGTTCTGACTTTTTCGCAGCAACATTAAGCTGGCCGTAAGCGTCACATATAGCCTGGTTCAACTCAGATGCTTGTTTTTTGAGTGGTTGCATAGATATTAGTATAGCAAATAAACAGATATGAAACTCAAAGGAAAGAGAGAAGTCAGGCGTATAAAACGCCCGACTTCAACTCAAACCCTGCCTTCTAAAAATCTTCAGATTTTTAGCCTCTCGTCTTGATTCTTCGAAGTCGTCTGAGCTCGGCGTTAGCCATGTCACGAATCTTGACTTGTTTGTCAATCTGCTGCTCAACTCTATCTGGAGTGCACAGCATGAGCTCGGGCATCGCGCTGAAAAGACGCTCGATCTCTTCCTTGATTTGGTAATACTCAGCCCCGCCACCAAGATCACGAACGATCCTTGGGGCAACACCATCATGCTCCTTCATCATTCCAAGCAAAAGGTGCTCTGGAGTGATTAGGCGCAGGCCTTCAGAAAGTGAGTCTCTAAGCGCAAGCTCGAATGATTTCTTAACTCTTGGGGTAAAAGGTACTGTAGATGTAATAGTCTCCTCTCCTTTGCCAACCATTCGCACAACAAGAGCTTCAACATTCTCTCGGTTAACACCGCGATCATTCAGCACTCGACATGCGGCTGACTCTTTTTCATCGAGCAGTGCAATCAACACATGCTCAGTCCCGATGAAGTTGTGCATCAGAGATCGTGAAACTTCTTGAGCTCTCAATACAACGGCTTTTGCATCTTCGTTAAATCTTTCGAACATTTTTGCATCACCTCAGACACAGGGTTTGATTATAGAAATCCAATGGATCTCATATCTATTTACTTTAATGTACAATTCTCGCCACCAGAAATTAATGTATATTATACATTTTATTAGTAGTTTTGACAAATAAACAGATGTAAAATTCAGGGAATTTCCCCGAGACCTTTTACAGTCTCGGGGATTCCGTTCAAACTTATACGGTCGCTGCTTCTTTTTTTGCGGCCAGCTTCAGGTAAAGATCACCTGGAGTGACTCCTATCTGAAACAGAGCATGTGCTGCTGTGCCACCGGAATCACGCAGCAAGCCACGCAAAAGATGCTCTGTGTTGATTGCCTTGAGCGTCAGATCCTCACTGGAATCGTTTGCCGCTTCACTGAGAGAGTAAGAGAAGACTCTTATCACCCTCGGTACATAGCCAGGATCCTTCGTGACCTTGTCGAACCTGGTGTTGTACTTGGCGAGTTGACGACGTAGCTTTTCTAGCGTAACTCCCTCTGACTTGAGGATTTTCGCGGCTTCACCGTTCTGCAAAAACAGCCCAACCAGCACGTGCAGGCTAGTCACCTTCGGATGCTTCTGCAATACAGCTTCTTCTTTCGCCAAATCGCAAGCTTCTTTGGTCGCTTTTTGGAAACGCTTCTCGATCTTCACAGACACACAGATCTCCTTGGGGGTTGTTTGAACGAAATTTATGTACAACTTTTGTGTAAAAAGTGTATTTAGTACTATATATTATATCTGTTATTTGTCAAATAGCGATATCTTGTGAGGGATATTTAGCTTTGTAGTCAAAATTTGAAC
>CAYGHK010000029.1:0-7900 GCA_964349645.1 uncultured Candidatus Saccharibacteria bacterium | reverse complement strand
GCGCTAATACCTTTAGATTTCATGACTAATTAGTCCCCGCAGAGTTTGTTTTACTTGTAGCTGTACCAGTAGAGCCTTCTGGTTTTGCCAGCTCCATGATCATAGTAATCTTTACAGGATAGCTCAAATCAGTAGAAGAAGCACCTTCTGTAGTTGCTTTTGTTATTTCAGAGAATCTTACTTTGCTTGAGAGCGGTGGATTTTCAATAAAAGCACTTTTAAGTGCTAAAGCATCTTCTATTTTCTTTGCTTCAAAATTAAGCGTTTGTTGACCTTGAAATGTAGCAGCATTAAGAGTAACTTCAACTAGCCTAGTATTTTCTGGCATAGTTTTTGCAACCTCAAGTAAAATAACGCTGTAGTAAGTCTCTGCATCTAGAACCGTCTTGGCTGTATTTAGGTTTTTGCGAAAAGCGGCCACCTTTTCTTCAGCCGATTGGTATTTTTCTGCTTGTAATTTTTGCTCATTTGCCGCTAACTTTGCGTCTTGATCGATCTTTTGGCCATAAAAGAAAAATGCGGAACCACCAAGAATAAGTATAATTGCCAACGAAGTGCCACTTAAAATAAAAACATATCTAATCCATATGCTATTTCGTCTGGCAGCTAAAAACTGCTTTCTTCTGCTTGGACCTATGAGATTAATCACGAAGCAAAAATCTCCTTGGGCTTTATGCTTGCTAGACCAGCGACAGTTATGTACCTGGCCTTAAATTGTTTTGGTGGTTGCTCCAACTCCCCAAAGTTAAGAATTTGCCATGGACTAGCTACTCGAGCAGGCATGACAAGAGCGTTGGTGAAGTAGTCTCCTAGACCAGGCACATTACTACCGCCACCTACTATGACTATTTGTTCTAGCCTTTTTTCACTATCTAGCCTTTCGGTGTAGTAGCGCATTATTTTTTTTATTTCCGACAATATACGTTTTAGGTTTGGTTCAAGCGCACCTTCAATTTTTTGTTGGCGGGGGCTTACTGCAAGTCCATGCTGTACTTTTAGTTGATGAGCACTTTCTAGCGGAATGTTTAATTTCTTGGCGATATCAAGAGTAAAGGTATTACCGCCAACCGCAATACTACCGCTGACCCTTATGTTGCCATCTAAAATAGCTATGTCTGTTGCTGCTGGGCCAATATCAACAATAACAGTCGGTAGACCGCCTTCTTCTGCAAAAGCAAGTAGTCTGGCGATTGCATTAACACTTGGCTCAACCATGACCACCTCAAGCCCAGCTGAGTTTGCCGCCGCAACACAAGTATCAACTGTGTTTATGGGTACTGCGCATAGCTGCACCGTAGTGTTCAGCTTATCCCGAGCAATAATTTGGTTGTCAACGTATAGTTGCGAAACCGGAACGGGAATATACTGTTCTATTTCCAGCGCTATAGCGTCTTTTAAATTTCCGGCATCTTTGTTTGGGATAGAGAAGGTGCGCGCATATGTTTTTGATGTTGGAATACTAAGAACTGCATGGTTGGTAGTGATTTTTCCAATTTTTTTGTCTTTTAAAACCGTGCGAATACTTTGACCAAGATATGCTCCATCGCCATCTATACTTTTTTGAGCCTCCACAGGGTCAAGATCTATCGATCCATAACCTGTAACAGTCCAGTGGCTTGTGTCGACGGCCATCACCTTAATGCCGGTTTGACTGATGTCAACTCCGATTATAGGTTTGTCTTGGAAAAATAGCTTGCTCAAAATGTATTGCCCACTCTTTATGTTTGATCTTATTTTACTAACTTTTAATGTTCTGAGCAATAGAGGCGATAGGGCCCATAACGCTTGCTGCAATAAGTCCAACCATACTACCCATGATAACGATCATCACCGGCTCTATGATAGAGCTTAGACTCTCAAGAACCACATCGACCTCTTCTTCGTAAAAATCCGCCACCTTAATAAGTACAGTATCGGTTTTACCCGTTTCCTCACCAACAGTTAACATCTGCGAAACAATATCTGGAAACAAAGGGTTTCCTGCCAGAGTTTCACTTAGCTGCTTACCATTCTTGATTTGGGCTATAGAATTGTTGATCGTATCTTCATACAGTACATTGCCTATCGCGCCGCCCGTAACGGTGAGAGATTCAACAACACTAACACCAGCACCCATGAGTGAAGCAAAGGTACGAGAAAATCTAGCAACAGCAATTTTTATAACAATCCCTTTGATTATTGGTGTTTTTAGCACTGCGGTATGGAAAGCTCTGCGACCAGCTGGTGTTCGCAAAAATCTACTAACACCAAAAAACGTACCAACGATTCCTATGAGTACGACATACCAATAATTAATCATAAAACTACTTATACCAAGCATAATTTGCGTCAAAATAGGTAGCTCGACGTCTGGTCCACCAAGATCGGTCAAAATTTTACCAATTTGCGGTATAACGAAAATCATTAGTCCAAAAAATGCCAAAATAGTAATGATAAGCAGGATAGCAGGGTAGGTCATAGCACCTTTAATCTTCTTTTTAATGGTGGCAGATTTTTCTTGTTGTTGAGCCAGTCGGTTTAAAATTTCGTCCAAAATACCTGCAGCTTCACCGGCACGTACCATATTGACGTACACATCGCTAAAAGCATTTGGATGTTTTTCCATTGCATCTGCGAGTGGAGCGCCACTTTGTACATCTTGAGCTACAGAGTTAAGTGCGGCAGTCAGTGCCGGGTCGTCAGCGTGGTCTTTTAGAGAGTTCAAAGCTCTCAGAAGAGGTACTCCAGCCCCGACCATTGTAGCCAATTGACGGGTGAATATAACCAGTGAGTTTGTTTTTACACGAGATCCGAAAACTCGTTTAAAAACTCCATCAACGCTCATCTCGCTGCCTTTTTCTTTCAGGCTTATCGGTTTCATATGTTGCTTGCCCAGGGCTTCTATAGCTCCGGCTCGGTCATTGGCTTCAACGGTACCCGATACTTCGTTACCGTTTTTGCTCATGGCTTTGTATGCAAAAATCATTTTATTCTCTTGTAACCCTTAGAGTCTCTTCAATACTAGTCTCTCCACGTAGAGTTTTTACCAAGCCATCAACCTGCATACTATCCATGCCTTCGCTAATGGCCTGGTTTTGAATATCGGTGCTGGTTGCATTTGCGACAATCATTTTTTGAATAGCTGCTGAGTTTTCAAGTACTTCATATATACCCATTCTACCCTTATAGCCAGTTTTATTGCACTTATCGCAACCATTTTCGCCAGCTCTATAAAGCCTTTTAATACCGGTTTCTGTACTACCAAGCTCGGCGCCAACTGAATCTCCAATGTGTTGCGAAGCCGCCTTTTTTTCAAGTTCGTGCAAACGTTTCATAACCTCAGGCTTGTCCAAGTGAAAAGCTTCGCTAATCTCCCTCATATCATCGGCGTTTGGTTCATATGGCTTACGGCAGTTTGTGCAAAGTCTACGTACTAGACGTTGACCTATAATGGCTCGAGCAGTAGAGGCAATCAAAAACGGCTCAATACCCATTTCTAGAAGTCGGGGTAGTGCGGTAGCGGCGTTGTTGGTGTGAAGAGTGCTAAATACAAGGTGACCAGTTAGGGCGGCTTGCACAGCCAAGTCGGCCGTTTCGGTGTCTCGAATCTCACCCACCATTATGATATTCGGGTCTTGACGCAGCAAAGCTCTCAGCCCACTAGCAAATGTCATACCGGCTTTTACGTTAACTTGTGTTTGGTTGACCCCTGGAATCTTATATTCAACAGGATCTTCCACCGTCGAAATATTAACTGCGGAGCTATTGAGAATAGAAAGCAAACTCAGCAAGCTAGTAGATTTACCCGAACCTGTTGGCCCTGTCACAAGTACAACACCGTGAGGTTGCAATATAGCTTGCTCAATCGTTGCCAGTGAATGACCCCAATAACCTAACTGTTGCAAAGTAAGTGCATGGTTGCCTTCGTCTAAAATACGCATAACAATTTTTTCACCATCTGCTATTGGCAAAGTCGAAACACGTAGTGCATATGTTCTGCCTAAAATTGATATCTTAAAACGACCATCCTGCGGAACACGTCGTTCGTCAATTTTAAGGTTTGCAAGAATTTTGATACGGCTCACAAGAGCACCCGAGACGTTGGTGGGTAGGCGATTAGCTTCCTGCAACACGCCGTCTATACGATATCGAACCTGAATGTACTCTTCTCGCGGTTCAATATGGATATCACTTGCCGAGGCTCGGATAGCGTATTCGAGAAGAAGATTTACAGTTTGGCTAATGGGTGAATCTTCCGCTATATCACTTGCTGAAACTTCTTGTTCTTTTGCTTTTGCTTTTTCGGCATCTTCACCCTGTTCGGCTATTACGTCACTTAGCTCATCTGCCACGTCACCACGGTAGTTGTCGAGTGATCGCAATATGTCGTCACGGGTTGCTATGAAAATATCGACATCATTGCCAAGTTGTTTCTTCAAGAAATCAACTGCCTGAACATCGTCAGGATCTTCCATAGCAAGCTGCTTTTTGCCGTCTTTTACTTCGAAAACTACAGCGTTATACTGCTTTGCTATGCGCTCAGGTACGAGAGCTAAAGTATCAGAGGATATTTTAGTGGGGTCGAGATCGATAAACTCAAATCCAGCAGAGGCAGCGAAGAGCTTTGTCAGGTCTTTCTCGCTGATTATTTCTGATTGCAAGACCAAATCCTGCAATGGGCGGTGGGTCGACTCTTGCTCTTTTTTCAGCTTGGTTAGCTGCTCTTCCGAGATTTTCCCACCACTTTTTAGTATTTCTTCTATGCTAGAATCTGATATTCTCATATTGTATTACTCAATAAATTATAACCGTAAGCGAGACGTTTTACCAGTGTTCTATAATGGAATAATGAAACAAAATATTAGCTCAACTGAAGAGATGCAAAATTTCGGCGAGAACATTGCCAAAAAGCTACCTAGTGGGTCGGTTATTGAGCTTATTGGAGACGTTGGTGCAGGCAAAACCACCCTTGTAAAAGGCATAGGCAAAGGTCTGGGAGTTAAAGAAACGATTCAAAGTCCAAGCTATACAATTTTTTGTAAATATCAAGGTAGTGGAAAAGATTTGCATCACTACGATTTTTATCGATTGCAAGACCCCGGCCTCGTTAGTTTTGATTTGGAAGAGTCGCTGCATACTGAAAATACCGTAACCGTGGTTGAATGGGGAGATAGCATAAAGGGTATTCTGCCAGAAAACCACATTACAATTAAAATTACACCCGTGAGCGATGACGAGCGACAGGTAGAAGTTGAAGGGATGCAACTATGATATTAGCAATCGACACATCAACCCCAGAGTGCAAGATGTTTCTTGTTCAAGATAGCTCTGTATTTGCCAACAAAAATTGGCTGGCTGAAAGGCGCCTTGCTTTAGAGTTGCTTGAGCAGCTAGAGACATTTCTTGCTGAGCATAATCTTACATTTCAAGACCTCAAGGGTTTGATCATATTTCGAGGGCCAGGTAGTTTTACTGGTCTAAGAATTGGCATAACGGTATTTAACACACTTGCTGATAGCCTGAACATTCCAATCGTTGGGGAAGTTGGGGGTGATTGGCTGAAAGTGGGTATAGAGCGTTTGACTAGCAATAAAGTCGATACTATAGTGCTGCCCGAATATGGCACGCCACCTCATATTACACGGCCAAAAAAATAATCATTACCTTTACAAAATAGCCAGGCTGTTTTATTATTTTTTGTAGTTATGAGTATTGCAACTGCCCATGAAGCAGTGGCTGCATTGGACAGTCCCGAGCCTCGCTATGTCGAGGCTTTTTTGTTGCCCGAAAATTATGAAAAAAATAGCATAAAAAGAGTTCGCGAACTCGGCGAGATCAACGACGATTTGGGTAGAATGGTTGGTCGTCAAATATTCATGACCGATGGTCTCGAATACACCGTAAAATCTTTCAATCCTCATAGTAGAAAAACCGACATACCAGTTACTATGACCGTGCCGTGGCTAACAGAGCCGGCTGGTTACAATACCCACATGGCTCTAACCCTCGCTAAGCTAGGTTTTCCTGTCGACCTTATTAGTGCCGAGCGCAATCTAGAAATCAAGCCACATCTAGGAAAAAGCGCTCACAACCAACTAGAAATAAATGAGTTTACTGCCATGAAACACAATCGTGATCCTGAAAAACTGATCGCTACGGGTGTTTCGCGTGCGGCTATGATTGGCTTGCTTCTCACTGCCTTGGCAGACGAAGACGGACGAGAAGTTGTATATGGTGATTACGTTGTACCTTGTTATCCAAAAGGACTAACTGTGGGTAATTTAGGCAAGCATGCGTTGATGCCAATGTCTGAACTTAAAACTATACGTCATATTCTAGATTTTCCGTTTCGCACACTACAGCATTACCCTACGACATTTAGTATAAAACCAAAAAGGTGGGTAAATCATCTTGCCGCAATGCCCGAGCTAACTAGTGGTATAGCCGGGGAGGCGGTTCAATACATGTCACCACTTACACGAGGACACCTCACTGCCTTTCGTGGCGATGTTATGAGTCAAGGCGAAAATTGGCAAGAACTATTCGCTGACTTTCCAAATATGGAAGTAGAGCTTATCAATGGCGGCGGTCATTTAAGCTGCGCTTCACCTCGTGCCATGAAATCTTGGAAGGAACGTTTCGCAAATCTCGCAGCTTCATAATTAATCTTGTTTTATTGTCACCCCTGTACTACACTTACTGCAAGATGCGAGGTTTAAAGGTGCGTAGCAACTCTGTGGGAAGAAGCGTGATCTTACGTCTTTTTCTCTTTCTGGCAATTTCTATTGTTTCTGTATATTTATTTCAAAGTAGAGTAAATGCCGATCAGCTCTCATGGACAAATGAACCTCCCACTTATTCCGACAGCGGATCGTCTGTACCAACCTCCGAGCTAGATGCTAAAAACTGTATAAACCAACAAGTTTTTGTATCACCCGATACGCAACCAACTCAAATTTGTGTATACCAAAAAGATAACTTTCGCTATGGCTATTACCAAAAATACCACAACCCAGGCATGTGGAATGCTTACACCGAAAACAAACTTGTAGTTGGTATTGGTAGCGACAGCAAAATGTACAAGGTAGAAAATGTTTCGTACAGTCCTATGCCTCTAGATTTACCTATAGGAGATGATCTGTTTTACGGGTTCGGTTGTGCCGGTTGTCCATGGGGCGGTGATCTGTATATTTACCAAGATTTCATAAGAAACCTCCACAGAGAGTTTAGTTTTACGGCGGGTACAACTTACACATATGATGATTCAAAAATAAAAATCCTACGCTACCCCGACAATAACCAGCCACTTCGCGTAAATAGGGTTGGTGCATCTGACAATGGTCAATGGTTAGTAATGGAAGTTATAGGCAGAGGGATTGTGCGCCTTGATCGTCAAACTATGGACATGAAACAGATCTCCGGGTATACAGGTAGATATGGCGTTGGGCTCGACCCGAGGATGGAAATGGCTATTAGCGATGACGGCTCTCATATTGCTATAGCAGGCAGCAATACGTCATTTATTGCCTATGATGTAGATAGTGAATGTGGAGGAATTGTAGATTCTACTATGGGTTCTGAAATGTCTAACCCCTGCCCAAGCAGGCAACTGAATGCAATTGTCGACCAGCAGTATCCAAATGGTTATTTCAGTATACATAAACCAGCATTTGATTCCGAAGGTGGTGAACTAACCTTTTACATAAAAGAGCAGCAAACATCCCAAAGCGTAAAGGGGGCGAGGGTAGTAGTAGCGGATTATCAAACAAAACAGCTAGACTATTTAGCGCTTGGCGATTCGTATTCAAGTGGAGAAGGAGATACGGCTACAACAGATGATGGTCAGAAGTATTATCTAGCAAATACAGATGTTGATGGTGACTATGCCAACGGTATACCACGCGAAAAATGTCATCAAAGT
>CAYGHK010000028.1:6505-8067 GCA_964349645.1 uncultured Candidatus Saccharibacteria bacterium | reverse complement strand
ACTTTAATTCTCGCATAACGAACTTCTTCACCTTTTGTCTCAAGCAATTTAACTATATAATAACCATCTGTACCTTTAATGACACTCGACACCTGACCTACCTGAAGCTTACTTGCAGCCTCGGCTAATCCTTGGTCTTGATTTGTCTTTGCTACAAAACCTACGTCACCCTTAGTAACCTCCACGCCAGGATCGTCTGAATATTGAACTACCACTTCTTCGAAAGTCTTACCGGTTGCAAGTGCAGTCTGTGCAGCTTGAATTTGTTTTTTCGCTTTTTTATCGACTAAGAAAGAAGCTTTTTGCTTGGTTATGGCATAGCGCACAATTGTTCGGTATTCACTTGGAGATACACCGTACGAATCACTTAAAACCGCCTCGTAACTCTGTCGAGAAAGTTTACGGCTGCTACTACTTTCTATAGTTTTATCAATAAAACTATCAACATCTTTATCAGTAACCGTTATATTGTTTTGATCGGCAATTTTTTGAGCATAGGCATTTTCTATGGCTTGATTGAGAGATTGACGCTTAAGATGCTCTGATTGTCGCTTGCTGTCTTCGGAATTTGTACTATAACCGCTAGATTTTTGCTGCAACCAGTGAATTGAACTGCGATACTCCATTAGATAGTCGCTGTACGGCACGGGTTGATTTTCCACCATTGCTACTGGAAGTGGAACAAGTTGTGTAACTCTATAGAAAAAGTTAGCTGTATTTTGAGTGAGGTACAACTGAGACCACAAAAATGCTACAGCTAGTACTAGTGCAACTATAAAAACAATTATGCTGTTTATGAGCAAACGGTGCCTGGCATATTGAATAGGATATTTAAATTTTCTACCGCCAGCTAATATCTGCTCTCTATGCTCAGCAACAGTTTCGTTTGTAATACGACTGGCTTGAAGCTTTTCAGCTTCTTCGTCTTTTTTCTTTATCTTTTTGACTAATCTTTTAACCATCTATCTCCCCATCTACATCCCCACCGGCTAACACAACTGCGTCTTGTATCTGATTATAAATTTTGTTTGGGTGATGAATTTTATCAAGCACCAAATCGCCCACATAGGTTTGTAGTACTATTGTACCAAACCCAAGCGCTTCTCCTGTAAATCCGGGAACGTTATAGCTAATATTCTGAATTTTGCTTAAACCCAAGTCAACTACACTTCTACCGAATAGTCCCTGTTGTGAAACTTGCCTCAATCGCTGATTTGTAATAATGAAATACGTATAATACCAACCTACCCAGTGATAAAAAAACAACAATAAACCAAAAGCTAAACAACCAAATGATAGTCCGAATAGCCATAGTTGATCCTGCCAGATCAAAGCCGGAATAGAACCAAGAGCATATGGAATAAGAAGCATATAGAAGCCCTTTCTAAGAGCAACGGGATGACGACGAAATACAACTTTTACTTCTTCGTCTTCTCTTTGACCTTCGAATTGTTGTGTCATTTACTATACCCTTCCTATTATCTGGTACCCCGGGTAGGAGTCGAACCTACAACCTTCTCCTTAGGACGGAGCTGCTCTATCCATTGAGCTACCGAGGCATA
>CAYGHK010000028.1:5045-6405 GCA_964349645.1 uncultured Candidatus Saccharibacteria bacterium | reverse complement strand
TTAATTATATCCTATTTGACCTGAGTATGTACTTCGTGAACCGACTCGTAATCAAAAAGCTCGCTTTCACTAAACCAGTGGCTGATTTCTTCTTTAGCTTCTTTAGGATCACCTGAGGCGTGTATAAGATTTGGAATACCCTTTTTCTTAGTATCTGCATGAGAAAAACTCACATGAGCAAAGTCACCACGGATAGTGCCTGGAGCTGCTGATTTTGGCTCTGTTGTACCGACCATTTTACGTACAACTTCAACTGCACCCACTCCTTCAAGTACAAATGCTATGACAGGACCTTGATTCATCATTTCCAAAGTTACATCAAAAGCCTGTTGTCCTCGACGAGAAATCATTTGACCGATATTTTCGTAATGATGGTAATAGTGATCGCCATCTGGACGAAGCATCTTTGATGCAATAATTTTAAGACCAACTCGCTCAAAACGAGTTATTATTTCTCCTACAAGACCACGCTGGATAGTGTCGGGCTTGAGGACTATGAGTGTACGTTCCATTTTTTAGTTTTCTCCTTGGTTTTAAATGCTCACACTATTGTACCAAAAGAACGCCCACTACTACAGTAGCAACTGCTATGCGATACCAACCAAAAATGGCTAGGCCGTGATTTTCAAGATAGCCAAGCATAAATTTGATAGCTAACATACCACTAAGAAAGGCAGCGATATTACCTATAATAACTGGCTCTAAATTTGCCAATAAATACGCTCTATCGCTATCTTTTACCAATAGTTTCGTCAGTAGACCCAGCATGATAGGTATTGCCACCATGAAGCTGTACTCAGCAGCCGACTTCGGGCTCAAACCCATGATTCGGCTAGCAATAATCGTTGATCCGGAGCGTGAAACGCCAGGTATCAAAGCAAATGCTTGTGCAAAACCAATGACTAATGCCCGCTTTGGACTAAGGTCGCGGCCGCCGGACTTGCT
Source organism: uncultured Candidatus Saccharibacteria bacterium (assembly GCA_964349645.1). GTDB lineage: Bacteria > Patescibacteriota > Saccharimonadia > Saccharimonadales > Saccharimonadaceae > JACPYF01. Next base: position 5,460 of record CAYGHK010000028.1, on the reverse strand, counting down.
GGACTTACGAGGTAATTTATCGATAACAATCATCAACACACCAACTACAGCCAGCATGATCGCCACAACTAGTGGATTGAGTAGTTCTGGGCTATTTTGTATGAAATCCGCCAGTAATAAACCGAGTAAACCTGCTGGTATAGAAGTTATCAATATATTACGAGCCAAGCGATAATCCTTTTCCACAAATACTTGCCGTGCAAGGTTAACTAAGCGAGACCAAAAATAAATAATCAGGGCCAATGCTGTACCAAAATCTAGCGCCTGTATAAAAAGATGATCAATACTGCTACCAAATAGTGACTGCGCTAACACCAAGTGACCCGAACTCGATACAGGAATAAACTCTGTAAAACCCTGCACCAACCCTAAGAATATTGCTTCGAAGACACTCATTACTATGATTATAACAGAG
>CAYGHK010000028.1:0-4945 GCA_964349645.1 uncultured Candidatus Saccharibacteria bacterium | reverse complement strand
TATCTCAACCGCCTTATGGAATTTCAAGGAGATATTGAGGTGGGAAAAATTAACGCGGAATTAATTCGTAAATGGAGGCTTTGGCTCAATCGATACAAAAACGAGTCGGGCGCTACCCTATCGACAATGACGCAAAGCTATCACCTTATAGCACTTAGAAGTTTTTTGGCATACTGCGCAAAGCGGGACATAGACACGCTAGTCCCAACAAAAATTGAGTTGCCAAAAACCAAACACAAACAAGTAACTTTTCTAAATAACGACGAGATAGTCCGTATGATTAATGAAATACCTATAGACACGGCGAGCGGTTTAAGAGACCGCGCCATAGTAGAGCTGCTATTTTCTAGTGGACTACGTGTTTCTGAGTTGGTAGGACTAAATCGCGACCACATAAACATAGAGAGGCGGGAGTTTATGGTTCGTGGTAAAGGAAACAAAGATCGCCCCGTGTTCATCAGCCTCGAAGCCGCCATGCATATAAAAAGCTATATTCAAACGAGAAAAGACAGCTTAAAACCTCTGTTTATAAGCTATCGAGACCGAACTCCTCAACATCTTGATACAAGTGGTGATTTTCGTAGGCTAACACCTCGTAGTGTTCAGCGTATAATAAAAAACTACGCCCTGAGGGCTGGTATCACCAAGCACGTTAGCCCTCACACAATGCGCCATAGTTTCGCAACAGATTTACTTATGAACGGTGCAGATTTACGATCGGTGCAGAGCATGCTCGGCCACAGTAACATATCGACTACTCAAGTTTATACTCACGTAACTGACCAACACCTTAAAGAGGTGCATCAAAAATTTCATAGATCAATTGACAAGACTTAGTCATCAACTAGGCTTGGGTTCGGGGTTGTGTCGGGACAGTTTGACCTGTAATAATCTTTTGGATTGCCAGTAGCTGGGTCAATATAGCCATCTGCAAGGCTAAATGCCTTACAAAGTCCTTGAGTTATATCAAATCCAGAACCTCCACTAACATTTTCTCCCCCGTCGTCAAAAGTAACCCTGCTAACAACACGTCGAAACACGTCGTTTGCACGACCTGTTGAGTCTACAATCGGCTCTACTCCATCAAACAAAACCGGTTCTGCTGGTGTTGCTGAAGCGGTATTGAACAGTTGTACCTGAAAGGTTGCGTTGTTGTATATTGGAGTTACGCGTAAATAGTAGTCATAGGCTCCTGCCCCAGGCTCAAAGCTGTTTATAACCACATTACAGGCATATTCAGCATTATTTTCCTTACAATCTGCAGATACGGGACTGCTCTTTGGCCATCTTCTTCCTATATCGTTGGCGGCGATGTCTATAGGATTTGCTCCCGACTGGTTAGGATACATAAATACCGCCCTTGAATTGTTGTCGATAAATTGAGAATCTACCTGACCCGCTCCCCTAGGTACTGCAACAATTTGAGCTCGAAGTATAGGTGGTCGATCATTCGGCCAGCCATCATTGACTGGGAGATTAAACCCACTTGCTGTTGGAAGAGTCTCGACTTTAGGATATTTATTATCCTCCTTGTTAAACCAATTAAGGTGAATCTCATTGAAGGCAGCATCGTTGACTGTTTTTAAATGTATAAGATCACTGTCATTACCACTTAAAGTGCGTTCGTAGTCTTTAGTTTGCAACTCAACCTTCAAACATGTGTAGGCCTGGTCAAGGCTATCATCGGTGGAATTTGTAGCTACTTTTACTTCTGAGCCACTTACATTCGATGGGTTAACAATATTGGTAAGAGACTGAAAACTATTACACTGCGCTCCGTCTAAAGCCCCCGTGTCTGCTCCGTTGGTATACTTTGCACAGTTTGCTGTGTCTGGCGTTGTGAGCTCTACACATTCCATGTTGTATTGTTTCAAGGCTCGTTTTGCATCTTCTACACCAGCTTCAGCAGAATCGTAGGCACTATTTGATAAATCGCTATTTGTAGCTTGTTGCTGGTCTTGTGTAACAATTTTTATAAAGCTTAAAATAATAACACTTATAAGAAGCGTGAAGAATACAACTGTAAATATTGCCGCGATTCCAGACTGTTTGTTCTGCATGTGTGTGTATCCTTTTACCTTAACCATTATTATATACCTTTTGCATAAGATGTCACTACGAAGGTATTTATAGCGCAAAAATCGTCTTCTTTACCGCCCTGACATGATGCCCGACCAGATGGGTCTGGAATAATGCCGGAATCATTTGGGGTAGATATCGTGAGCTCTACTGTTACCAAAGAGGCCTCTCCAAGCTTGTTGCTTGTAACTGGAATACTCTTCGTCACACTACTAGGCATTCTGATTACCAAATCGTCTCCTAGTAAAACCTTACTCTCTGCTTTGTCAGGTTTCGGATAACTTGGATCTGCAGACGGTTTTTTACATAAACTACCGCCAGCATCCTCAACTTTTATGAAACTTATACGAGTTTCGTCACTAAATTTTTCCTCTACTATGTCGTTGCCGTTTCCTATTACGCTCCATATAAAGCTCACTTTTCCTGTGCACAGTCTGGTTGCTGGATGCTCCCCATCTATCTCGACATCTTGAATTGATATCAGGTTGTTTGCAGAGGAACTACGAAGACTTTTTTGCATCTCGTAGCCAATATTGCTTCCACTTTGGTTAACCCGTTTAAGTGTTAAGCCTTTGTTGTAAGTCGCAGTAATTTGTAAAATACTGAGAAGAATAATAACAAGCAGTATCGAAAGCATTGTCATAGCAAGCGAAAGCTCAGTTATGGTAAAACCCGATTGTAGATTTTTATTTTTGCTCATAGTAAAGCCTCACGATTGTACCCAAAGTTGATTTTTCACCCTCAAATGGGGGGTCCCAGCATGCACGAATATGAAAATCTATATAGCGAATCTTTTGAGCAGGTGCAAAAGTAGGGCTTATTGCCTCTATCCATACACCCTTACCTATCTGTGCATAAGTTTCTGATGGTTCGGTGGCAGAATTTACGGTGATATTGTCTAGGTCATCTGAAGATATAAAAAAACTGTCTGGTATCGAATCGGTGTCGCACGTTCCAAATGCACTTGCATTAGACTTGAGCTGCTGATTAAGTATATCTCGCCACACTTTAGCACCACCAGTTGAGGCAGAGGGAGTTTCCTCATATATATCACGTGAGTAACGCAAAAGTTCAGCCTCACTATCAATAGATTGTCGCACAAAAGTGTTCTCGACGGTAAGTTGTGTTTGTGCAAAGCCACGATTCATTACAGTCATACCAAGTATGATAACCAAGGCTGCTACGGCTGTAGCGAACATTACCTCTGTTAGGGTGTCGCCTCTTTGAAGGTTTTTTAGTTGCACCATTGATCTGCCTCGTCACTATCAAACTCAGTCAGTACGCCATCTTGAGAGCTTGCTTGCTGAATTTCTAGCATTGCGTGAGTACCGATCAAGTCTGCAGAATTTATGCAAGCTTTTACGGAGTTTTCTAGAGCAAATATATGATTTCTTAATGGTGCGGTAGTAGAGGCACCGAATATATCACCTGTATCATCTGATATATACGTGGTAATCAGACCATTTACTGGTGAGCGAAGAATCAATACATACCTAACATCGGCACCTGCTGTCGCCGGGTCTAAACTTCCCGCACTATCTTTAATGCGTGTTAGCTGCGCACCCCAGTCTACGGAGTAGTTCTTGTCGTTACTAGACTCTTTCACAGCTATCGGCTCAACTTGGTTAAGCAGATCTATATCACTCATTCCAGAGATATCTTCTGGAACATCTTTACTAGTAATCACGTTGTAACTATTTATTTGACTGTCGTTATTGCCTATAGCTGGTAGTCCAAGGTCGACTATTTTTCCTAATACAAGACATCCACTAGTAGAACGGTTGTTACCAACATCACCAATGGTACAGTTTGGAATTTGTCTGTTGTTTATTGTTATCTGTGTTTGATTGTACTGTTGCTGTAAGAAACTCTGTGTTGAATGAACAGAATCACTAAAACGCTGCCTTTGTACCGCTAAACTTATACCTATCATCATAGTAAAAAGCAACATAGCTGCGACAGCAAAAAAAAGTGAAAGTTCTATGATGGTAAAGCCGTCTTGTTGCCGAATTATTTTGATGCCCATTTGTTATGCATTATAGCATAAGCACATGCATTATTAAGAGGGGCTAGCTATATTGATACCAGAGTACGTCAACACTATATACCAGTCTATAATCGACTGACCAAAAAGTCCTGCAATAAGAAAACCTGCAATAAGAAATGGACCGAACGGTATATGAGCAGAGCGTTTTATTTTTCCTGTTGAAAGCGCCGGCGCAAAGAAAAGTGTTCCAATAAGGTTTGCTAAGAAAAATGCTAAAACAGCCAATTGCCAGTCACAAAGAAGTAAGGCCAAGGCTACACCTAGCTTTATGTCTCCAAAACCAACCCATTTACCACTAGAAACTACAAATAGCACTAGGTAGAAGCCCGACAAGATCAATAGCGAACCAAAAACATCAATTAGGAAATTGCTGAAGCTCGTAGCTTCAATTCCGTGTAGTATCGTACTAGCTAAACCAAGCCCGATAAGCGGAGCTACTACTTTATCGGGCAAAATAAGCCAACGAACGTCGTATACAACCAAAATACTTAGACCCACCCCAGCTATAAGCCATATGGCGAACTGCAATAGATCATTCACTGTGTTGAGCGCGTTAGGCCAAAAAGCTAAACTTGCCACAAAAAATGCTGCAACCCCAAGTTCTACAATCGGATATTGGGCACTTATAGGTTTTTTACACTTACGGCAACGGCCTTTTAAGAATAGCCAGCTTAGTACTGGTATTAAATCGTACCACTCTAACTTATAATGACACTTTGTGCATTCTGAACGAGCAAACATAAGATCTTTTTTGTGTTTAATGCGCCATACTGCAGCGTTAACAAAACTTCCAAGACATAGGCCGACAAAAAACAAACA
>CAYGHK010000027.1:0-8416 GCA_964349645.1 uncultured Candidatus Saccharibacteria bacterium | reverse complement strand
ATGTTGCATAAGCCATTGCTAATGTTTGTGGCACCCAAAAACCTTTTCCGTCGGTATTTGCTAAAATAGTTGTTCGGTCAAACCGTTTGACTTTACTGAGGAAGGCAAGTGATTTTGAAGTGTCTTTTGATGCTGCGAGCTCTTTTTCGTGAAATAATGCTCGGCTTTGTGCGTACTGGGCGAGTCCTTCATCACCATTTTCGAACAAATATTTTAATACATCACCATGTACACGGCTGCATACACGAGCCGCATCGCTATCATGGGTCATAGTTGTTAGCTGGTCGTATTCATTCCACCTCTGTTCATCAGGTATATTTTGACTAACCTGCCACAACACAAGTGGTGACATTTTCATTACAATACCATTGCCAGCTCCATCTTTTTTGCCGGATTTATCTGGGCTGGTTCCTTCTATAAGTTTTTGTATACTTTCTGCCGTAGAATGACCCCAACCTCGAGGGGTAGGGTCTCCTTTGCCTACCTGAACAAGAGGAGTTCTCTGTAGTTCTTCGATATGTTCCTGGGCTACAGCATTGATGCTAAAACCGCCATTCTTAACGAGAGCCCTTGCCATAGCTAAACTCAGCTGCGTGTCATCGCTCCACGAACCAATAGGCGCACCCTCATAAAAAGGGTTAAGAGCGGGGGAGACAAGCTGGTCAACCTCTCCGTAGTCTTCCTCAATCTTTTGAGCGCTGAGGGTTTCAACTGGTAAACCAGCGGCATCGCCATATGCTACGGCTGGTAATAATGTATTTCCTGTTGAGAGTATTCTGTCTTTCATATTTATTTTCTCCTCTGTTAATTACTATAATAACAAATAAGTGTTGACAATACAATAACTAATAATTATACTTAGTGTATAAATAACAATAACGAAAGGATTTATTATGAATGAACTACTACAACTTCTCAGCGTAGACAATATATTTTTTACGGTACTGGGCTACCCGATAAGTTATATAGAATTCGTTGGGACAATATTTACATTAGCATCAGTGGTGCTAGTGGCTAAGCGCAATATACTAACCTGGCCAGTTTCACTAATAGGTGTGGTGCTTTTTGGGATATTGTTTTATCAGATCAATCTATATGCAGATCTGTTTGAGCAAATTTACTATTTCATAACAAGTATTTGGGGTTGGTACATGTGGAAGGCTACTAAGAATATAAATAAAAAAGACAAGAAGGTAGAGATAGCCAAAAATACTGCCAAACAAAACGGCTATTGGTTGCTAGGAATAGCAGTAACAAGTGTTATCGCAAGTATCGCTCTTGCTAACATACACATATTGCTACCACAGCTTTTTCCTGAGCCAGCATCATTGCCGACTTTGGATGCAACCACAACGGTAGTAAGCTTTGCAGCGACAATTCTTATGATGAAACGCAAGTTAGAGAGCTGGATTTTGTGGGTATGTGTCGATGTAGTTGCAATCGGCCTCTACTGGTACAAAGAAGTACCGTTCATCGCCCTGCTATACCTTATCTTCCTAGTCATAGCGACCCTTGGTTTCTTCAACTGGAGAGCCGTTATGAGGGAGCAGAAATAGGGGTGTGTCATGAAAGGGCTAGTTATAGGAAAATTTTATCCGCCACATTTAGGACACTCATACCTAATTGACACTGCCCTTAAAAATTGTGATTCACTCGATGTGCTCGTGTGTGACTCCGAAGATTACGCTATAGATGCAAATCTTCGGAGTCATTGGTTGAAGCAGATCCACCCAGAGGCAAAAGTGCAGATAATAAAGGATATAGGCGACGATGATAATTCTGAGGCCTGGGCTGACCACACCATACAGCACCTAGGTTATTCGCCGGATATCGTATTTACCTCTGAAGATTATGGCGAAACGTATGCGAAATATCTTGGAGCACGCCATCATCAGGTAGACAAAGCGCGAACCCACGTGCCGATTTGTGCAACTGCAGTTAGGAAAGATTTTATAGAAAAATGGCAGTATCTTACCTCAACAGTTAGAGCAGATCTTGCTCTTAGAGTAGTAGTGGTTGGTGCGGAGTCTACAGGTACGACAACGCTTGCTAAAAATTTAGCAAAAGCCATGGATGTTCCGTGGGTGCCTGAATACGGGCGTTTATATAGTGAAGCGCTTCAATTTGCGAAGAGAGAATGGAAGCATGAAGATTTCGTAACAATTGCAAAAACCCAACAGCAAATTGAAAAACAACTAGCAAAGGCCTCAAATGGCTTAGTCATATGTGATACAAATGCCACGGCAACTCAGCTATGGGAGAAGCGCTACATGGGGAAAATATCTAGTAATGTAAAGAAAATTGCTCAAAAAGATAAAGTCGAACTGTATATTGTAACTGGAGATGAAATACCTTTCGTTCAAGATGGCACGCGAGACGGTGAGCATATCCGTCATGGCATGAATAAAGAGTTTCAACAGCTTATAGAAGATAGTGGGGTAGACTATATAATAGCAACCGGCACCCCAGAAGAAAGATTGAAAAACTCTTTACAAAAAGTAAAAAATATGATAGAATATAATAAAGAAATAAAAAAGTGTTGACAAGACAATAACTAAGAACTATACTTAGTGTATATAATACATTAAGTAAGGAGAAGAACAATGGTTAATATAGAAGGAAACACAAGGCTGGTACAAATAAACGTCGATGTACAAAACGATTTTTGTCCCGGCGGATCACTAGCTGTTACAGCTGGTGACGAAGTAGTTGCACCACTTAATAATCTTGCACGGACTGTTCGAGAAGCAGAAGGTGGCTTAGTTGTATCAACTCGTGATTTTCACCCAGAGCAAACATCTCACTTTGACCAGTGGCCTGTACACTGTGTTGCTGACACACAAGGAGCGGAATTTCACCCTCAACTAGAAGTAATGAAGGCAGATGTAGTGGTGAGTAAAGGTACTCAAGCCGACGAAGATGCATATTCTGGTTTTGATGGTCGAGACGATGAAGGCAGGGCTTTAAGAGATATATTACTTCCTAATGGTGAAATAAAACCTATCGGAGTACTAATCGGTGGTCTTGCAACTGATTATTGTGTAAAAGCCACTGTTCTAGATGCACTCGAACTTGCAAAAGCCAACAATGGACTCGATATATATGCATTAACTGATGCTATGCGTGCTGTAAATATACAGGAAACTGATGGAGCTGAGGCGCTTGCAGAAATGGAAGCAGCTGGTGCTATCATGACTACCACTGATGAATTGATAGCTCGCATTCAAAAAGGAGAATTATAATGGCTATTGAAGCAGTATATGAAGAGAGAAAACTTTCAGCTGGTTTAGACTTTTATAAGCCGACTATGAGTCAGGTTGAGTTTCACAACCATCCTAATGAACAGGTAGAGTTTACTTTCAAGAATCGTGGCAAAGAGAAATTAACTGAGTATGTTGATACTGAGGTTTTACAAGCTCGTCTAAACGCGTACAAAACAGGTTTTGACAGTGAGGAAATAGAATATCTAGGCACGCTTTTAGGTAAAGAAGACAAGCCACTATTCGACCCAGAATATCTTGAATATCTGCGAGATCGAGAACTACCGCCTATAGAAGTAGTAATTGATCCAGAAACCGAAGACATTGCCATTACTGCTGAAGGCGACTGGCCAATGGTTACTTTCTGGGAAACTGTAGTGATGAGTGAGGTGAACGAGCTTTACTTTGAAACAAAGATCCGTGAAGAAGGTCTCGATATAACAGATATATACGAAGAGGGCGACCGACGTTTAACAGAGAAGATAGAAATACTCAAGTCACGACCAGACATCAAATTTGCCGACTTTGGTACCAGACGACGTTTTAGCTACCGATGGCACAACCATGTTGTCGAACGTTTGGTAAATGAATGTCCAGAGAATTTACTAGGCGTATCTTGTGTAGAGCTTGCGAAGAAGCACGGTGTAGACCCTATAGGAACGTTTGCCCATGAGATGTTCATGGTTTATGCAGCGCTTGCCGACGCAGAAGGTAAAAATCCACTCGAAGGTCACAATAAAGTACTTCGTGACTGGCAAGATCGCTATGGTGATGACCTTTCAACTGCTTTGACAGACACATTTGGTAGTGAATTTTTCTTCACAGATATGACGTTTGAGCAAGCTGAAGAGTGGAGAGCGTTACGTCACGATTCTGGTGATCCTATTGAATTTGGTGATCGAGTTATAGAATTTTACCAAGATAAAGGTATAGACCCGCTTGAGAAGACCATCGTTTTTAGTGATGGACTCGATATCGATACAATCGTACAGTTGGCGGACTACTTCAAAGGTCGTATCAACGTAGTGTTTGGCTGGGGAACAACTCTTACAAACGACCTTGGCCTCAAGCCGCTCAACATAGTAATGAAAGCGACAAAAGTAAATGATACAGAAACAGTGAAACTTAGTGATGCAGCTGGTAAACACACAGGTCCAGAAGAAAAAGTAAAACAATACCAAGAAGCAGTCGCAGTCGCCCTCGGAGCGGTTGCCAACAAGCAAGTTATAGAGGGGATAGCATGAGTACTATAGAACAACCAATTATCAATACGCTTGATTGTCCTGAAGGCCTTCGTTTTAAGGGCTATCCTGACAAGCGGTTACATATTCCGAATATTCAGTATTTAGACCCAAATATTACTTTGCCCGATGGCAGCTGGGAGACAACCAATGTATCAGATCGTCCTGGCGAAGTTGTACTTCCTACTCCTGAAGAAATTGAAAAATTTGCTGAACTTGGTCTTGAAATTGACGATCTTGGCCGACCTCTACATCCAAACTTAAAGGAAATGATAGGAAACAGTGCCATTGGTGTTGTTACAGGTAAAGGCTTTTTCCGTAATTGGGGGCCGAACTATACTGCTGATTTAGTGGTGGTAACCAAAGAGGACAGACCACGGATGCTTATGATAGAGCGCGATGATGGTGGTGGCTGGGCATTTGTGGGCGGATTTATCGATGCAAATGAAACAAGTCTTGAAGCAGGTGTCCGTGAAGTTGGGGAAGAAGCTGGTGAAACAATAGAAGCTGCAGTTAGACAAGCCTTAGAAGATGGTGAATTACCCGAGCTTATACATAGCGGTCCAGTGCCGGGAGAATACCGTCGTACAACAGCCCATGCCTGGACATCTACCGATGCTCATTTAATTAGAATAGACGAACCCGTTGAAGTTGTTGCGGGTGATGATGCAAAAGATGCAGGATGGCCATATGTTGATTCTCGTCCAAATGACACCCATCCAGGGCACGAAAGAATAGCCCTCAAGCTGGATAAAATACTAGCGGAACCAAGAGGCTAAAATGACTAATCATGAGACAGCAACACTTGAACAGACGAAAGTCCGGGAAGTCGCTGCTGTCTTAGGTTTAGATATTGAAACGCTAGATATTCGTGATGTTAATGGTGGCCACATGGGCTATATAAGACGAATTGTGGCGGACGAAGAATCAGAATTTTTTATAAAAGCTCATGATGATTCTCGATTTACCGATGAGCAGAGAAGAATGCACTCCCGTCAGTATCTTGATAAAGAGGCTGCATATATGAGGCATCTTTTTGGTGAAAAAGCTATCGTTCCTAAAGTGCACGGGCTTATTGACGATGCACTTGTACTCGACTGTCTTAGTGAAGAAAATGGCTGGTATTGGCGAGTTCCCAAGGACGAAGAGCAAAAACAAGCCTATATAGAAGATGTTTTACAAGCTCTACGTACTGTAGAGGCAGTTGATGTTATTGGAGATAAACTTTCCGACACAAGGCCTGCGCTCGATATATTCCTTAAAGACGGATGGCAGATTTTTGATAGCAAAAAAGCTAAAATGACCAAAAAAGCTGCTGCTTGGCGCGATCGATTAAGCTCTGATAATCAGCAATATTTTGGCCATTTTATAAATGATATGCTAACTATTGATTCAAAAATGGTTGCTCAAAACTTAGCTGAAACAGAAAAAAATAAAACTCTTTCTCATCACGACGCTCGTCAAGCAAATATTGCCTGGCATCCTGATCATGGAGTTCGAATAGTTGACTGGAGCTGGGCAGACGAAGGTACTGAAAAAGCTGACACAACTATGTTTTTGATAGATCTTGCAAAAAGTGGTCACGACGTAAGTGACTATATGGGTGAGTATTTTGATAGCGACCACGCCGTTTTACTGATGGGCTACTATGTTTCACGTAGTCTTGACGATGTATATGATGGTGATGATACGGTTAGATTTCATCAGTTCGCATCGGCAGTTACAACGTACAGACTTTTAATGGAAAAAACGCCCTGATCTCTGGATTGAGATAGGGCGTTTAAGTTCTTGTTAAGCATTTTTAGTCGATTTGTCCGCTACGGATGCCGATGGCAATGGCATTGCTACGCGTGCTGGCGTTTAGCTTTGCCAAGATTCGCTTGGTGTGAGTCCGAATCGTCTCCGTGGAGAGATTGAGTGACGAAGCGATCTTGTCTGTTATGCAGCCATCTGCGTACATTTGCAGAATTTGCTTCTGACGGTCGGTAAGACTTTCTTCAACGACTACACCTGCGACATTTCTGCACGCGGGGTCGATGTAGATATCTTCCTTGAGCGAAGCTATGCCTCTTTCGAGGTTGATAGGGTCGCTCGTGCTGAGTACTACAGCTACACATCCTTTTGTCTCCAAAACACGCTTCCACATATGCGGTTCGTCGATGAAGGCCAGGGTGTCACTTCCCACCCTTATGGTGGTGTACTCAGCATCTTTCTTGATGACAAGCTCAACAGTGCACTTCTTGAAGCCGTCAATACTTTTTAGACGAGCCTCAAGTCCGTGACCCATAATTGGGGAATTTGTAGTGATTACTACTATTTTTTTAGGCATTTATCACCTCTGATAAGGGACGTGCAGCCTCAATTAGCTGCAATTGGTCTGAAATCTGTACTTAACAAAAACTTCTACTTTACATTATAGCAAAATCATTATAAAGAATCAATTTAAAATGACTAGCAAGGTTAGGGGGCGTAGTGTACAATTAATATACATGAACCAGCCTCATGTCAGTCGTAAATATATTTTTGTGACAGGGGGCGTACTCTCTGGTGTGGGCAAAGGAATTTCAGCTGCAAGTATAGGTGCAGTTTTAAAAGCTCGTGGGCTTAAAGTATCTGTACAAAAATGCGACCCGTACCTAAATGTGGATGCTGGCACATTAAATCCAGCCGAACATGGTGAATGTTTTGTAACAATTGATGGTGCAGAAACAGACCTAGACCTAGGCCACTACGAAAGATTTTTAGATATCGAAGTAACACAACAGAGCGCAACGCTTGCCGGTAGAGTACTTAGAGATTTGATTGCCAATGAAAGAGCCGGAAAGTTTTTGGGTGAAACTGTGCAAATGGTGCCGCACTTTACCAGTGCCATAAAAGAAGAAATTATAAATTCCTCAGTTGGTTCGGATGTTCATATCGTTGAGATAGGCGGCACAGTTGGAGATTATGAGGGGCTGTCATTTGTTGAGGCTATTCGCGAACTTGCAGCAGAAATTGGTAATGAAAATTGTGCGTTTGTTCATGTTGTATACATACCGTATCTGAGTGCAAGTAAAGAATTCAAAACTAAACCAGCGCAAAACGCTATGAGAGATCTTCGTAGCTTCGGTATCATGCCAGATGTCATTGTGGCGCGTAGTGATGATTTGGCAGGTGAGTCGGTTATAAAAAAAGTAAGTATGTTTGGTGGTGTGCCGCTTGAGTCGGTAATTAATTTGCCAAATGCTAATTCGATTTACGAAGTTCCTTCAACAATTGAAGCAAGTCATATTGACCAATTGCTTGCAACAAAACTGAAACTGCCATTAGGTAAGCCAGATATGAGTTCGTGGGAGGCGGTTGTTAAGAAATCTTCAACCGTATACGATCAGACCGTCAAGATTGGTATTATTGCTAAATATTTAGATAACGAAGACACGTACTATTCGGTAGTAGAAAGTCTAAAGATAGCGGCATGGGATCAAGGTGTTAATCTGGAAATTTCATGGGTTGATGCAGAAAAAATCGACGAAAATGCCGATGATTTAAAGAAATACGACGGGATATTAGTTCCTGGTGGTTTTGGTACACGGGGAGTAGAAGGCAAAATTACCGCAGCTGGTTGGGCGCTTGAAAATAGCAAACCTTATTTGGGTTTGTGTTTAGGGTTGCAAGCAGCTGTTATTGCAGCCGCGCGAAAGGCTGGAGTTGAGGGCGCAACAAGCGCGGAACTAGATGAACATTCCGACAAGCAGGTAATTTATCTTATGCCAGATCAAGCAGGTAAGCAAGCAACTGGCGGAACGATGCGACTTGGAAATTACGATGCAAATTTGTCGGATGGTTCAGTAGTGGCGGGACTTTATCAAGCCAGTGAGGTTACCGAACGTCATCGTCACCGCTATGAGGTTAATCGTCAATATGAGGAAGATATTG
>CAYGHK010000026.1:0-8461 GCA_964349645.1 uncultured Candidatus Saccharibacteria bacterium | reverse complement strand
AAAAGTATGCCGGGTTTTTCTCCTGTAGTTTCAAGGAGTTGATTGAGCGTTTGCTGGATAGCTTCAGGTGTGAACTCACTGTTTTCTAAAGCGTTTTTAGCTTGTTGTATCAATTCTGCCCGGCGTTCCGGGGGGAGCTTGCTTAATTGTTTGTTGTTTTCAATAAGTTCCATGTTTTGCTCTGGCTCTGCAAAGAAATAGCCAAATTGACGGAGGTCTGTCAGAGTTTTTAGTCTGTCTTGAGAAAGTTTGAGAATTTGCATTTTGTAATCTTGAGTAGCATCTTTTGCGGAGTCAGGCCAGTAATTACCCACTTTTTCGTACAATTCGTGGGTAGAAAGTTGACGAATGAACTGTCCATTTACCCACTCTAGGCGTTTTTCATCAAACGTGGCTGGGCTGGTGTTGATACGTTCTAGGCTAAATTTTTTGATCAATTCGTCACGGGTAAATATTTCTTGTTCGGTACCATCATTCCACCCTAGCTGCGCCAAAAAGCACAGTAATGCATCTGGTAGATAGCCTTTATCACGGTAGTCCAAGGTATTTGTATCGCCAGTACGTTTTGATAATTTTTTGCCATCTGACCCATTGATTACTGGAAGATGTACAAACTGAGGTGGGGTAAACTCTAGTGCGTAGTACAAAACTAGGTGCTTTGCAGTTGAAGCTATAAATTCATCGCCACGCAAAACGTGGGTAATTTGCATCTCGTGGTCGTCTATAACGTTGGCGAAGTTGTAAGTCGGAAAACCGTCTGATTTTTGCAGTATAAAATCATCCACATCCTCGATTTGTTGTTGTAGGTGTCCGCGAACTGGCTCTTGCCACTCCAATAACTCTGCTCCGGCTGCTTTACGTACGTCTAGGCGCACAACATGTGGTTGCGATTCGTCACCTTCTGTAGTTGTCATGTCTTTACGAAACAAAAAGGCTAGCTTCTCTTGTTTTGCCTGTTCACGCAAGGCATCTAACTGCTCGCTAGTGGTCCAGTCGCGATATGCCAAGTCACTAGCAAGTAGCGTGTCGATATATTTGCTGTACAAGCCGTTTTCGTGGCGCCTGGACTGCACGAACTCTATATTTTGATGCTTGCCTTCGTTTATCCAAAAGCCTTCGTCAGGCTGCAAGCCAAGCCAAGCCAAGCTATCGACAATTTGCCCTACTCCTTCTTCGACATAGCGCTCCTGATCCGTATCTTCTAAACGTAAAATAAACTGCCCACCATTTTGCTTGGCGTACAAATAATTGAATAGTGCAGTTCGAACACCGCCAATATGTAAAAAGCCAGTTGGACTGGGGGCGAAACGGGTGCGAACTTCTTTTGTCATTACAGTCTATTTTAACAGACACTCTATTCATACTTTTTAAAAAGTATGCCAAAACCCTTGAGACGACTCCAAAACATGATGAAAAACTGCCACACCATTTCTTGAGATACTGCGGAACTCACTCGACAAGTCGAGCTTAGACAGTCCTCGTATCGTCAGGAAATGCTCTGTCTCTTTTTCTCAGTTTTGTCATAGTCTCAGTCAGTCGCATGTAGCTGCGATTCTTCCCAGACTTCTGTAAAAACCGAGTAACAGCTCAGAAGTTTTTCTGGCTGAGTGAGGACTGTTTGAGCCCCAGGCGAGTTCCGCAGCTCACCAAAAAACTGAATGTGCTGTTACATCGTGTTTTTATAGCGTCTGGTCAGTTTTTGTTTCGTTTTTGCTGAGACAAAAATGAAAGAGAGTGGTTACATACTTGCCACAATGCGCTCAACCTGTTGGTTAGAGAGCGGTGCGTTGCCGTCAATGACATGTAGTATGCCGTCGTTGACCCAAACAGCCTTTTTTTCGTAGCTATATATTGTCAAACCTTGCACACTGTGTATCTGATAATTGTCATTTGAGTCGGCTTCGACGTAGTTGTCTAAAGTCGCAATCGGGTCCCAGTCGGTTGGTTTTTGTGTGAGTTTATAGCCAACGCTACTGCCCATTTGTTTATAGCCAACGCTTACTTCCCCATCGCTATAGCTGATTGGCCCGTGAATTTGGTATCCAGCTGGTTGATAAGATGGTAAATTTGCGTCCACACCGCTGCTAGCTGCTGCTATACGAATAGATAGGTTTGGAATATTGATGTATGTCAAATAACCACCTAGCAGTATGAGTGCAAAGCTTGTCATAGCAACACTAGTAAAGCGCGCTCTGCGGGTAATATGACCTGAGTGAGATTTTTGGTGTGAATTCATAGCGTGCGCAGGAACTTTATCCACAGCCTTTTGAAGAAGGTGTTCTTTTACAGCTCGTGAGCTAATGGGTGTAGATTTTTTTTGTGTGGCTTTTTCGTGCTCTAACCTTGCTTTTTCGAGAGCTTTTGTTTGCGCTAAAAGGTCTTTGTCGATATTGTGTTTCTTCTCTTGGGGCGCTGTTGGTTTTGCAGGCGCAAAACGTGTCACACGCTCTGATTTTTGGATGTGTCGGTGTATTTTGTTGGCGTTGGGGCGTACTTTGCTTGTTGGTTTTTTGAGGATGTCTCGCCTGAGGGTGGTTGATTTTTGTGGACGAGCTTTGGCATGTGGAGCAACGCTTCTAGCTTTTACAGTAGTTGGTGCTGCATGTCTGGTAACTTCGGGTTTTTTAGCGGCTAAAATACCACCCGTATTTGGAGCTATATCGTTAATCACCTGCGCTTTAGGCTTGTGACCTAGGCTTGCAGAAGCTACTGGCTGACCAGTTGCCATGTCGTAAGTTTTGCCGTTTATGATGACAGTTTGTTTTTTTGTGTTCATTTTTCCTTTTTCCTCACTCAGTCCTACCCCAGACTGCTTGTGCTTACTGTTAATAATACTACAGTTGGTTGTAAGTTTGCAATAGTTTTTTTGTACTAAAATTACCGGTCATAAAACTAAAAATTCCTATATAATAGCCATATGCATAATCCTAAGCATCGCCAGCGTGATTTGGCTAAGCGCACTCTGACATATGCGCTCATGACACTATCTGTTATAGCTTTAGTGGTGGTCTCTCTTTTTCTTGTACTTGGCTATAGTGTTGATAGTGATGGGCAGCCCGAGCAAGGTGGTCTTATACAGTTTCGTAGCTTTCCCACAGGAGCAACCGTAGGTATAGATGGTGCAAAACAAAGCTTCACTACAAATGGCAAGAAAAATACGAGTGCTGGGTATCACAATGTTTCGATGCAACTCAAAAGCTATCGGCCGTGGAGTAAAAACTTCGAGCTAGGTCGCGGCGAGTTGCTATGGCTTAATGCACTACTAATACCTAAAAAGATTACGACTAATGAGGTGCAGCAGTTTGAGCAACTTAGTAGTATGAAAGTATCTCCAGATAAAAAGTGGATTGCTGTTATTGAAAAACCGAATGAGCCTAAACTTAAGATTGTTGATATTCGTGACGAGAAGAAGCCGGTTGTGACAGAGCTTGCTATTCCTGAGGCAGTCGCCAAACAAGAAACTCCAGAAGACAACTTCAAGGTTATGGAATGGAACTTTGGCTCACGCTATATCTTAGTGCGACACATCAGCGGCGATAAAGTTGAGTGGCTACGCCTTGATAGAGAGGGTGCTACAGATAGCAAAAATATCTCCACTCTAAAGAACTTATCGATAAGCGATGCTCATTTTGTGGGTAATAGCGGAAATATTTTATATGTTCTTGCGAGTGGTAATATAAATAAAATCGACATCACTAAAGCAGCTGAAAATGTAAAAAATATTGCAAGTGGCGTCAAAGAGTTTGAGTTGTACAAAGACAACACTATAGCCTATGTGGGTAATCAAGCTAACAAGCAAGTAGCTGCCTACTATAACGACGCTGAAGAAAAACCTCGCGAAATAAAATCTTACAAACTAGACCAACCCAATGTTCATACTGCCGTTAGTAACTACTTCAACGACGATTATCAGGCGGTATCTTACGGAACTACTATAAATGTTATTAAAGACCCGAGAAATGAGAAACAACAGTTTGCGTCGTTCGAGTTGGCGGCTGGTGTTCAATGGCTTTATTTTGCCAACAGCGGGCGGTTTGTTGTTGCTCAAAATGGTTCTAGTCTATCCGTTTACGACCTAGAGCGTAAACAAAACTTTGTATTTGCTATACCCGATAACCCTCCTTACAAATCTGATCACCACCTAAAGTGGCTAGATGATTTTCATCTCGTTAGTGATGCTGGTGGTGTATTAACTATTTTTGAATATGATGGAACAAATACTGAGACAATTGGAAAAGTTTCCGAAGGCTACGATATTAGTCTAAGCGACAACGGTAAGCGACTTTTTGGCATTGCACCAAATACAGTTACAGGTAAACCCGCTTTGCAATCATCAGTGATGGTTATTGAATAATATCTCTTTTCATTTTTTGTATCAGCAAAAAACGAAACAAAAAACTGACCAGACGCTGTAAAAACACGATGAAGATACAAACAAAACCCAAGGGTATCCTGCGGAACTCTCCCAACAAGTTGGGCTCAAACAGTCCTCGGATAGCCACTAGGTTTTGCTTGCATCTTCTCGGTTTTTAAAGAAGTCCGGACTCTACTTGTAGCGAATTGTGATTAGCCGAGACTCTGACAAACCGAGAAAAAAGTCACAATATTTCCTGACGACACGAGGACTGTCTGAGTCCCGATTTGTCGGACGAGTTCCGCAGTGTCTCAAGAAAGAATGGGAGTATTTTTCATCGTGTTTGGAATCGTCTCGAAAGTTTTGTCGTACTTTTTAAAAAGTACGAAGTAGTTATCTTATTCCAAATAGTCGTTCGAGTGCAGACGGTGAGTCGCCGCGTATGGATTTTGTGGAGGTTTGTTTAGCAGGGTCCGCCTTCAAGGCTTTTGCTGGGTCGGGGCTTACTTGGTCGGCAAACACCAATAAACGTTTCAGGGCTGTTCCTGGAGGGTCACAGGTTATTAGAATCACACTTGGCTTTGATGCATCGGTAGGCGTGACTTTTGCAATATCTTTTGGATCAATAATTTCTTTTTTTGTTACATTGTAGGTATAGCGTGTTCCCTGGTAGTTGATGTAGAAGTTATCGTCTTTATTTAATTTGCTGAGTTGTACAAAAACAAATTTGTATTTACCATCGTCGAAAACATCCATACTAGAGTGCCCAAGTATTGTAGTTGCTCCATTTTGTCCCGGTACGCTGGCGGCATTGGCTATTGGATAGTGCACCACTCCATTTCGCAGCTGGCTTTCAACTAAGTTGTCGTTTAACGGGTCTACACCATAAACCATAGGTGCTTCGACATTTATTTTTGGAATAATGAGTTTTGGCTCTGGCCCGACCTTTGTGCTTGAAGATGGATCCACAATTATATTTTGTGAATCTATGCTGCCTGGGCTTATGTAGGCATGTACTGTTGCGAATAGGAATTGGTTGTACTGAAGGAATAAAAATACAAAAGCAAATGCTACAGCTGTCATTATAGGGGCATAATGTCGTGACTTTTTAACTTGCTCTGCCCTGTCTTTAACGGTACCGAGCAACTGGTCGCGTAGTTGAGCAACTGCTTGATCTTCTTCGCTACCTTCTGGAGGCTCGTAGCTAGCTATGACACCAGTTTGGTTTGGTAAAGACGCTTGCGGCTCGGAAGTTTGCTGCTCTTGCTTCATGTTGTGAAGATGATTCATATAGTAGCGTTCGTAATATTGTTGGTAGTATGACGACCAAGATGTGTGGTAGTTTTTCCAGTCTTCGTTTATTTGTGCATGTGGCACAGACGATTGGGGGGAATTAGCCTTAGCCTTATTCGATTTTTCTTCGACAGGCGCTTGTTCGCTGGCAGCTTGAACTTCTTTTTCTGCCTGAGCAAGTGGCGCATTG
The DNA here is from genome assembly GCA_964349645.1 of uncultured Candidatus Saccharibacteria bacterium. GTDB lineage: Bacteria > Patescibacteriota > Saccharimonadia > Saccharimonadales > Saccharimonadaceae > JACPYF01. The sequence continues at coordinate 2,624 of CAYGHK010000026.1, read as the reverse complement.
TCACCTTCATAAATACGATCTAAATCATCACGAATAATATTTGCAGCAGCATCGCGGTTGGATTTTGAAGTTTGGCTATTTTTGTCGTCGTTATTTTGCATAGAAAAGTATCTCCCACCGGAGTACCTTTATTTTACCACGTGTGTAGAGTAAAATAAGGTGATTGAGCCGCGGTGGTGGAATTTGGTAGACACGCTAGACTCAAAATCTGGTGAGCATTAGCTCGTGCCGGTTCAAGTCCGGCCCGCGGTACCATAAATAGAAAGTATGTCTCATTATTGTATTCAATATATGATAAACTTTTTATGTAGACAAAGAAATTATAAGTAAACCTTTATAGTGGCAAGTATTTATAGGTGGGATATGTTGACATACAACAAACAGCGCGGTTTTACCCTAGTCGAAATCCTGATCGTCATAGTGATCATAGGTATCATTGCCTCTATAACTGTGTTTGCGTATAACGGTATAACTGAGCGCGCATGGGCGGCAAAAAGGCTTGCAGACATAGACCAAGTTCGGAAGGCTATGGAGCTTTATCATCAAGACTACGGATATTATCCTGCAAATGGAGCTGATAACTGGGGCGGTGCTTTAAATTCTGCGCAAGTTACTACTGCTCTGCAGCCATACATGAAGACAGTGCCGAGTGAGCCGAGCGGAGATGCTAGCAAGGCTTATCAGTATGTTCGCGGCGTTCAGGATAACTATGGCATCAGGATATTTTGGTCTGAAACTCCCCTAACTGGCTGTCATTGGACGCAAACCTCGAACTGTAGATTCTGCAAGATTGGCAAAGATCTTGATTTTGGTACAACACCTGGTGTGTCGTCATCTTGGTATGGTACCGTAGGCTGCCCGGGCTTTAAGTCAGGGTTTGGATACTAAGCTAGTAGTTACACTTTCGAACACTTCCGAAGAATTCCAAATCCAGTAGCTCGCTGCCCGCGTGGCGGTGTGGCCTCTCCAAATTTCCATTGCATTTGTCCATGGTGTTGTTGATACCTTGCCTCTGGAGGCGACTACTAGGTTTTCGTTATGCAGCACCATCAAAGTTACTGGATATGTGATAGTAAATTTGTGCAGAGTGTCGACAAAGGCATTGAGCGGCATGGAAAATGTTAAAACTTTCGGGTAGTACACCCCACTAAAGAGTTTTTGTATTTGTGCAAAAGACAAAACAAGTAAGGTATTTGGCCTCTCGACTACTTTCGGGTAGTTATTTTTGATGAGATCTGCTGCGTCGCGAGTGATAGTAATTGGTATATTTGTTTTGTCGAGTAATTTTTCGTATAAAATTGCTGTCTCGGAGTTTCTTCCTGCATCGCCCGGCAGTAGTACGCCATCTGCCCAGTTGGTTGCTGCCACAAAATCAGGCCAGGCATCTTTGCTGAATCCTCCAGAAGGGTTGCTTTTTAGTAGCGAAGCTTCAGCAAGGTTTGTCGGTAGGTTTTTTTTGAGACTGTCGGGCATAAGAACTCGCACCTCTCCTACCCCCATATCAAGCGCTACTGAATAACTTTCGGCTACAGCTATAAAGCCCTGAGCGTGACCACCAATGACAATCAATTTGCCCGCCCTGCTTTTTTGTTCTGGTTTGCTCCATTCTATGTCAGGAAAAAGTGGTTTTGTGGGTGTTTGCCTAAGCCAATAGCTAAAATCCATACTTTTATTGTAGCAGTGTCTAGGTTTGGAATACGGTTGTGTCAGAAAGTACTAGGTCGCCATCTTTTTGAGCAAGTTCATATGCAATATTTTTGCGCTCTATGACAATTTTCCAGCTAGATTCTTTGGCGTGTTTGAAAAGACCTTCTGAAGGGTTGAAGGCAATGGGTCGCTCCGCTGCCTCTAACATCGGTATATCTCCGTCCGAATCACCGATTGCAACGCTACCTTCAGTTGTTAGGCCATGCTCTTTGATTAATTCTTTCAGAATATCAGCTTTCTTGCCTATAGTCGGCCGCTCTATTTTGCCTGTAAAACGTCCATCTTTTTGTTCGTAGATAACACCGATGACAATATCGAAGTCGTAGTGCGAACAGAATGACTCTAGTACTTCTTGTTGAGAGCCGCTTATGGCGATTATTTTGTAGCCATCTTTTTTTAAATCTTTTATTAGCTGTCTGGGGTAAAAATGAACTTTGTGTGCGCTCTGTGCCACCACTTTGTCGCAGGCAGCAAGATAAACGGGCAGAGGTATGAGAGGCAGATAATGTACCAATGTTTCTACAACTAGACCTTCATACTCGTGAAAACTCATCTCTCCACCGCGCCATTTGTTCCAGGCTAGGTCTACTTCGCTGAAAGTATTTTTTGGGAATACATCGGCGATTGTAAGCTGGACGACTAGTTCGTGGAAAAGCTGCCAACGAAACAGCGTGCCATCGATATCGAAAACTGCAAATTTATTATTCATAAAATCCTCTCTATATTAACTGGTTTTGAAGGTATGATGCCTGGAAGAGTATCGACTTCTTTAACTTCGTGTGTAATCATTTTGTTGTTGCTGTTGAACGTATACTTGCCAATAACTTTTTTGCCTTCAAGGACAAGAGGTAGCCAAATCGGATCATCTTCCCACATTGAATCATATGGAATTTCATCTATATTGAACCATTTTGGAG
>CAYGHK010000025.1:0-8468 GCA_964349645.1 uncultured Candidatus Saccharibacteria bacterium | reverse complement strand
CCCTGTATTCTTTTGCTTGAGCAGCTAGAGAAATGCAATGTATAAGGCTGACTTTCCCCATATATCTGTGAGCGCGAGTTTTTTGAATTGCTCTTTCAGTATCTCTTTGGGCTGGGTCATTCATTTGATCAACGTGTATATGGAGGGGCTTGTCTAACTGTTTGGCAAGTTCAAAGATGATATCGAAATGCTCATCGCTGCGATCACCAACCTCTCCAGGATTGCCATCTTTTTCTGGTAATCCGCCTATAATGTCGACAAATTGCGCTGCCTCTTCGAACCATGCTCGCTCTGTTGGATCCACTAAGCCCTTGATCGGCTGGTTCATAAATACCAGTTCTATATCACTTCCGTACCTTTGTCTAACAATTTCTGCTGCCCGTAGGCTTTTGTCTCTGATAACACTGTCACAGTCGATAAATGAACCCAATGCCTGTACCCCTTGTCCGATTTGATCTTCTATTGCTCGGCTCATATGACCAGCAATCACTTCGACAGTAGCTGATGACTTGAATCGATCTGTATGGTTCCATTTTTCCTGTAAACTATCACCAGTTTTTGCCCAATTATCTCTATTTATAATATAGCTGCGATCGATATGTGCGTGGCTATTGACCCAACCGCCTCCCTCGCGAACCATATGTTCAAGCTCTTCTCTTGGATTAATATTTTCCCAACTCACCGATCCTCCTCTCTTTTAACATAAAAAAATCGCCCCTTTCGGGGCGATGCCTAAATACAATACTTGTTTCTGGTATACGTATATCTATAAATCTATACATTTCAATTGAGTATAGTGAAGCTTATAGCAAAATGCAAGAGCTTTTTTTAAATATTTTTTTTACACCTATACATTGAAACAAATCGCCATTTAAAGTATGATTAGGGCAATGAGTAAACAAGTAAAAGTGCTGATCGTTGAGGATAATGATAGTATTGCCGATCTCTATAAAGTGTACTTAGAGTCAGCAAACTTTGTTAGTAAGCGTACTGCCGACGGACAAGAGGCACTTACTGAAATACCAAACTTTCAACCAGACATAATACTTTTAGATGCCATGATGCCAAATAAAAGCGGGTTTGATGTTCTAGAAGAATTACGCGCCAAACCCGAAACGGCGGACTTACCGGTAATTATGTTTACAGCACTTAACCAGCCAAAAGATCAACAACGCGCCGAGGCACTTGGTGTAAAGGCATATCTTGTGAAATCACAAGTAGTTATATCTGATATCGTTGAGACTATCAACGGTATACTAGACTTATAAAAAATCTATTCTCTTCTTAGTGCATCGATTGGATTAATTTTTTCTGCACGCTTGGCCGGAAAGTAAACCACGGCTAAACCTATAAGTACCATGAAAACTATAAGGCCAACGATCAGCCAAATCGGAAATGCAAATAAGCTGAACGATTCCGTAACACCACGCCCTTGAGCAAACCCATTCATAATTAGGTTAACTACGAGAGCGCTCAACATCGCCAGGATAATACCAGCTACCGCACCAATTACAGATAGTATAACTGCCTCAAATATAAAGAGTAGTTTCATATCCTTATTTCTACCACCAAGCGCCATCATAAGGCCAAGCTCTTTTGTCCTTTCAAGTAGTGAAATTGTCAGAGTGTTAAACATACCAAGCACCGCAACGATCATTCCGATAGCCCCAAAGCCAACTAGCATGATGGTGAAGAATTGGAATATCTGATTAATTTGCTCAATAGTATCACTCGGCGAAGCAGTTTCAAAACCAAGACTTTCCACTTGCTTACGCAGGTTAGATATATTTTTGTTATCATCTGCTACTAGTTTGATTTGTGAATAGGTTTTTACTCCTGCATTTTCAAACACAAAGTTTGGTACAAAAACTTCTGTACCCTTGCCAGAATCAATCACACCAATAACTAAGAATGAACCCCTAACTTCTTTTGTACCATTTTCACTGTTTGTAATTGGTATTCGAAGCTCCACCTCTTGACCTAACACAGAGCTAGAACTTTTTGCGCCGATTGTGTTGAGTGCAGTTTTGTTAACCAAAGCCACGTTGCTGTCAGTTTTTTTAATCAACCTTCCTTTGCTTGTCGTAAGGTTGGTTAATTTTTGATATTCCTCATCGACACCATAAACCACAGCATCTACTTCGCTCGATCCAAAAAGCAAACCGCCAGCGTATGAATAAGATGATCCTACTTGGCTAACGTGGGGGAGCGAACGAACCTTCTCTATGTTTTTTCGATCTAGCTTAATTATTTTTGAATTTGCACTAGTTATTTCAATTGAATTTATCGACTGGTTGCCAATAACTTCTTTTGTTACAAGCTCTCTCAAACCTATTCCAAATGAAAGCAAAAAGCATATCGCGCCTATACCAATAATCACACCAAAAACTGTCAAAAAGGTTCGAAGTTTTTTGTGAACTAAATTTTGCCAGGCTATATAAGTCAATGTAGAAAAAGGAATAGAAGTAAAAGTTTGCTTACCTGAATTTTGTTTTTTACTAGACACGATGTTTAACCTTTGCTAAAGCGTGAATTCGCTCACGTGTTGCATCAATAAGTTCCTCAGTAGTTTTCTTAATAGAGGAGCCGTCCATTACAGTAGCGCTACCATCTTGAACGTGCAGCAGGTTATCAGCAAGCGGTAGGTATTCCATGTTGTGCGTCACCAAAATTATAGTTCGACGAAACTCACTTTGCGCTTGCTCCAAGACAGACATTACTGCATCACCATTTTTACTATCAAGACTTCCAGTTGGCTCGTCGGCAATTATAAATAGAGGATCGTTAGCGATTGCTCGGGCTAGGGCCACTCTTTGTTGCTCACCACCCGACAGTAGTATTGGATATTTTTTTGCATAATCTTGCATGTTTACACGCTCAAGTGCCAGCATAGCTAGCTGAGCAGCTTTTTGACGTTTGTAGCCAAGAAAGTAGAGGGGCATTGATACATTTTCAATAACATTCAAACTTTTTACCCAATAATTAGTTTGGTATACAATCCCAATTTTGTTCGCTCGAAAATGTGCCAACTCGTCTGGTGCAAACTCATATACGTCTTTGTCTTCAAATGTGACAATGCCTTTAGTAGGTTTTTGTAAGCCACTTAGTATGTTCAGTAGTGTAGATTTGCCACTACCAGAGGCGCCATAAATAATCGTAAAACTGTTTTCTTTTATTTGACAGCTAACTTTTTTTAGAACATTAACTTTTTCTGTTCCACTCATGAAATCTTGCTCAACATCACGAATGTCTATGAAAACTTTTTTGTTGTCATCTGTCATATTAATACCCAAACACCCTCTTTAATGTATTGAAGACTATCGTCAAGACGTCGTCGGAAGCTCTTCCAATTATAGCTGATTGTGGCTGGCCAAGGCCTGCGTTATTTGATCGGTCTCTTGAAACAGGCTGCACGCTATATACTCGAGATGTTGGTAAGTCAGATACTATGACGATGTGTTCTGTAGAAAGTGCATCATCTTCAGCAGTTTTGTTATTGAAATTAGTGACCCCAGAACCTTCAGCATAGGCAACCTGACTGCTGGATGGTTCGTCAGTCTTCCACGATACTATAGCTTGTCCACGGGCTTCCGCACCGGTGCCTCGAATCGAAGTTTCAACAGTCATGTCAGATACTTTAGGTGGGCGCGTGTCGAGAGCCGTTTTGAATATCTGACGATCGGAGGTTGCTAAGTTGCCGCTTCCGTCACGTGACTGCGCTATCAAGAAGTATTCACTATCGTCAATCAGATCTTTAATGACTACCGAGTGTTCTGTTGTAAGGTCTGAAATTTGAGTATCAACACCGCCGGCATTAACTCGTCCGTACGAAACTATACTGTTTGAAGGTACGTTTGTTGTCCAAGTAATTCTTTGCGTACTCGTTGGTTCGCCGCTGACTGGTTGGAATTGAAGATTAGATATTCTTGGACGAGCGGGGGTAGTGAAGGAGTATACACTGCTGTCATATTTGTTGTTTTCTTTGTCGTATGTGATTAGTTTGTAGAAATATTTAGTACCATCTAGTAGGCCGTCAAGGTCGCTTGTGTATGTTGATTCGTTAGCTGAAGTGTTGATGCTCTTTACACCACCAAATGACTCAGAAGCACCATACAGTACATCAACCTTGTAGGCTTCCTTTGAAGTGAACTGAATAGTCGCTGAAGACAAGCCTATCTTAATGTCGGAGACTTCTTTTAGCGAAGGAGCAGGTGATGTCTTAAAGCTGTATTCTTGGCTGATTCCAGTATTTCCGTCTTCGTCTGTCCACTTGGTCACGTAGTAATATGTCGTGCCGGCACTTAAATTGTCTATATCTATTTGGTGAGCACTTGTTTGTGCCGATGATGAAATTTCTGAAGAACTATAGACTCCACTTTTTGTACCAATTGCAATTTTTGAGTCACTAGCTCGGTCGGTGCTCCAATTTATACGCGCTTTTTTGGTTGTGATATTACTTACAATTGGCTCTGCCACCAAAGTTGCAGCTGAAGTAAACTTACCGGTAGGAATTTCGTCAACGGTGCTACTTTCAGCTCCACAATTATTTGTGCTGTCGCAAGCTTTAACCTTGTAGTAGTAGCGTTGCTGCGATAGTCCTGCATCTATATACGTAGTGCTAGAGCTACTTCCAACGAAAGTAAATACGCTGTTGTTGATAGACCTATAAACTTTATAGCTTGAAATTCCGGCACCAACATCACCCGGAACATCCCAGGTAAGCGCCAATCGCCAGTTGTTTGTAGACTTGATAGATACATCAACAATATCGACGTTTAGAGGAATTCCAGGAGAAGGAGTATTTGCTGTAAATGAAACACTCGAGTAGTTCGCATAGTTTACGTTACTCGATTCGTCTCGAGCGACTACATAAAAAGTATTCACGCCAGGTTGCGTAGCGTATGGGCCAGCACCTAGGCTCGTGATTCCTGCTGAAGTAAAGGTACAGCTTCCTGCTGAAGGAATTGTATTGATAGTGTAACAATAGGTTATTTGATTTGCGTTACCGATGTACGTTGCCGGTGTAGACCAACTAAATGCGAATGAGTTTGATGTATTTGTTGATGGCGTGGCAACCAGTGATTGCGGCTCCGAAGGTGCGCCAGATGTATTTAGCTTTATCGCGGCAGTTACCGGCGAAGAGTTTACGTTGCCGGCTTGGTCCCATGTTCGGAAGTAGACAGTGTTAATACCATCGACCAAATTGTTGTAGTCTGTTGGGTCTAGCGTAGTGTATGAACCATCATTTGTAAGTAAATCAGAACTATCGCCGCTGCCTGTGTGCGAATCGCCGTACCAAGTGGTGTTGCCTATTTTGTATTGCAACCCTGCGAGTCCAGAGTTTGCATCATCGGGCGCGCTGCCGCCTGCTGTTGGCCAAGTCAGAGTTACGTCTTTACTATTTACGAAACCTGAAGGAGCAGTAATAAATGCCGGGTTAATTGGTGCGGTATTGTCAAATCGAATTGCAAATTGCTCGGTAGCTGCTGTAGTGTTGCCGGCATTATCTATAGCTTTTATGCGCAAGTAATATGGCGTGTTGCTCGTTGTCATTTGGGTTGAAATGTATCCGGAAGTTGCAAAGTCAACATTTAGGCTGGTAACAATAAATTGGCAATTACCACCAGTTTGATTTGGGCTAGATCCCAAGATTCCTTTTGTGGTGACTGGGTTTGCTGTATTGTCGGTACCTAGGTATAGACAATATCCTTTAACTCCTGATTCGCTATCTGTTCCGGCAGTCCAGTCAAAGTAAGGCGAACTTCCATTTGTCCAATCGTTTGAAGCAAGAGTACTTCCTCCGTTAGCCTTTTTTGCGCCGATTGAACTTGCGTTGCCAGAAGGAGCAGTGAAGTCAGATGTGGATTCTACTTGTACGCTATTTAGCACCACTTGCTGAGATCCATTGCTTGTAAGTATTGCTTGCCATTTTAAGCCACTAAATGTAACAGGAAAAGTAGCGATATTTGTTGATACTACAGACTGTGAATTTACCTGAGAGGTATTGGCAGAAGTTACCCAAGCTGAGCCGTTCCAATATTTCCAAGTGGCTCCGTCATCGTCGGATAGGCGATAATTTATACTGCCGCCATTTAATGTTTCCGAAGCTGTAAATGTATCCCAATGCCACACGCCGCTAGTACGAACTGCGTCGTCGAGTGTGACTACTTGTGAGGTGCTGCTGTATGGTTGAGCTGTAAAGCTCGATCTTGCACTATCACTTATTCGTACTTCATCTAAAGTTCCATCGAAGTATCCTTGTCCAAAGCCCGCTTCCGAAGATCCGTAAGTTGAACCTATTAATAATTCTTGTGCAGTGTCGGGCATAGACAAAGACACATTGGTTTGACTATCTAAAGTTCCGTCAATATACATCTTCATAGTCGTGCCGTCGTAAGTAGCTGCCAGGTGATGCCATGCCGTATCTTGTGTATTCGTATCGGACTGCAAATATCCATTATTTCCATAAGCCCAGACAGAAGAGTCCAAGTTTGCACTGTCACCCAAGCCGGTGTATAGCTTACCCTTGTAGACACTGAAGCTACGTATTGTCTCTATGGTGTTTGCAGCCCAGCTACTGTTTACCAAGCCACCACCAATCTTAGACCAGGTGCCACCACTATATTCCCAAACCTCTCCATCACCAGCTGTGTTACCCAGGCCAGCATATAGCTTGCCGTTATAGACAGTCATTGTTTTTACAATTTCGTACTGACCATCTACCCAACTAGAGTTAACGTCATCGCCACCAATCTTGGACCAAGTTGAACCATTGTATTCCCAAATCTCCGCTTCACCAGTAGAGTTACCGACTCCAGCATATAATTTGCCGTTATATGCCTGCATTGACTCAACTTGTTCATAGCTAGTATTCCAGCTAGAACCTACACCGTCGCCACCAACTTTAGCCCATATACTTCCGTTCCATTTCCAAACTTCAGCTTCGGTGGCCGTTAGACCCACACCAGCATATAACTCTCCGTCATAAACCGATAGCGAACTAACTCTGTCAAAGTTTGCCGCCCATCCGCTATTTATACTGTCTCCACCAATTTTTGCCCATATCGATCCGTTGTATCGCCAAACTTCGGCGTCGTTTGCAGAGTTACCGATTCCGGCGTATAAATTTCCTCCGAAATTCGCCATTGAATAGACTTCCTCAAAGCCAGCCGCCCAGCCGCTGTTTAAGTTGTCACCACCAACTTGGGTCCAGGTAGATCCGTTGTATCTCCAAACCTCAGCATCGTTTGCAGTCGTTCCCAAGCCTACATATAAATTGCCACCAAAACTCGCCATGCTCATAACGTTTTCATAAGTTCCAGCTGCCCAGCTGCTGTTCAAACCCTGACCACCAACTATTTGCCAAGTTGTACCATCATAGCGCCAAACCTGCGCGTTACCAGCTACAGTATTACCAGTGCCAGCATACAGGTATTCACGATAAACCGTCATCGACTCGACATCTTGCATGTTGAGGTAGCCCCAACTTTTGTTGATATATCCACCACCCATACGCGTCCATGCCGAGCCATTCCACGACCACATTTCGGCGTTTGCACCAGTGCCAGAAAGGCCAGCGTATAGGGTGCTGCTACCGTATGCGAGGGATTGAACCATGGTGTGTGTGTTTGTAAATCCACTATTTATTCCGTCTCCACCGATCTTAGTCCAGGTCGATCCGTTATATCGATAGACTTCGTTATCGCCCGCAGTGTTACCTAAACCTGCGTACAAATTCGTACCGTCGTTCGTCATGCTATAAACCATTTCATAAGAAGAAGAATCCCACGATGAGTTAACCGTATCACCACCAATTTTTGACCAAGTAGATCCGTTGTAACGCCAAACCTCGGCTTCTCCTGCAGTAGTTCCTAGACCGGCATATAAATTACCACCGAAATATTGCAAGCTGTACACGTATTCAAATGTGCTAGAAGCCCAGCTAGAGTTTAGTGTATCTCCACCAATTTGCGACCAGGCCGAACCGTTCCAGCGCCAAACATCGCCTTCACCCGCAGTAAGTCCCGTGCCTGCATAAACATTTGTGCCGTCGTTGGTTAAAGAATAGACGGCTTCGATGTTTGTGTTCCAACCACTGTTAATGTTGTCACCACCAATTTTCGTCCAGGCCGATCCATTCCATCGCCAAACTTCGGCATCATTAGCTCCGGTTCCAATGCCCGCATACAAGTTTCCACTCATAAAGGTCATACTATTAACTTCTTCATAGGTGCTAACTGCCCAACCGCTGTTGATGCCGTCTCCACCGATTTTTGTCCAATCGCCACAACCAGTAGAAGTGTCACAACTCCAAACCTCAGCGTCACCAGTACCGCTACCTATTCCGGCGTAAAGAGTCGTACCGTTCACTGCCATAGAGGTAACATTTTCGAAAGTTTGGTCAGCCCAACTGCCATTTTTGCCGTCACCGCCTACTTGCGACCACTCGGTTCCGTCCCACTTCCACA
>CAYGHK010000024.1:0-8512 GCA_964349645.1 uncultured Candidatus Saccharibacteria bacterium | reverse complement strand
ACTTCATTATCTCATATTTTGGCAATAAAAAAGCCGGTACTTATTTGTACCGGCGACCCCTCTCAGTCATCGATGCTGAGAGGATGCTTAGTGGTAATTTAACCACGTTTACGACCTCTGTTGTAAAGCTTTTTTTGGCTTACAGCCAGGGCTTTGATATCCCTCTCTATAAACCATTGTCGCACAAAAATTGCTGCGACTGCGATGAGTAGAACAACATCTACAAAGTTCATACCTCTCCCTACTGATTCTTAACTTGGTTTAGTCGCTTTTCAAGTCGGACGCAGCCGATGATCGCACAAACAATAAAAACTATTGTTGCAACAACCGCGGCAAACGAACTGCCTTTCCACATAATCCACATTGAGACTCCTAGTCCCAATGCAATATCTATGTTGGTTGCTTTGTACTTGCGATGCAAGCGGGTAATAATACCCCCATCACCGATTGAGTACGTCAGCATCTCTACGAGCATGCCGATAAAAACAGCAACCGATAATGCTATGAAAAAAACCATCTTTTAGCCTCTTTTGTATAGTTTTTCAGTCATCATCAAGCACTATGTGCGCAAGTAGACCTACAAAGACTGCCGTGAGAAGATCATCTGTCCACAAAAAAACGACGAACAAAGCGATTATGCCCCACATAGATGCCACCTCCAGGAACTCCAGCTAATACCTTACACACTAGACTGGTTACCTACATAATGACATAAAAATAAACGTTGGTCAATCTAAAAGATTGTCGCAAGTTTTTGATGCAATCGATCGAGTAATTCACGATCTGTATTAGCTACGCCAGCCAAAACCCAGGTTTGATTGTCGACGAATTCTTGAGCTAGTTTTGCTAAGTTTTCTCTTTTGGTTGCGGCGATTCGTGCTGGTACTTCGTCATATTTGTTTACAACTCCATCAAAGAAGTAACGGCCAGAATAATAGCCGGCAATTTGGCCAACAGTCTGAGCGCCCATTTGGTAGCGTCCTAAAGCGTATTGTTTAGCGGCTTCTACTTCTTCTTCAGTCAAACGTCCTGCAAGTACCGCCTTTAGTTCTCGCACTATAATGTCAAAAACTTCTTCAGCAGTATCAATATTCATTTCCCCACCGATTTCCCATGTGCTGTCGGTTTCGTATGTACTTGTATCTGACCAAATGCCATACGCTAATCCCTTTTTACGAGCTGCACCATATATTCGAGAATACATTGTACCGGTAAGTAAATGGTTGAGACAGCCCATAGACGCCATTTCGGGGTCGCTCAAAGGTCGTGGTAAAACAAGTGAAATACCAAAGGTCAAATTTGGCGCTTCTTTACGAGAAATAAGAGTAGGTTTAACGATCTGAGGGTGTTCATCAACGTGCATCTTGAAACGTTCTCCACTCGGCAAGTCCCAGTCCTCCAACATGCGCTTTATTTCACTTTTGCGGCCGTGCATTTTACCTGCAACAACAAAACGTAGGTTTTGCGCAGTATGAGTACGTTGATGATGCTCGCGAATATCTCTAGCCGATACATTGTTGATTGTCTTAAGCCGTTGAGGGTAAGTCAAAACATCCTCACCTAGTAATTGTTGGATTCGTGACCACAAAATACGATTGTAGTTACTTAAAAAACCAGTTAGCTCGCTTTTAACATTGCCCTTTTCTGCTTCAAGCTCTTCTTGTTTAAACTTTGGGGAGGTAATTGAAATTTTCTGTAAATCAAGTATTCTATCCCACTCAAAATCTGCACAACTTGCAATATATTCCATTGAATAATCTGACGTGGAGGCATTGTGATACGCACCGTTTTTTGTAAATTCTGCCTCATATGTATGTTCGTCTTTAAAACGTTCATTAGCACCAAACGCCATATGTTCCATTATGTGCGCAGTTTCATAAATGTCTTTACTCTTAGTCAGGCGGCTACCAGCTCGAAAATTAAACTGAAAACTCATTACTGTCGCGTCTGGCACGTCGATTAACAAGCCTTTTGCGCCAGATTTTAGTTTGATTTGTTCAACCGTGTGTCTCAATGTATTGGTTTCCTATTCCGCCCACCGGTTTTACGTTTAACGATTTTTCTTACGATTCTGACGTTGCTGTTTGCGTTTCTTTTTTACTTTTTTCTTCTTAACAGTGTCCTGTTTCTTGACTGAAAAGTCAATTTCTTTTTCACCTGCAGAAATTTCGTTCACACCGGCTTCGATAGCTCCTTCGGCAGCTCGAGTTAGTTCTGTTTCGTGATATTCACGATGCGCAATATCACCTTTTGTAACGTGAGTGATCGCTCTAAGTACTTCTGCACGAAGAGTTGCCTGCAAACTATCGAAAAGATTTTGACTTTCTGATCGATACTCTACCAAAGGATCTCTTTGGCCAACACTACGCCAGTGAATACCTTCGCGTAGGTGCTGCATGTTTTCCAAATGCTGCATCCAGAGTGTGTCGAGGACCTGAAGATATACTTCACGCTCAACCGTACGCATATTGTCGCTACCTATTTCTTTTTCTTTTTTAGCATATAGTTTTTCAGCTGCTTTCATAGCCATGTCACGACGAGTTTTGTCTTTTTTCTCCAACCCGATTTTTGTAATTTCTTTATCTGAAATTGGGAATATTCCTCTAAACTGTTCTAGAAAATCAGGATTATTTTTCGCAGGAACATCAGTTAGCTCAGTAACACTGTCAGCTATAAGCTTGTCGATTTCAGGCTTGATATTTTCACCCTGCAGAATTTCTCGACGAATAATATACACAACTTTACGATGACGATTGATAACGTTGTCGTACTGAACAACATTCTTACGAGTATCATAGTTGTAACCTTCAACTCGTTTTTGTGCTGCTTCAAGAGTTTTGGATACTGCTCTGTTTTGAATCGGCATATCTTCATCTACACCCAGCCTATCCATGAGATTTGCAACCCGCTCTCCCTGGAAAATACGCATCAAATCATCTTCGGTTGAAACATAGAACTGTGTAATACCAGGATCACCCTGACGACCACCACGGCCACGAAGCTGATTATCAATACGGCGTGCTTCATGCCTTTCACTACCAATAACTACTAAACCACCTAGCTCTTTAACTCCTTTGCCCAGAACAATGTCGGTACCACGACCAGCAATGTTTGTAGCAAGTGTGACTGCTTCTTTTTCTCCAGCCTTAGCAACAATTGCAGCCTCACGTTCATTGTTTTTTGCGTTCAGCAGTTCGTGTTTTATCTTCGCTTTAGTCAAAGCTTTGCTTATAAGTTCATTTTTAGCGATAGAAGCCGAACCAATAAGTACTGGACGCCCGGCCTTTTGGTGTTCTTGAACTTCAGATACAATTGCTTTAATTTTTGCAGCCTCTGTTTTGAAAATTAAATCTGTACGATCATCACGAATCAACGGCATATTTGCAGGCACTTGAACAACATCGAGTTCATAGATTTGTTGGAATTCCTCTGCTTCAGTAAAAGCAGTACCGGTCATACCGGATAGCTTGTCATACAGACGGAAGTAATTTTGAAAAGAAATAGTTGCTAAAGTCTGGCTTTCTTGTTGCACTTGAACGCTTTCTTTGGCTTCGATAGCCTGGTGAAGACCTTCGTTGTAACGACGACCTTGCATAAGACGCCCTGTAAACTCATCGACAATCACCACTTCACCATCACTCGCAACAACATAATCTTTATCGCGCTTGAAAAGTGTTTGTGCGCGCAAAGCCTGATCCATATGATAAACCGAACGAACGGCGTCGGGACTATATAAGTTTTTTAGCCCAAGCATTTTCTCAACTTTGGTTACACCTGCATCGGTCAAAGCGACACTTTTACGCTTTTCATCCAATATATAGTCGTCCGGAACAAGTTTACTGGCAATTTTTGAAAACTGTATGTAACTGTCTGGACTTTCTGCGGCTGGTGCAGAAATAATTAGTGGTGTACGCGCTTCGTCAATTAAAATCGAATCAACTTCGTCGACAATTGCAAAGTGCAGATCTCGCTGACGTAAAAGCTCAACTTCGTTGACCATGTTGTCACGAAGGTAATCAAAACCAAATTCATTGTTTGTCCCATATGTAATATCTGCCTCGTAAGCTTCTTTTCGAGTTGCAGGGCGTAGTTTTCGCATTCGCGGGTCATCGTGAGCTGGGTTGTCGAAACTTTTGTCAAACAAAAACGAAGCATCATTAATGATAATACCGGTAGAAAGACCTAGAAAATCATACAACTGTCCCATCCATCCGGCATCACGCTGAGCAAGATAGTCATTTACAGTAACAACATGTACGCCTTTGCCTGTAAGCGCATTCAGATAGCTTGGGAGTGTTGCTACAAGTGTTTTACCCTCACCAGTCTTCATTTCCGCAACATTACCTTCGTTTAACACCATACCACCAACAAGCTGTACATCGAAATGACGCATTTTTAGTACCCTAGTAGAAGCTTCACGAACAACTGCGAAAGCTTCTGGCAGGATATCATCTACAGTAGTTTTTTTGTTTTCTAGTTTTTTCTTTAAAACTTCAGTTTGCTTCTTTAGCTCACTATCTTTCATTGCCGAGTATTTCTCAGACAACGCATTCACTTGCTCAGCTCGTTTGTTGAGTCTTTTTAATATCCGCTTTTGCGGGTCACCAAACACCTTAGTTAATACTTGTCGCATCCTAGAACTCAAGCCTCCTCGCTAGCCATTTCTGCAATATTACGCTTAATTATACTCTGTTTGCTTGTGTAATAAAAGGCTTCTGACACTAAAAATAAGTTTTACGACTTCTCCCTATGGACGAGAGCGCAGCGCAGGAGTAATAAGTTATTTTTAGTGTCAGAAAACTAAGAATTAGCTACGAACTTTCTCTACCAAAACTTCTTTTAAATTTACCGAGTAGATTGTGCGGGCCACGATGGTCGATGTGTTTTTCTCGATATTTGCGTGCTTGAGCAATGATTTTTGCCTCTACTATGTCTATCGAGGCAAGTATATTCATAGTTGAATCCTTCGCAACAAGTTTGTGGTCTGGGATATGAATAATAACTTCGGCTTCGTACTTGTTCCCACGATCGCGATTAACTTGTTTTATGATCACCTCTGCCCTCACGCTCTTAGTGGCGTGGCGTGGCAAGTATCGGTCTATCCCTCCGATTTTCTTCAGGGCATATTTTTTTGTCTTTTCGTCGAGTTCAACTTTGATAGCAGTGAGCTTTATATTTTTAATCACTTTGCCCCCTTTGTTTATATCTCTATTATAGCACTTCTCGATCACCTAGATACGGTCGCAAAACTTCCGGCACTCGCAAAGTGCCGTCTTCGTTTTGATAATGCTCTACGACTGCGACCAAAGATCTAGCCAGGCTGACAGCAGTGCCATTGAGCGTGTGTAGAGTTTCTACACTGCCATCTTGTTTTCTAACACGTATATTTAGATTGCGCGCTTGGAAATCCGTACAGTTAGAGCAACTGGTTAGTTCTCTGTATTTGCCATCAACACTTGACCAATACTCTATATCGTATTTTTTAGCAGCCGGCGCTCCGAGGTCGCCAGAAGCTATATTTATAACGTGATATGGGATGTTAAGACTCTGCCAAAGCGCCTCTTCAGTAGCCAAAATCTCTTCGTGCATCTGCTTGCTTTGTTCTGGCGTTGTGTAGACATACATTTCGAGTTTGTTAAACTGATGCACTCGAAACAAACCACGAGTATGTTTACCGTATGTACCGGCTTCTTTTCTGTAGCAGGGTGTTAGTGCGGCATATTTTAGCGGCAGATCTTTTTCATCAATAATTTCGCCAGCATGGTAGCCTGTAAGTGGTATTTCAGCAGTTGCAATAAGCGCAAGATCCTCACCTTCAATAAAATACTCGTCGCTCTGATTGCTCGTCCGCGGCGCAAAACCTGCTCCGGTAGCAATATTTCCGTTCACCATATTCGGCACACTCATATATACGAAATCTTTTTTCGTAACAAAATCTAGAGCATACTGCGTAAGTGCATTTTCGAGTAGCGCCAAGTCGCCCTTAAGATAATAGAACTTTGCACCAGCTACTTTAGCGCCACGTTCAAAATCAACCCAGTCACGTTTCAAACAAAAATCTAAGTGATCTTTTGCGCCAGTTGGTTGCTCTCCAAATTTGGATATCTCAACACTTTTATCCTCATCCCCAACAGGAACATCATCAAAAACAATATTAGGAATACTACCAAAAACAACATTAAATTCCTCTTCCGTTAGAGTGAGGTCTGCTTCAAGTGTCGTCAGCTTATCTTTTACTGATTTACCTTCTATTATAAGTTCGGGTTCGGGCTTACCGCCTTTCATTTTGGCAGAAATATCGTTACGTTGAGCTCGAAGTTCATCGGCCTGCTGCTGCAGTTTTCTCTTGCGAGCATCTAGCTCTAAAGCGAGGTCGATATCAACCTCATAGCCTTTCTTTTTTGCAGAGTCTTTTACAAGTTCAGGGTTTTCGCGCAGGAGTTTTATATCAATCATAAGCCCTATTATACCCGATTACTGACACATCTCGACTACTATTTATCTTGTGGCTCTTCAATAACAATTGTTCCAACATTGCCAGAGTTTGATAGCATCCTAAAGTCTGAGCCTATAGGGATGGCTGCTCCTACACTCTCCTGCTCATAAATACCGTTGTTTATCTCGAAGACGTCTGCGATAATTGCCGGAACAGAGATATTTTGCACAAAGCGTGGCTGCGAACCATTTCCATACTCAAATTTAGGTATCATCTTAATGCGCTCTGGAATAACTAGTGCTTTTTGCCAACCTTCAATAAATGTACTAGCACCACCTATACTTTCATCGTCGCCGACAAGGTGCATAACGCCTTTAATTGCCGCGGAATATGGCATAACAGCATCAAATTCAATAAGATGATTCATGTATGCTTCTACCATCTCTCTTTGTGTCTGAGCATCCGACACAACCCCATGATCAAACCCAAAACCAGCCAAAGACTCCATTGCTTCAATTTCATTTTCTGCATTTAGAAGTCTTGCGTCTAACTCTTCAAGTACTTCTGGTAAATAAGTCTCTAGATATTCGTGTACGTTGTAGTCGTACTCTTCATAAGGCCTGATATGAACGTCGTTGATTTTTGCCCATCCAAAATACTGAGGTGTCTCACCAACGGGTGGAGTGATCACTCCATCTTCCATATCAAAACAAAAAGTATGTCCAACCTCGGCTCCATCCTCTATTTTAAATATAGACAGTCCTTTAGACATGACGGGAACACCATCAAATCTAACCTGTGTTGCACTAACTTGATTCTGCCCTCTGATATGCTGAAAATATATAACAGCGCCTGAAAGTGTTACAACCCGATCAACAAAAGGAAGCTTGTCTTCACATTCCCCAACAAGCTCGTCTAGATCTGACTCACCCGCTTCAAGGTCGCCAGCTGCAAGCATGTCATTAATACCATCAATATCTCCATACACACCTCTAAGCTCTTCGTGCTCTGGAAAAACTTCGTCTATTATTTGCTTCGGGTCAAAAGCTTCACTCATTCAGAACTGCACTTCCTGCCCACCCGATAACTATTTCTATCCTCTAGATTGTAGGTTCGCTCTACGCAATATGCAAGTAGTTTATTGTTTATTGACGATCGGAGGCGGAACTTCCTGTTGTGGCGCCGGTGGTACGAGTATATCTTTTTTGTTACGCCGATGATTGATCATAAATAAAATTGATGCACAAAATATATACACACTCCCAAAAATAAGTACGGTTTTTATACTAACAAAAGCAAATGAGCTAATCGTTTTTTCTGTCAACTCTCCCTGCTCACCTGGTAATACTTTCGAAAGTAGCTTCTGGCCTGTTAACCACCACGAAATACCAGCATACACACAAAGCAGTAAACCGGTTGTTAGTAATGGCTTGGCAATGTTGTTTATATATTTCTTAGATTCACGGATTAATAGGTATAAACTCACTGCTGCGAATACAAGTAGTAGAGCTGTTATATAAAAACTATTTTTAAGCACACTGAAAATTAGCGGAATAGAAATTCCATATATATTATTGTCTATTCCTGGCGTGCCAGGTAGGCTGTTCGAAGTCTGGTCAGGCTTAGAACTTGCAGTAACTTTTTGAACCGATTCAACCTGCGACTCAATACTTTGTTGATTAAATACATCTTTGATCGAATTGGTATCAAAATTACTTGGACGACAAGGAGCTTGCAAAACGCTATTTTGGGCTTGGCTAGAAGCAATTTGTTGCAATTGGGCTGTAGTACAAATTGGCTTGGCTAAAGTTGTTTTTATTAAAGCTTCGGAAAGACCACCTAAAAATGCCTTTTGGTTTGACTCCAAATCAATTTTCATCTGCAACCTCGGCTGCTCGCCATTGAGCCATTTATAAGTGTCGTCAATAAATATTTCGCTAGGTTTTTGAACTTTTGCGGGCGAAAAAGCCTCGTTACTAATTTGCCGAATCATATCTTGAGATAGTCCGTAGCTACTCAAAGTACCCTGCATGGAGCTGGTAGCAACATCGGCAATAGTTAGGCTAAGCGCTTCAT
>CAYGHK010000023.1:0-8935 GCA_964349645.1 uncultured Candidatus Saccharibacteria bacterium | reverse complement strand
TAATAAGGATCTATGAAGAAAAAAGAAGCGATTACAAACCCTAAAGCTATGGCTTTTTTATAGTTGGGTTTTTGCCAAAGACTTATCATGAGCCAAATAGCTATAATAAATACACCGAAGAATACATACGATGGATGCACTCCCGTTTTTATTTGTAAATAAGGAGTAAAAGTTGCGGCAAAGCCAGCAAAAATCGCAACATCATTTCTTTTAGTAATGTTTTTAACAAACAGAAAAAGCACCATTGCAGAGAACACAAATCCAAGCGCTGTGTAGAGATTATACCCACAAACCGGACCTACAAAGAGTGAAACAAACCAATACACAACATACTGCAGTGCCCCAGTTACAAACACGGGTGTTCTTAGATTTTCACCATATGGAGCATTGCTTACATCCGTAGGCCCCCAAAGTGGTGCATTGACAACACTTGTTAGCCATATAAGTCCTGAGGTTTGATCGCCGGGACCAGTGGCCAATGTGTTGGTACAGTTAAGCGCACTATTGCCAAGATAAAAGAAACTGGCACATGCTGAAAATATAAAAAAAGCAATCAAGGATGGAGCTAGTTTCTTTAAATTTAGCCAATCAGGTTTTTTCATTTTTTTAAATTCTCCCTATCCATTTTTTTATTACTGCTTTCCAGACACCTAAACCATAACAAATTGCGAATACGGGGGTGAGGGCAAAAAGACTAAATGAGTCTTTTGCAGATACGCCTAGTACAAGTGCAGCTAAAAGTTCCGCTAGCCATACTACGCCTCCTGCAATAATTAGGTAGGGCGCATACATAGGATAAATCAATAAGCTTACAACAATTGACAGGCTAATGATCAAAAAAAGTATGATTGGGATGTAAAACCTTGTGTCTGGTCTAAAAAAACCATCTACAAACACTTGCCCTCTGTGGTAGGAGTGTTGCGCGAATGCCTTGAAGGTATTGCGGGCGTGATAAATACATGAAAATTGTGGAGATAAGTTGATGGGATTTTCGCGGGCGATGATTCTAATCAAGTGTGTATCGTCGCTGGATTTTTTTAAGTCACGCTCTTCCTGATCAAACTCGTTAATAGCATTGACGATAATTTTCTTCGGAACTAAAAAACTAGTTGTCCCCTTTGGGTAATAGTCGAACTCTTTCAATCCATATGAACAGCGCCTAGGGTTGCTGAAGTATTTTCTCCATCCGATAAATGTGACTGCATCCATGAAACGAGCGATTATATTGCCTTCCTTTTGAACATACACATGTGCATTCCAAACTAAGTTCTTGTCGCCTTTTTTTATCTCTGAAACTGCATATTTAAGAGAGTCTGCACTAGGATGAACTCGTGTATCAACAAACCAAATATAGTTATACTTAGCTTTTTTGACACCATTTTTTCTTGTTACATAACGACCTTGGTTTTTTTGATAAATATAGCTAATTTTGCTTTGTATATTTTTAGTTAGTTTTTTGACAATCTCTTTGGTGTCATCAGATGAGCCGTCATCTACGATGACTATCTCTGTTTTTTTAATGTCTATAGTTGAGTTGAGTAGTGCTTCTTCAATTTTTTTTAGTGTAACAGGCAACCAGTCCGCTCCGTTATGGCTTGGCATTACAACGCTAATTCCCTCAATCTTCATAGTCATACTATTCTATCATTCAAGGGCTACTCTGACATAATTATTATGAACTTAGATTTGACTGTATTTAAAGTAAATGAGATAATCGCTTAAACTATTTGTTCAAATTTAAAGGAGATCTGGTGTCAAAAAAGCACAAAATTGCACTTATTACTGGTATTACCGGACAAGACGGATCATACTTGGCCGAGCTGCTGTTAGAAAAGGGTTACGAAGTCCATGGATTAATCCGCCGCGCTTCCACTTTCAATACAAAACGCATTGATCATATTTTTCAGGACCCGCACGAAATGCACAAGCGCCTGGTGTTACATTATGGAGACCTTGCAGATAGCAGCAACTTGTCACGATTAATTGAGTCTATTAAGCCAGACGAAATTTACAACCTTGCAGCCCAAAGCCACGTGCGAGTTAGTTTTGATATTCCAGAATACACTGGTGATGTTGTAGCTCTGGGTACGCTTCGTTTGCTTGATGCCATACGAGAGTCTGGTGTTAAAACCAAATTTTACCAAGCATCTTCCTCAGAAATGTTTGGTCTAGTGCAAGAAACTCCCCAAAAAGAAACTACTCCATTTTATCCACGCTCACCATACGGCGTAGCTAAAGTTTACGGCTACTGGATTACCAAAAACTACCGCGAAAGCTACAACTTGTTTGCCTGCAATGGCATTTTGTTTAACCATGAATCACCGCGACGCGGCGAAACATTTGTAACACGTAAGATTACGCGCGGGTTAGCTCGCGTTAAACTAAATATCGACGATGTCCTTTATCTTGGAAATCTTGATTCTAAGCGTGACTGGGGCCACGCCAAAGACTATGTCGAGGGCATGTGGATGATGTTGCAACAAAAAGAACCAGATGATTATGTATTGGCAACAAACGAAATGCACACTGTGCGCGAGTTTGTAGAAGTAACAGGGAAACATCTTGGTATGGAAATTAAATGGCAAGGTAAGGGTCTCAAAGAAGTAGGAATCGATAAACGAACAGGACGAGAGATAATTAAAATCGATGCAGCCTACTTTCGGCCAGCAGAAGTTGATTTGCTGATTGGCGACTATACAAAAGCTCACAAAAAAATGGGCTGGAAACCAAAAGTTAGCTTTGAGGAGCTGGTTCAAAGCATGGTTGATGCCGATCTTAAAAAGGAACGGCTCCGCGCCCTTACTAATCTATGATCAAACTCATTAAATCGAGCTTTTATCACGAAGCTGCAACCAAGCAGGCGTTGTCTTACTTTATTCTAAATCAAGATATATTTAGCATGAACTTGCAATGTACCATGTTTGAAAATGCTTTTGCAGCGCGACAGGGGCGTAAACATGCTGTGTTTGTATCGAACGGTAGCGTTGCTAATTTATTATTGATCCAAGTTTTACTGAACACAAAAAAATTACAAAAAGGTGACAAAGTTGGCTTTTCTGCCTTGACCTGGCCTACTAATGTCATGCCCTTAATTCAGCTGGGCCTGGAACCAGTTTCCCTAGATTGCAACCTACAGACACTAAATGTTTCACCAGATATTTTAGAAAAAAAGATCTCTAAACTCCAGGCTTTATTCCTGACCAACGTACTGGGCTTTTCAGACGATATTGCGCTCATTAGGGAGCTCTGTCAAAAACATAATGTTTTGTTTATTGAAGATAACTGCGAGGCACTTGGTTCGCAGGTTAGTGGCACACTGCTTGGAAATTTTAGTTTAGCCTCTACTTTTTCATTCTTTGTTGGCCACCATTTATCAACTATTGAAGGTGGCATGGTTTGCACTGATGATACTGCTTTATACGAACAACTGCTCATTGCTCGTGCGCATGGCTGGGATCGAAATGTTTCTAGCGAAACACAGAGTAAGTTGCGTAAACAAAATAATATCGATGATTTTTACAGCAAGTACACTTTCTACGACATTGCCTCAAATTTTCGCCCAACAGAGATCAATGGCTTTATTGGCAATACGCAAATCGTTTACTGGGATGAAATAATTGCTAAGCGGGTTGAAAACTTTAGGCATTTCGCCGAGGCCATGCAGCACAATCCAGATTTTTATACTTACGATTTACAGCACATGGATCGTGTCTCTAACTTTGCTATGCCAGTTGTGTGTAAAACTCCAGCACTAGCCAAAAAATATCGCGATAAGTTTATAAAAGCCGAAGTAGAAATTCGCCCCATTATCGCAGGCAATATTACTAAGCAGCCATTCTATAAAAAATATGTCAAAGATGTTGGCAGCAACCCCAACTCCGACCTCATACACAAAAATGGTTTTTATTTTGGAAATAACCCGGAAATGACTTCTGAAGAAATTGATATTTTATGTAAACTTATTGTAGGATGATACTGTGAATAAAAATACAAAAATATACGTTGCCGGTCATCGTGGACTTGTAGGTTCAGCGATTGTGCGTGCTTTAGAGTCAGCAGGCTACACAAATATTTTGCTTAGAACAAGATCTCAACTTGATCTTACAAATCAAACAGAAGTTCTTAATTTTTTCAAAAAAGAAAAACCTGAATATGTAATTGATAGTGCAGCAAAAGTCGGTGGTATAAAGGCGAATATGACTTACCCAGCTGAATTTTTATATGAAAACTTACAAATTCAAAACAATCTCATATGGTCTGCGAAAGATACAAAAGTAAAGAAGTTCCTTTTTCTTGGTAGCTCGTGTATATATCCACGTGAATGTCCTCAGCCAATGAAAGAGGAGTACTTCATGCAAGGAAAACCTGAGCCAACAAACGAGGCCTACGCATATGCAAAAATCGTTGGTATGAAGATGTGCGAGTATATTTATGATGAGTTTGGAATGGATTTTACATCTTGCATGCCAACCAACATATATGGTGAGGGTGACAATTTTGACCCTGAAACATCACATGTTATACCAGCCTTGATGCAAAGAATGCACAAAGCTAAGTTAGATAATACGCCAGAAGTAGTTATCTGGGGTTCTGGGGTTAGTCGTCGTGAGTTTTTGCATGTTAATGATTTGGCAAATTGTATAGTTTGGCTTCTAGAAAACTACACCGAAAAACAGTTCTTAAATATAGGAACTGGCGAGGACATTTCGATAAAAGAGCTTGCCTTGAAAATGCAAAAAGTTATCGGCTATAAGGGAAAGCTGGTTTTTGACACCACAAAGCCCGATGGTATGCCTAAGAAATTACTGGATGTAAGCTTACTGCATAAAGCTGGCTGGAAGCACAGTATTGATTTTGACGAAGGCTTAAAAGAAACTTACAAGTGGTTTCTAGCTCAAAATAAATAGCTAGAACTACTCTATACCAATTTCTTTTAGCTTTGTTTTTAGTATAAAATCCCAATCAAATTCTTGTGCTTTTTTGGCTGAAGCTTTTCTGGCATTTGACCACTTTTTATTATTTTTAAGAAAACTATCAATAACCCTTGCAAAGTCTTTTGCTGAGTCTTTAGCAATTTCTACTACCCCAGCATCTACAAGTTCCTTCGCGTTCGGAGGCACATCTGTCATGACTATAGGTAGACTTGCCCCCATATATGCTTTTAGTTTCCCCGAGTCAGAGAACTGAGTAAAATTATTTGGGTCTTTTTGATAGGGAGCAACAGCAATGGTAGCGTCAGCCAAAATACTCTCAACTTTTTCGTGACTTTTTACAAACCCGTGAAATGTAACTATTTTTTTAAGACCTATTTTTTCAGCTTGCTTCTTTAGGTCCTCTTCTAGAGGTCCAGCTCCTATGACGTCGGCTCTCAATTCTACACCATCCTCTTTTAGTAGATGCATGGCATCTATAAATGTTTTAACCCCCTGCCTATCTACTAGGTGGCCAAGATATACTACTTTCTTTTTTGCCCAAGATTTTTCGGTTGTTTTTGGTGTTCTTTTTAGCCACGCACCCATTGGTATAACTAAGTTCGGAGATAGTTTGTCTTTACTGAGGCCTAAGTATTCAGGTCGTTTTTCAAGTGCTGTCTGTGTGAGCTCTACCCTACTGTCAGATTTTCGACAAACTATACTATCAAAAAAATTGTATACTTTTGTTGCAGGACTTTGGCCAAACCTATCGGGAAAAAAATCAACTGCCCAATAAACTACTTTTTTACTTCGACCCATTTTTCGTCTTAACAACCCGCGCTGGCATGCTAAGTTATTAAAGCCAAACCATACGTCATCTTTTGGTAGTTTAAGCGGCACAAAAGAATCAAAAGCATACGTATAAGGAGGTTTATTTGGAAGTTTTATAGACTTTTTATTAACTAGCTTTCCTTTTGAATATTCAATAATGATGTGGTGGTTATCCCCTTCCGGTACTAGCGGATGAGACACAGTAATAACGCGTTTTGCCTTATGACTGTTTAGGTAGTCTCTAAGGGCCTGCGAAGGACCGTCTGCAAAGCCGTTTGCAACAATTGTAAAAGTAGAGTCTTTAATATTTAGTGACATTTCTATCTATAGTCCTTTTATTACTAACTCTTCAATTAATTTTATGTGAGATGGCTTACTTACCAGTACAAGATTTGTGTTAGATATGTCTTTAGAGAATTTTTTAATTGTAGTCTTTTTTATAGGAGTTATTTTGCCGCTAACTTCGTCTATTGAGTAGCACTTTTTATAAAAGTTAAATAAAAGTTTACTAAATTCCTCATATTTAAAATCACAATTTTTAATAAGCTTCGGGATAGATTCGATAACCATAGCGGGCTGATATTTGGTGATTGTTTTCTTTGCCCCTTTTAGAACGTACCCATCAAATCCTTCTACATCTATTTTTATAAGGTCTATCTTTGATATCTTTTTATTTTTCACGTAGTCGTCCAGACTTGTCTGGTTTACCTCTACTTCAGTACTAGCGCCTCCTGCGTTTTCTTTGCTGGCCGAATGATTACCGACACTTTTAGTAGATACAAATAGTTTAAGTTTTTTCGACTCATCACCAACTGCGGACTGTTCAATGCGGATTTTGCTAACAAGTTTGTTGAGTTTTATATTTTTTTTCAACAAGTTTATATTGTCGGCTATAGGCTCGAAGGCAATTATCGTGCCTCCTTTTTTCATATTTTTTGCTCCAATAACAGTGTAAAGCCCAATATTTGATCCGACATCGATTATAGATGAGGCTTGTTGAGATAGCTTCTTAAATACTTCAAGTTGATACTTTTCGTAGTAGCCACCAACCAAGCCAGGAACCAACCCTAGATCATGACTTGGGGCGGCAATTTTTACACCCATATAGTCGATCTCTATTTCTTCACTTTTTACAGAGTTACGATATATCCACTCTCTTATAACTCCGGTAACCTTCCAGTTATTGGCCGGCGTATTTAAAAATAGCCTTCTAAAAAATTTGATTATGCCCAAACCGATTTTACTAATATAGCTGCTTTTTTGTACTGTCATTATTTCTCCCTTAGATATTTTGGTAATAAAAGCCTACGACTGTTTTTCACATACAGCTACTTATTATAGTATAGGACATTATATTTTTAATGAAAAATAATATGTTTGTTAGAAGAAATCTATAGCTACTTGGTAAATACCTCCGTCTCCTCTATTATTAATAGACATGAATGCAGTAAAATTTAAAAATTTTTATGTTCGATCAAGTTTATTTACGATCCTATCATTAACAACGGCTGTCTTTAGCTATATTTTATACCCGATCTTGGTACGAGTTTTAAGCCCTGTTGAGTTTGGAGACTTTGCAGTTGTTATCGCAATACTGAATCAAATACTAGCTGTGTTAGTGGCGATCAATGTTATATCGATATATTTAGTAAAAACTTATGGTGAGCAGCAAGCCAGAGATCGAGCACAAATAATACAAAAGGCGCTGATTTGGTTTTTTGTAGCACTAAGTTTAGTAGTTCTTATACTGTCTCCATTTTTAAATAAATTATTTAAAATAGAAGATATTGGCTTATTTATAGTTATGACTATAATTCTATTTGCAACACTTCCCTTAGTAGTTTGGACTGGGTACTTACAGGGCCATAAAGAGCTTGTAAGAATTGGCGTTTCATCAGTTATTGGTGCTTTTTCTAAATTGGTTTTTGCTGTTATTTTGGCTATATTTTTTGGTCCGATAGGCGCTCTAGTTGGAGTGCTGCTTGGTTCTATTGTAAGTATAGTTGCCGTTGGCAGCTACCCTGGTGTCAGGTTGCCAAACCTAAGCTCAGTTTTTAAAAAGGGCAATAAAGATGAACTAAAATTTCTATCAACTATTCGACTCTACATGATAGAAGCTGTATTTGTAGTCGGAGCTTTAGGATTGTTGCAAAACTATGACATAACTTTAGCAAAGGCACTTTTTGGACCTAGTGTTGCCGGTATATATAGCGGCGTTAGTATTTTGAGTAACAGTTTATACTACTTGGCTTTTATACTTGTTTGGATTGTACTTCCAGAGATAAAAATTGGTGACAATAAAGTTAATCGCAGAGTTTTAGGCACTGCGTATAAGCTTATTGGTGCTCTAACAGTATTTGTGATTTCTGTAGAGCTAGTCTTTAAAGACTCCCTCACATCCCTATTATTAGGACATGGTTTTGCAGATCAAGGGAACCTATTGATATTCGCTACTTTATACCAACTTTCCCTTGTTTCTATAGTTTTATACGCTTTTTACCTATTGGTGTGTAGAAAAAATAGAGGCGTCTTGCTTGTGGGACTAGTATTCGCATTTTGTATGAGTCTGCCGATATTATTCGGTAAAACTCCAATATTAATGATACAGACATTATGGTTGTCCCTAGTAGCTTCGGTGGTTGTGTACTTTATTCTACTTCGTACCTATTATTTTATTAAAAAGTAACACGATTTAATACAAGCTTGTCTTGTCTTATAGTTTTTGATATGTGACAATATACTCTAGTTAGCTAACAAAGAAAGGTTTGGAGCAAAAGCAATATGCAACAATGTGGTGTTATAATTCCGGTATACAACGAAGCTCCTGGTATCAAACATTTTCACGAATCTTTGGTTAAATCACTAAACTCTATAGAAAATATAAAGTGGAAAATAATATACGTAAATGATGGCAGTTTAGACGATAGTCTGAAGAATTTAAATTCCCTC
The DNA here is from genome assembly GCA_964349645.1 of uncultured Candidatus Saccharibacteria bacterium. Lineage (GTDB taxonomy): Bacteria > Patescibacteriota > Saccharimonadia > Saccharimonadales > Saccharimonadaceae > JACPYF01. The sequence continues at coordinate 242 of CAYGHK010000023.1, read as the reverse complement.
TCAGCCAACAAGTCGATAGAAATAGTTGTTTTGGACTTCTCACGTAACTTTGGCAAAGAAGCAGCTGTATCGGCTGGTATACACGAAGCAAATAGCCTCTCGCTCGATGCCGCCGTCATACTAGATTCTGACGGTCAACATCCGGTTAAACTAATTGGAAAGTTTGTAGAAAAGTGGAAACAAGGATCAGAAGTTGTCGTTGGAATTAGAAAAAATAGTCAACATGAGGGATTAACAAAACG
>CAYGHK010000022.1:0-9358 GCA_964349645.1 uncultured Candidatus Saccharibacteria bacterium | reverse complement strand
CCCTTGCGGGGTTTTATTTCGTTACGGCCAAGGTTTTTCTTGGTTTCAGTGTAAGTAACGTGTTTTCTTAAGGTTGGGTCGTATTTGCGAAGGCTGATTTTGTCAGGGGTGTTCTGAGTATTTTTAGTCACGTAATAAGTACGGTGCTTGCTTTCATCACTCACCAAACCAACTAACTTACGCTTGCTTTTACCTTTTGCCATATTATCTCTCTATTAGGATTATTATTCGTTTGTTATGTCTACTGTAGCACATTTACGGGTATAAATAAAGTATTATCTCTGGAGCCGCCTCCCGGATTCGAACCGGGGACCTACTGTTTACAAAACAGTTGCTCTAACCAGCTGAGCTAAGGCGGCACGCTTAGATGAGTATATCAAACTCTATCTGTTAATGACAATAGTAATTAGTTATTTGGAAAGTATGTTGTACCGTTTTTGTAAGCTTCTATATAGTTTTCGGTACAGCCGAATGTTGGAGTAGGGAGGTCGTCCATGTCGTACCAAGCCCAAGACTCAAGTTTGTGCGGTTCGCCTACTATAGGTTCTCCGGATTCCCATTCTGCAGCCATGCCAATATCAAGGTAATGTTTCGGGGCGTATTTCGTAAGATTGGTAGCACAAAGGAAGCGAAGGTTTTTAACTTTAATATCCGGACCAGCTTCTTCCAGAAGCTCCCTCAAAACAGAGGTCTCAATAGTTTCCATATGCTCCAGGTGTCCGCCAGGTAGGCTAAACTCACCAGCCCCATGCGAAGCTTTACGGCGACCAAGTAGAATCTTACCATCCTTAACAATAAATAATCCGATTCCTACCTGTGGTCTAGTTTTATCCATATACTTCCTTATATTACTTTATACACTAAGTATAACAGATAAATAAAACCGACAGATGTCGGTCATATTTATTGGTGCTGGGAGTAGGATTCGAACCTACGAAGGCTAAAGCCGACAGATTTACAGTCTGTTGTGTTTGACCGCTTCACTATCCCAGCGCGTGAGTGTACATGGAGCCATCTTCGGGATTTGAACCCGAGACCCCTTCCTTACCATGGAAGTGCTCTACCCCTGAGCTAAGATGGCAGGCTTACAGGAAGTACAGATACAATACTACCTCAGAACCAGCTTTTTCTCAAGGAGTTTACATTACAACTTTACGTGGCTGTTTGATGCGACGAGCACCACCGCTCGGCAATATCATGCGAGCTGCTTTTTCGTGGACTTTTATGGCAAGCTCGTGCCTTCCATCACGGTCGTATGCGTCAGCTAGTATTCGCAAACTTTGCGGATTCTTTTCGATCTTAACTGCTTGTTCAAGTGCTGCAATCATCTTTTTGTTGTCACCAAGCTTTTCCTGAACCTTAGCATATGCAACAAATCGAGAAGCATGCTGGTCGTCCATTTCAAGGGCTTGTTCAAACGCAAGGGCAGCTTTGTCGTATTTTTCAGTTTCAAGGTATATAAGGCCAACGTTATGAAGGCTACTCGCGCTTGGCTCTAGGCTTTGAGCGATTTCGAAGCACTCTATTGCGTCTTCAAAGGCACCCTGTTTTGCGTACAGTATACCCAGGCGGTTGTAGGCGCCAACATTACGTTCATCAACCCTTAGGATAGTAAGTAAGGCTTTTTCAGCTCTAAGATATTTTTTCTCACGAAGAGCATCCTTGGCTATTTCCCATATTTTATCTAGTCTAGTAGAAACCTTTCGAGGCAGATCATCAGGTTCTGGGACTGAACGTTGGTAGAATATGATCCATACGCCAAGTCCAATCAGTAATAAAAATCCAAACATTACGTAGTATTATAACAAACTAGAGGTACTTTATCGAATTTGTAAGTGTTAACTTACCGGTTCAACCGTGCTTATAAGATCAAGTAGTGTACTGACATACTCGGCCTGACTCCAAGTCAAAGGAGCTACAGATATGTATTTTTGGTTATATGGGTTTAATTGTTCCGGAAGCACGCCAGTATTGGTCATATTGCCTAGGCACCACCTAAGTTGCTTTAGTGCATTTTCGGTTTGATTTGTTTCTATATAGTACTGGGCAAGCCAAAGGCCTGTTATAAACCATGGGTTACCGGGTATATCGTTGCTAACACGGTAGTACTGATCGTTTTCGTATCTTGCAAGACCCATTACGTCTGTCTGAGGCATTTTTAGCGAACTTACCATTGCCTCTACGCTTGATTGTACTTCTGGAGAATCCATAGGGTACATTCCGAACATGAAAGTGCCGTATACAGCAGCACTATCTATTCGGTCATCTTTTTGAATAGTTTTATCTATTACCTTAAGTCCTCCATAAAAAACGCCGCGTTCGCTGTTATACAGATGTTTTTGAGCATTAGCCTGTATGTCGTCTGCGCTTGAGCGCCATCTTACTGCACTTGCATCATCTCCAGCAATTTCTGCTAGTCCAGCAGCGGATATGAGGGCAGCGTATACGGTAGAAGTTGTGTACGTACTTGTAATGAATCTTTCCTCCCAAAGATCGTAACTAGCCTTTGGTAGTCCAGTAGTTTCGTCTATGTAGCTGCTCAGAAAGTCAGCCATTGGACGTATAAGACTGTCGTAGAAATCTCGCAAAAGGAAGTCTCTGAGTAGTTTATTGTCCTTGTGCGTATCGTAAAATTGAGCAAAGACAAACAAAACTATCGCAGTTTCGTCTTCCTGAATTGGTGGCGCTGTGACGTTATTTTCGTGCATATATCCATGCCAACTGGCACCTAAAGACCCGTCGGACTGATATTTATGAGCTAGGTAGCCTTTTGGGTGGAGAGCTTTTCTACAAAATTCGAAAAACTTCAACGGCTCGTCTTTATAGCCGATACGTATAAGTGGCCAAAGCGCATATGCGCCATCGCGCGGCCAGCAATAGCCATAGGCGTCGCGTGACTGATGTAGCATAGTTGTGTCTGTACTAGCTATTACGGCGCCCCGATGGTCTACATGAGATTTGATTAAGAGTACACTTTGAATAAAGCTTTTTTGAAACTCAGGGTCAAGTTTTTTTGCAAAATGTTGAGCTGGCTGAACCCAGTTGTGCCACCATTTACTTGTAACTAGCATACGATTTAGAGCAGCGTTTTGGTCTTGAATACTATCATGACGATCGAGTGCCGTTTTAATATCACTGTCGGCAGCTATCCAATAATATACGCGTGAAGAAGAATGCGCGTCTATATTCATAGTAAAGCCTATAGTAGAGTCAACTCGACCGTGTTCTACGCTGTTGTTAGCTAAGTAGCCATCCTCAGCATCGGCAAATGTACCGGCATGTCCTTCTATTCCAAAAAGGCCAACGCTGTGCTGATCAAAAGCGTGCCCTTTGGAGTGGTTACCGCCAATAACAAAAGCACGTTTTCCGCGATAGGTGAGTATAGCTTGACTGTCTGGCACGTACTGTATTGTGTCTCCATTGCCAGCCATATCGGCAATATCAAAAACTTGATGCATAAATAGCTTTACTTCCCTCGGCTGATCCCAGTTGTTGATTATATGAATATTTCTTATAAAAAGATCTTGTTCTGCATCTACGCAGTCATCAAACTCAATGGTTATCCCGATTGAATCATTAGTAGATTTCGTAGCTCCTATCAAAGTGGCGTCGTGATAGCTAAAAGCAAATTGCCACGCGCCATTGTCGAGCCATGCTATTTTGCCGTCAACATATACACCGATTCTATGGCGTAAATTTTTTGAAGCAGAATGATTTTCTTGACCAACATATGGGTAATAAAAATCGTGTACTTCCCCATAAATATTAAGACCGACATGTAGTCGGCCGTTGCTCATAACTATAGGCCTAGCCATAGTTCCAGCCGCCTTTTTCGTGCTCGCTCAGTCGCCAGCGCACATCCCGAAGTACGTTCATAAAATACAAAAACGCATCGTACGGAGAGTCGTACGGACTAAAATAAGCATGAACATCGCCATCGTTAAACCACTTAGTACACATGTAGTAGGTATGGTCACTTGTTTGCAAGTTTCGCCAATCCGAAATCAAACCATCATCACCGGTTTTTAGTATTCTTTCTTCGAGGTCGTAGAGGTGTTTTAAAGCCTCCTGTTGCATTGAATTACCAAGCCACGCTGTTAAATCACGTTCTGTATCAGCCCAGGTAATTGTTTGTGGCGAATCTATAAAATCAATAGGCTCGTTCTGTTCTATTGCCTCTGAAACCGTAGCAAAACCGTTGCCCTCACGCTCAAGCCATTTGCCCGGCATGTGTCGGAAAAACTCAAACACACCAGTATCTTCCCATTGATGCTCGCCAAATGTCTCGTAGTCCATAAACAGGTTGACTATTGGCTGGTCCTGCGTAGCTGCATTTAGCCAATGAGTGTATTTGTCGGCAGTTAGAGGCCACTGTTCCCAGCCTTGATTGCTAAATCGAAAGGCAATATCGTCTGAAAGCTTGTAGTTTTTCATTAGTAAGCGAATATTATCGGTGTAGCTAGGCCTATAGACAAAGTTCGGGCTACGCCAGCCTAAAACGCCATCCCAACCTTCACACAGTATACCTTTGTAGCCGGCTTTATCTGCCCAATATGCAAGGTCATTATTGTAGGCAAGTTCTGTGTTTCTAAATACCTGCGGACTTTGTCCGAATAGGTTTTGGATCTTCTGCTTATGGGCGTTTACTTGAGCTTCAAATTCGTTACGACTGTAAAAGAAGGCGAGTGAGTGGTGGTATGTTTCAGCCACAATCTCAACTCTACCTGTTTCAGTAAGTCGCTGGAAACTTTGCAGTACATCTTCTCCCCACATCTCTGCTTGCTCAAGGAGTGTGCCAGTGATACTAAGGCTAAACCTAAACTCTGGATGTTGGTTTAAAAGATCCAAAAGCATAGCATTTGTAGGAAGATACGATTTTTCGGCTACTTTTCTAAATATCTTTCTATTGTGAGAGCCGTGATCCCAATGAGGGTTATCAAAGTAATTGTGATCATTTGCGGTTTCAAAAACAGTGTATGGTCGAATACGCTTAGGTTGGTGGACGTGCATATATAGCACTACTGAGCGTTTTTTAATACTCACGCCAGCATACCTTCTGAGTGATATATTTCCTGTATACGCTTTGCAACATCACGCCAAGAAATACGGCTGTACTCCTTACTTACATTTTTTGCCAATTCATTTCTTAAGCTTTCACTTGTTGCAATGCCAACAAGCTCGTCTGCAAACCTGTTGACGTCCCAATAGTCAAATCGCATAACGTTATTTAACACTTCACCGACACCAGCTTGTCTTGAAATAAGCAATGCACTGTCGTGAGCTGCTGCCTCGAGTGCAGTAAGCCCAAAAGGTTCGGAAACAGAGCTCATAACAAATATATCGCCAACACTGTAAGCATCGCGCCAAGCCTGGCCTCGTATGAAACCGGTGAAAAATACTTTGTCTGATATTCCCAAGTCACAAGCTAGTTCAATCAGTTCATCGCGCTGCTCACCATCACCTGCAATCAGAAAAAGCAATTTATCGTACTTCTCACTTGCCTTAGCTGCGCCGTACATAAAATATTTTAGTCCCTTTTGAATAGTGAGCCTTCCGATGTTAGTAACGACTTTGTAGCCCTCTTTTCGCAAGCTATCCAAGTAGGCATAGGTGCTCTGGTCATAAAAATATACACCTAGAGACTCTGGGTCGATGGTGTTATGTACGACCTCAATTTTTTCTGGAGGAATGCCATAACGATTGACTATAAGGTCTTTGGTAATTTGACTAACAGCTATTATACGATCGGCCATTAGTAAGCCTTCTTGTTCAATGTCATGCACTACAGGGTTTCCATAAAACTCGCCAGAACGGTCGTATTCAGTTGCATGTACATGAACAATCAAGGGAACTCCAGCAACACGCTTGGCTATCATTCCGGCTTCCATAGTCAGCCAGTCGTGGGCATGTATAACCTGTGGCTTAACTTTCTTCACTAGTTCCTCAACATACTTACCATACTGCCATTGAACCCCTCGCAAATCGTTAAGGCCTGTATGGTCACAAGTTTTAGATTCTTCGCAGCTACACTGGTAATACGCACCCATACCATTTCGGTGTAGGGGAGTGAGCTCTGTAGCGCTATGAATGGTCAGAAAATCTATGTCATGTTCTGCGCTGTATGGTAAAACGAAGTCTATAGAAGCACCCTCTTGACTAAGGGCTTTGCTCATATGATAGCAAGCCACGCCGAGTCCGCCACTATTGTGCGGTGGTAGCTCCCACCCTAGCATTAATATCCGCATAACTCTTTAGCCGCGAAGCTTTTCCTCCGTTTTTCGTGTTTGTCTTACATTATAGCGGTCATAAGGTGATATTACAATGCTTATGCTAGATAAAAACTAAGCGATTTAACCTATTGTTGCGTTAGGCAAAATAAAGCTAAATGTTGAGCCATGATTTAGTCGGCTTTCACACTTTATACGAGTTCCAAGTTTGTTCGAAAGTTTGCCTGCTACATACAGCCCTAAGCCTGTTCCGCCAGTTTCTCTAGTACGATAATCTTCTGAGCGATAGAACTTTTGGAATACCTTGTTCTGGTCTGATTTGCTTATACCGTGGCCAGTATCCTCGACAGAAAAATACACACCAGCTTCTGTACGCTTTGCGTGCAGCGTAACAGTACCTTTTGAAGTGTATTTTATGGCATTTGTTATGAGGTTTTGAAGTATTTCTTCAAGATAAAGCTTACTGGTGTAGACGTCGCCAATAGAGCCAGTTACGTCTAAGTCTAAAGTCAGCCCAGCAGACTTAGCCTCGGTTGAGTATTGTTCGTACAAATTGTGCATGAAATCATCTACATTTAAGTTATCCTGTTCAAGCCCTGCACCTCGTTCTGCTCGACTTAGTGCCGACAAGTCATTGATCATTTTTGCTAAATAAACCACCTGCTCATGCGCATCGCCGATTCCTTTAATGATCGTAGGGTCAGCTTTGCCTCTTTGAGCTACAACCATCATATTACTCAAAGATCCTTCGGTAATTGTGATAGGAGTCCTCAGCTCATGGCTAATAACACTTATAAACTCATCGCGCTCTTCTTCGAGTGACTTAACTTTGGTAATATCTCTCATGATGGAAATATAGCCTTCTCTTGAGGCCTTTTCCTTACCATATGAGTTTCGTATAGGTGCGCTTACTATGTTGAGGCGTATTTCCTCTCCATCGGCAAATCTATGCATGAAATCTTCACTTTCAAGCTGACGATTTTCGGAAGAAACGAGATCAAATAGGCTAGAGCGTGATTTTTGTGAAGTCGTTTTATTGTACAGCTTCACAACATCATCAATGTGCTGGCCAGTTAAGGATTTATTGGTGTCAAGTAGGCTAAGTGCTGCTGAGTTGTAAAGCTTAATAATACCTTTATTATCAAAACTTATGATAGCGTCGCTCAAGCCGTTAATAAGAGCTTGCATTCGGCTATATTGGAGTCTTTCACGATAGCGAGTGCGGACTAGCCGGTCATGATCGTTTGTTTGAGCTCTGACTATAAAGACCAAAATAGTAGTCGCCCATATACAAAAAACCGTTATCATCGTGTCATAAAGCAATATTGAATAGCCGTGTATAGGCCATTGCAAAAAACTATCTAAAATTGCAGCTGTAATTAATGCTAAATTGCTCCAGTAGTAAGCCTTTATGCCGTAATTAAGAAATGTTGATACGCTTAAAACACCCCAAAATAGCGTCACCAAACCAAAGCCCATAACAAAAACCAGTGCAATAAATGAAACAAGGTAAAAAGCAAAATGCTGCAAGTACGGTTGCGTGAATTTATTTTTCTGATTAGCAGCAACCACAATAAAAGCTACAAATGTAAGTGCAAATGCCTGTAAAGAGTAGAGTTCGGATGGTTTTGCAAATCCAAAATATATAAAAATACCGTACAAAATTATTAATATTGGTGTAGTTCTGGCAACCCAAAACATAATAGTATTTACCCTACGGTTGTACTGGTTATTGGCTTCTAACTCTAACTGCCCACTATTCATTAGGTTTTATTATATATGAGGAGAGTGGTTTTTGAGTATTTTCCTATGATTTTTGTAGTTTTGATCACATGATTTTACAAGCTGCCAAAACTCCTCACTGTGGTTAAGAAACTGCGTGTGAGACAATTCGTGAATAATCACGTAGTCAATTATTTCAAAAGGAAGCTTCATAAGCGCTATGTTGAGGCTAATCGTTCCATCACTGTTACAGCTTCCCCAACGACTTTTTGCGTGAGAAAAACGAAGTTTCTCGTACTCAAACCCATGTTGATTGGCAATGTACTCAATTCTCCTAGGCAAATACGACTTAGCTTCAGTTCTTAAAGCTTTCGCTACACAAACCCGAATTTTAGACTGAAAAGAAGTACTCATAAGATCCTCTTCATCGCCAATTCTTGCGATTATATGTGGTTTTTTATACAAAACTTCGGGCGACTGACTGCTGTGTTCGATGATAAACTTATGTGATTTTCCAACTGAAGTATCTTCGGTATAAAGGGTTCTGTACTTACTAGCCATATGAGTAAGTTCGGTTCGCGATTTTTTTACTAAATTCTTAATAAAATACATTGGAGTAAAAATAGGTGCCGACACTTTTATATCACCTGCCGGAGTCACCCCTAACCGAACATACCGTGAGCTACGTCCTCTTGAGACTACGACTTTACCGAGTACCTGGTCATGAAAATCTGCCATATGATGTACTACTTTCTTATCTGATAATAACGTTGCGGCGCGGCGCGCTTGCATCTGGTGCACGATTGGCGTGATTGACGATACTTCGCGTCGCTTCAGCCCTTGGTGTAACCAGCTTTTTAAGCACGACTTTAGCCTGAGTAGGGTAGGTGTGCTTGCCGCTAACCACTACAGAGCTTTCGTTATGCTGCGGAGGGCTAAATCTTTTTGCCAATTGATCGTACTGCTCCCCAGAAATTGATGGGTTGTATTTGTCATCGTTTTTTCTACTAGATCGCTTCATTGAGCGATACTTGGCGGTGTTTTGGTCGGTTTGTACCCAAACTAGTAGCGTATCGTAGCTAGCTTGTTGAGTTTTTTTACGTAGCTCAACCCTCTGAGCTTTTGTGTTGGCACCCCCGTCAACAATGAAAGTTTTGCGAGTTTTCAGTAGTTCGTCAATTTCAAAATTTGCGATTGTATCGACTATATCTTGCTGCTTTTTACCAAACCCGTTACCAGCAAATAGTGTGTGCCTCAGCTTGTCATAACTTACTACTGGTGCGCTAAATGTATCCGAGAACTGACGAGCGAAAAAACTCTTACCGCTCCCTGGTATTCCTATAGTTATTAGCACTAATGGTTTGCTTAAACTTAACGACTTCATATGTTTTATAGTATAACATTTTTTG
>CAYGHK010000021.1:0-9840 GCA_964349645.1 uncultured Candidatus Saccharibacteria bacterium | reverse complement strand
TTTTTTCGCTATCCAGCTAGTATATCACACTAAAATATATTTTGCAATATTTCTATATATATTGCAAAGATGTGTTTACTTTGCAAATCTAAACAAAGGCTCTCGTTTTCCGGATGACGAGATATAAAACAACACCGAAGACTATTCTTTCCGAATGAGCGCACGAACATTTGCCTCGTTCGTGCGCGGGTCTGAGGTGTGTTTTAAATCGAGACTAGACTAGCGGTTTATTACATAAATGCGCGACGAACGCGATTTGTCACCTGCCGACGAAAGATCGCACGTACATACTCAGCGCCTAGGTAATAGTATGGGAAGACCGTGATCACCAAGAAGGTACTAGATAGAAGTCCAAATATCAACACAACTGCTAAGCCTTCCCAGAATGGACTCGATATAGCCAACGGGATGAGCGACACAACTGCTGTGAAACTTGTTGCGATCAAAGGACGGAATCGCTCTGCTAAAGCAATGTGAGCTGCATCTACAGCACCTTTACCTTCTCTACGAGCTTGGTTAGCCGAATCTGTCAGTAATATAGTGTTCTTAAGGCTCAAGCCAATAAGGGCGAAGAAACCTAGCATTGCAAAGAAACTAAAGGCGTTATCAGTTATATACAGTCCTAGTGTAATTCCGAATAAGCTAAACGGTATCGCCATAAATATAAGTAGTGGCTGTAGGAAGCTCCTGAACTGTGCAGCGAGCAGTAGATATATTACACCCAAAAGTATCGGGAATGCTAAGGCCATAGTGGCGAAGCTGTCTTGGTTTTCATCTTCCTGACCAAAGTTGAAGCTAATCGCGTCGCCACCCAAACCATAAGACTCAACTTTAGCAGCATCAAATTCTTTTTCGACTGAACTTTTCGCTAGTGTAACAAGTGTAGTTGTATCGTCATCGACAAACTGTGCAGTTACAGCAATGTACGGCTTATTGTCTGATCGGGTGTAAACACTAGCATTTGCAACAGAGACTGTTTCGATCTTCGCTCTTGTTCCATCTGCACGCTCTAGTTTTGCATCTTTTAGATATTTTGCCATATCATTTGCTAGGCTAATTGCAGCTTCACGATTTTCGCTAACATCAATCCTGGCAGTAAAATCAGACGCTGGAGGACCAGCATCCACCTGGCCAACACTCACCTTCGCACCTTCAAACTTCTCGAAAGCGTCTTTTAGTTTATCCGACAGCTGAGGCGCAGTTTCTGGACGTTCGTTGTAGTCAGTCAAGTCTACACCGATAGTAGCTGTTTTGTTGTCGGCCATACCGCTGTTTGTAGCACGTATGAAGTTGTCACCCAATTCTTGACCTATTATTTTGTCTGCCTTATCAGTAATGTCACCCGCCTTTTCTATTGTTGTGCCGGCCGGGAAATCTAAGACAATTGATAGTTGGTTAGCATCTTTTGATGCAGGGAATATATTGAACGTTACCTTTTGGAAAAAATATCCGCCTGCTGCGATAAAGCCAAAACCAATCATCACAGCAACAATGCCAACGCCGGCTAATTTTGCTTTTGAATTTTTAGCCCACAACATAGGAGTTGCGATAAATTCTGCAATACGAGCCTCCAGCCCTGCCGCCATATCTCGATGACTTTTTTCACCAAGCTGCTTCTTGCCGAGTAATATAAATCGCGCAAATAGCGGTATAAATACTAGCGCAACAAACAAGCTAATTAACAATGCCGATATAATAGTTAGAGGTATAGCCTTTATGAAGCTGCCTAATATTCCGCCAACAAATAGTAGTGGCGCGAAGCTAAGGGCTGCTGTAGAGGTAGCCGCAATCATTGCTAGACCGACCTTCCCGGTGGCACTCCTTATCACATCATCTGCATTCTTTTTACGCCGACGTTGAGCATCGATTGCTTCAACCATGATTATGGTGTCGTCAACAATTAGTGACAGACCTAAGATCAATCCAAACAATGTAATTGTATTTAGCGAATAGCCAGCCAAAAATAACAGTCCGTTGGTCGCAGCTATAACGGTAAACATTGAAATAACTGTTATGACCGAAGCCCTAACCGCAATAACAAGCGATCCAACTATCAAAACAGCGATCAAACCTTCGAGAAGAACTCTTTGCAGCTCATCTATTTGCTGATTTATTTGTGGCGCATAGCTGGCACTAACTACAGCCTTGTAGCCTTCGAATTTTTCTTTGTCATTTAATTTTTCTACAGCCGCCTGTACTTGGTCGTTGAGTTTTAGGTTATCGGCTTTGTCGACAGCTTCAATTCCAATTACAACTGCACTGTAAAATTTTGTTTCATCGTGTTTACGAACACCGTAACGTTCAAATGATTCTTGTGTGGTTTGCTGTTGTCCGGTAAACGGATTTTCGGCGGTTTTGTACTGATCTATAACCGAAGCTTTCTTGACTAGATCTATATCTTGGTCATCTAGAAACTCGGCAGCCTGCTTGGCCTTTGCAACTAGCTCGGCATTGCTAACTTGGTTGTTCTTAGAATAGAACGATATAACCATATCGTCACCGCGCATAGTAAAGCCAAACTGCAAAGCTTCAATTTTAAGCGTAGCTTGCTCAGGCAAAATATTAGTTTTCTCTGCTTTTTTCTGCAATTGTTCACTACGTTTCGTTGCATTGACGCCTTCTTCGTAAGATATATATGCAGTATAAAAGTTATCTAAGCTACTGGTCGTAACCGACTTTACCCCATCTTGATCTAGCAAAAATTTACTAAGCGGCTCTGCTACTTCAGCGTCAACCTTTGTAGGGTTATTGACCAAATACGTACCCTGCCCTATTGCAACCGGCGTTTCAATACTAGGAAATCCCTCACGCTTTAGAAGAGTCGTATAACTTGCGACACCAAAGAGAACTACAACCAAAAAAAGTAAAGCTGTCTTGCGTGGACGTCTAAAAAAATACAGACTAAATTTCTGTAAAAAGTTTAATTTAGGTTGTTCTTTTTTCATAAACGACAATCTAATACGCATGTAGCATCTCCTAGTCTTAAGTATTTATATTTACGGTCGCCCAAAAAGACCTATTATCAGTCCCATTACTAGTAGTGTTACTAGTTCATGAGAAATGTTCATTAATGTAAGTTTTTTGCGCCTACCTTCAAACGCATCGTGTGTAATAATACGCGCCGCCGTAAAACCGAGCCACAACCAGAAAGCGGTCATTAGGCTGTCTTGCAAAAAGCTATTTTCAAAGAAACTATTCGAAAGATAGATAACATGAGCTAGAACAAACGCTGTTACCAAGCTAACTAAAGCGGTTATACCCAAGGGATACGCCATACCTTGATCGCCAATTTTCACCTTTGCAAGTTTCTGCCAAGTTTTTCCAAACACACTTTCGGCGTACCATATCGAACCTACTACCATACTACTTGCCGCAGCAAGCAAAACCGCTAGATAATTTACCTCAACCATACCTATTCCCTCCTTGAGATTGTATTAGTTCAATTATACCCTAAAGCTCGTTGTATCCATATTGCCAATAATACCGCTGGCGATGCCAATATTTGATCAATTAGGAGATAAGCCAGCTTTGGAGCATAATAAATACATACTAATGGAGGGCGAAAATATGGCTAAAGGTCAAAATAAACGAAAAGCAGTCAAGAAAAAGAAAAAAGCTGCAGCGGTTTAGTATTTTATAAGTATTGTTCATAAATTGTCTGAACAATTGCTAAATTATACTTATAAAAGAAAAACTGGGAGTTTGTTGTTTAATGCGTATGGAGTGGAGGCAATCTTGCCCCCACTCCATACAGAGTTACATCTTATTCCAGAACGAGGTTACGCGTTAGCCGGTGTAATGCGGCGTCGGCGTCACCCTACAGGTGCTCTGGTATCGAATCGGATATGTGCTAGTCGTGCCGTCGCTGAAGACGACTTTTACCTTGACCGAGTGAGATCCTGATTCTATGTGGCGTTTGCCATTGACACCCTTGATTCGCTTGCCATTGGCGTAGTACCACGTCGTATTCACGATGCCAGTTCCGTAGACTTTGTAGCCTACTTTCTGACCCGCTCGAATGCACCGGTTAGACACCTTGGTGTGAGCCCACTTGATACTTGCGACAGGCTCCTGCGCAGGAGGTGTCGGAGGCGTAGGCGGTGTCACGGGTGGAGTTGGCTCTGGTGGCGGAGCACATGCAGGCACGTTGTAATCAAAGGGCTTGATCGAAATCCAACCCTGATCCTTGTGCCCAATTGCCCGGTACAGCACCGATCCCAATGGAATAGTGACATACGAGATGTTGTCTCCGTTGTAGAAGTACGTTTGTACAGAACCGGATACAAGAGACGGACCAGTAATTGTCTTACCAGTTGCGTCGCCCGTTATCAGGTTCTCTTGCTTGACCTTCCCGTTGTACGAAATAAGTCCAGCAAGTCCGTACTTGATTTCTGCGCCACCGACGTCAAGATTTTGACCGAAGTCAATGATCTTGAAGTTGTACCCAACTGGCGTCCACTTGAGGCACTCCAGTTTAGTGGTGATGGTGTGTGCAAATGCCGAGGCAACTGTGGCAGCCATTACTATGGCTGTCGTCAGCGCCAACAGCACTGCACGTTTTCGATTTGTCAATGTACTCGATTTCCTTTTGCTTGTTTGCAATGGATACGTCTATTTGGAACTGCTTTTTTACAAAAACACTTCTTAGCCGAAACTCCCAGCTATGAGTACTATATTGTCATAAAAATGCAAAAATAGCAAGCATAAGAATAGTTTTTAAGTCCTATTAATTTCTAGGAATACTGGCACGACCGAGCGCAGTTTTTTGGCCTTTTTCATGCACTTCCCTATCCTGAACTGCATCAAAATCCCAAATAACCACTACATCACGTATTTTTCTGCCGAGCGTCGCACTGCGCAAATGATCTTTTGAACCAATTATGTGATTTCTCCTTAGAACATCCCTTGTAAAATCTGGCGAAGTTTCTATGAGTTGTGGCTGCTGCCCCTTAAGTCTTAGCTGAAAAAAATCAGAGCTATATAGCATCTGAGCAATGCTTTTGCCGAGAGGCGCATGAGTAAGTGAGAAATAACCATTTATAACGGCCGCGTACTCACGTAATTTATCAAAATCTACGTCTAAATCACTCGCTACTTTTTCTATTTCCTGAAGTTCAATAAATGACACTCTGTTTTCCATAAGCTTAATTATTGCAGGTTTTAAGTCGGGCGAATACCAACTCTGTTTTTGGGCGAATTTCTTTGGTGAGCCCACAACCTCTGAAGGCAGTACGATGTTGTTCACTTCTCCACCGTCTAAGATAAGACTTTCGTCCGACAACGCAACTATTTGATGAAGCGAAGGTTCGGCGCCAGCTGACCTTCGAGCGCGAGCATTTGCAAAATCTTGGGCATCTTCTTTATTGAGAGTGCCATAAAGCGTTCCCTCATATATATTTCTTGATGGCCTATACTGGCTAAAAGATTCTATCTTCCAATCTTCCCCAGAAGATGCTCTGCCGTGCCACACCTTAAGATCATTAAATCTTAATAGCTCACCGTTTTCTATATAGTGTTCTATAGCTCCACCATCCGGTGATGTTTTAGGTGTCTCTGGTTTTTGTCTTACTTCTGTTGAAGGCATGTTTTTTTGTATTTAGTTAGTTATGTAATATATACTACACTAAATATTATACTTTGTCAATGTAATCTGAATGGCCTACTACTTTCCAGCAGAAATTTGGATAACTGCTATTGTAGCTAATACGGCTGCCAAAACCCACACTATATTGGCAACAGTTACGGACACTACCAGAAGTGATACAAAAGCAACCGCAACTACAAGCCACTGCAAAGTAGCACGATGCTTACCGACCCACTTTGTATAAGTATTTTCATTTTTACCAAATATTGCCCCGTGTACGTTGTTTTCAAAAAGAGTGTTAAAAGACTCACGCAACCTCGTAGCATGTTTCCCCGGGCCTATTATCCAAGCAACTGCTACCACCACAAGGCTTAGCGTCATCAAGCCTACAGTTTGCAAAACAAATGGGTTAAATATCGCTTGATACGCTTCGATAGCTGCCTGTTGGTATTTTGGATCAACTCCACCCACTACAATCGCCCTGGAAATACGCACGGCTATCAATGTTAATAGCATTAGGATTGCATACAAAAATCCTACTTTCACTGCCATCCTTCGGCGTTGCCTTGCCAGAGCAATTACAGCTGCAGTTAATATTATAAATAGACTAATAGTTACTAACCTTAGTGTATTTAAGTTCACCACTATCCAATGAGCTTGCTTAAGCCACGGTGCATCTATGACTTGTATAGACCCTATATTGCTCGGTAGTTGAACGTCCTGCAAAAACGACAATTTAGTTCCGTCCAAACGTTGCACAAGCTTACTATAAACGTCAGATAAATTTATAGTTCCATCGCCTTCGTAATTTCTAACTGCAGTTATGAATCTTTCATGGGCAGTTCTATTTGAGTCTACCCAAACCGTTTGAAACTTCTCGCTCGAAACAACTTGCGTGGCTTTATCGTATGTAAATGTTTCTACTTGACTAGCCAATGTAGGAGCGGCAAATTGCAGCTTGGGTGGCAAAGATTCTTCAAGCACCTTAGTTGTATCAACTCTTGAGAAAATGGAGTCTGTGGTTTTATCGACTATAGCTTTTTGAACTGCCGGCTTTTCTATCAAAGCTTTAGTTGCATCGGTATAAAGATCTGTCTCGACTAAGGTTCTGGCTGTCCAAAATAGCAAGTTTGAAGATATTAATATAGCTCCGGCCAAGCCAGCCGTCATTATTATCAATGGAGTTCGCCAACCGTCATTATTTTGATTGCCGGTGTTTTGAGATTTAAGCTGAAGTTTTAGGCGCGCGTTTTCAGCTCTTAGCGCTTTGACTTCTTGGCTTATAGTTTTCCTGCCTTTTGGCATTGTGAACTCCTACTTATAATTCCTGTGCCCACTCTGTATTACTATTGTATAACTTTTTAGTGTATTTGTCAGCCATCGTTAGAGGGTGGACAGCCAGGATATTTCTCGAGCTATATTTTCGTGTGCTTTTTCATTCAGATGTTCGAAGTCTGGGTGTGTAAACGGTTTGTCTAAAGTTTTTAAAAATTTTATTCTTTCTGCAATATAAATGTAGCGTGGTACAGTAGCCTGGTACTCTTTTAAAATCCCCTTTGAATATACATGATACTTGTCTGGTTCAGCTGCCAAAATGGACATATCTATTGAGCACATTAGTTTTTCGTCCTCAAGTTCTGGTAGGTGTGCTTTTGTAGATAAAATAAGTCGCTGCACGTCGTCTACACCCGGTAAATCAAGTGCTTCCATATACAAGCCGGCATTAAACGCACTTACCTCTTCGTTATTTGAGGCACTTGCGTCGTATGTTTCGTCGTGCAGGAATACAGCAAGTACAAGCTGTAAATAATCGTCTCTATCTTTATACGGCTCGAGCTTTTCTAGGCAATCAACGATATGCCGCAAATTATGATACGCTCGACCTTCTTCGCTATAAGAGTCTATGATTCTTGCTATTATTTGCTCTGCCAATTCCTTTTTTTCGTCCCCCACATGAGGCATAACTACTTCATTCCATGTTTGATTCATTTTATCTCTCAGTGGAGATTCGTACGTAAGTTCTGCACCGCTAGCTAGTGATTTAGCAAGATCCCCAAGCTCAATGTACTGTGCAAATGTACCTACAAATACATTACTTTTTGTGAAAGTATATGCACCTAACCGTGCGTTGTGCAATTTTCTAAAAACTTCAAGTGGGAGCTCTTCCCCCGGCCTTAAAGGACCGTTGCGAGAAGGCGAAACATCAATCCCACTACCGGTTGTACCCGTAAGATCGCATGTATTGATTGGTGCGTCGGTAGCTTTTACAGTCAGCTGGTAGTCTAGATTTTTATCATAAATCGCTCTTTCGAGTAATTCTGCCGCAAACTGAAAATCACCTTCACGAGTCGGCTCGTTTGAATTTTTAGATTCAAACCAACCAACCAACTGCGAAGTTATAACCTGCGCATTTCGATCAAGTCTCTCTTCTTTACTTTGAATTACTGGTTCTTTATTCATGTCTATATAAAACTTTAAACCTTATACATAGCCATTCGCAAGCATAAGTAATTTCATAATGTTAGAATAGACTTACATGGCAAGACGAATAGCAGTACGAGGAATTATTTTTAAAAACGGAAGACTTTTTTGCTTGGAGCAAAAACGCTCCGACGGTACAATCAACAACTTTTGGTCAACACCTGGAGGCGGCTTGGACGAAAATGAAGGTATAGTTGACGGCCTCACAAGAGAAATTATTGAAGAAACTGGCGTAAAGCCAGTAGTAGGTAATCTGCTATTTGTGCAGCAATATTTAGACGACCACAAAGAGCAGCTTGAGTTTTTCTTTCATATAAAAAATGCCGACGATTTCGAAAATGTCGACCTTTCCAACACATCTCATGGTGAAATTGAAATAGAACGCTGTGATTTTATTGACCCGAAGCTAGAAACCATCCTACCAGCTTTTCTTGGAGAGGTAGAGTTACCTGCATCTCCTGAAACATATCTACCAACGAAGCTTTTTAGTTATTTATAAAAACTAAATATCTTTGACGGGGCCAACAAAACGAAACTGCTCGGGTACATATGTACCGTCATTTTCTTTTCGAAATTGTACTGTGTGATAAGACTCAAAATAATCCCCGCTCATATCTTTATATACCAAGTTAGCATCGTTATAGCTAGTATTATTTGGCCTGTTGCTGTCGAATATTTTAAATTCACGTGTTTCACCGGCGCGAAGTTGAGTATCAAGCTCTGTACTTGTTCCAAGCAAACGAATTTTGTCCAGCTCAACCATTTGGTCAGATGAATTGCGTATATTTGCAGTTACCCGAACACCCAGGCCTGTGTTGTAGCAGGAGCTTCGTTCAATAAAAACAGTCGGTACAGACTTGCCCCCAGACGTAGTCTGAGGATCTGGATTATTCAATATCGTAGGGCTATCGGTAGACACTTCAAATACAGGCTTCCCCTGTATAAAACGACTAAGTCCTCCTAAAAATCCCATAATACCTCCATTTTACCATCAAAATTAATTAGTCACATTTTATGATAGGAATATTTTTTTCTGGTCGCACTCTTATAGCAGCTGGCAACCAGTTACTTCTTGTAACGTTCTCCAAAGTAAATCGTACTTCAAGATCTGGATTTTCGGTACAAGTTTCCTCCATGTTAAACGCTCCAAAATATTCACTACCGTATTCAGGAGAAGAAGCAAATCTTCTAATAATACCCGGAGGAGTTATAACCGTTTCAAATTCAGCCTCACTATTTTTTCGAGATTCCAAACCAACAATTGTATTTGATTGTCTATATCCTCCACAATCGTCTATAGCAAAAACATCCATAGCAACCGTGTCGTCATCTACGCGGCCAGAACGAAGATCACCGTTACCACTTGATACTGTGTACCTAAGTAGCCCATAAACGCACGACTTATAAAACTCCTTGGTGTATTTATCAAACGCGGGCAAAGCAGTCATAGAATGCTGATCGCTGTCATATAGACTAAGTATTGAATTTCGAGCTTCGACTGCAGATGCATATTTTTTATAGCGTGGCAGCTTACGATAAGCTCCTTCATTCCCTACGTCTTTAGGGATAGTCATTTTTTCAACCTTATGTATACCATCGGCATTTGCCGCCTGAGCTTCAATACCGCCTGCGCCTAGAGCTAGTGCAAGACCTGCCGCATAGCCAAGCAAGCGTCGTTTTACTTTTGAGTATTTAAATCTCTCACTAGCACCGGTAGAGGCTTGCGTTTCCCGTAACCGCCACCCGGTTTCGTTTTTCATCTAAATTTGATTGTA